>NZ_JBQQEZ010000013.1:0-112914 GCF_052258425.1 Psychrobacter sp. T6-4
GAACCGCCGACATTCTGCGTGTAAGGCAGACGCTCTACCAACTGAGCTAATCACCCTGAGAAGCGTATAAAAAAAGCGCTGCTTTTTTAACTTCGCAAGAGAAAATTCCTTAAAGGGAATTTTCTAGAAATCCTATACCTATACTAGGTTGTAGAATTTCCGAAAGTCTTACCATCCAAAGTTGTCACCCTTTGAAAAACTTCCCACAACATAAAGACTATCAAAGCCCCTTGCTGTGGGTGTGTATTATATAGACTTAACAAAGCCTGTCAAATATTATTTTGCGCAATTTATAAAATGTTTGTTATAGATATAAAAAGGACACAAGGAGTAGTCCTTTTATGATGCACGCAAATACGACTATAATGTCGCAGGCTGAATGTTTTGAGTAGCTGCGGTTATGTATTAATGCAGGCTCTCATTTGATCAATGGAGGTAAGTATAGACGCTTGGGATGTAGAGCAGCATTTTGCCACTTGGTCTTGGGGTGATTTTGCAGGATTTGGGCTATTACTACACGTTATCCTTATGATAGTGATGACTTTGCGCATTGTATCGGTACAGCGCAATATTGGCGTGTCGATTGCGTGGATCGCTGTGCTGTATACTTTGCCTGTAGTTGGATTTATTGCTTATGTTTTGCTCGGTGAGCCCATGATTGGGCGTCGCTATCGTCAGCGTTTGGAGCAGGCACGCGGGCTGATGAATGACATGGCTAAGCGTGAGCGTTTGATCTTTGATCAAGGTCAAGACCTGTTGCCTGATCACTACCGCGGCGTCAGTCAAATTGGCACACGCTGGACGGGATTTGGTGTGTTTGCGCATCACCAAATGCAACTGCTCACCACACCCCATCACATTTTTGGGCGTTTGATTACCGATATTGAGAACGCTCAGCGTACGATATTGCTAGAGTTTTATATCATTTATCCCAAGGGTCAAGTATTAGATATTATACAGGCGCTAGTCTCAGCAGCTAAGCGCGGAGTTGAGTGCCATATATTAGCCGATAGCGTCGGCAGTTTTAGATTCTTTAACAGTACCGAGCACAAACTGCTTGAGCAAGCGGGTGTATTTGTTCATCAATCGCTACCGGTAGGGCTATTCAAAACTTTATTTGTACGCTCTGATTTACGTAATCATCGCAAGATGGTCGCCATTGATGAGTACATTGGCTATATAGGTAGTTTTAATCTAGTTGATCCCGCATTTTTTAAGCAAGACAAAGGAGTCGGGCAGTGGATCGATATGATGATGCGCATTGTCAGCGAGCGGCCAGTCAACATTGCAACCGCTATAGCAAAAGTGGTCGTCACAGATATCGGCGCTGAAAACAACTACAATCTAGATGTGCTCGATCAGCGGGTAAATAACTACACGCGTAAGTTATACGTCATGTCGCCGACTATCAATGATATTAATAGCCGTATAAAAGTCCTAGGTGCAAATCTCGATCTTATAGAGCCGCCTGATACAGGGTCGACGTCTATTGTCATCCCGCAAATGCCTGTTGTAGACGAGGTCATTGCGCAGCTAATACCTTCTGCTCCGCAGGTGACTGCGCATGTCATTTACAACACGCTCGTCACTGTCATTCACCGCGCTAATAAGCGTATTCAGATAACGACGCCGTATTTTGTTCCTGACGAAGCATTATCAGGCGCGCTTGCGACAGCTGCTAAACGCGGGGTAGAAGTGACCCTTATTATTCCTAAAAAAGTGGATTCGTTCTTGGTGCAACATGCTTCACAAGCCTATTATCAAGAGCTACTTGAGGCTGGCGTCAATATTGCACTGTTCAAAGGTGGCTTGTTGCATGCCAAAACAGTCGTTATCGATGATGACTATTGTCTATTTGGTACGGTAAATATCGATATGCGCAGTTTCTATTTAAATATGGAGGTCAGCTTGGCGATTTATACGCCGCAGATGGTGGCACAAATTGCAGATGCGCAAGCGACTTATCTACAAAATTGTCGCTTGTTGTCATTGACTGAGTGGCAACAGCGCTCAAGCTACGCGCGTCTATTTGATAATGTTGTGCGGCTGTTTAGCCCTTTATTGTAGTGCGTTGAATTTTACGCTAAGGTAGATTATTTTTTATTCATGTATAAATACTTTTAAGGAAGTACCTGCCAGATGTCTGACTCGCCTTTGACGCCTTTAGATTATATTGCCATAGGATATTGGCAAGACTTTTTAGCTAAGCGTCCTATTGCAGGCGGCTTAGCTTATGAGGCCCTATTAAGAGAGTGCAGTTTAGATGAGTCTTTAGCTAGTTTGCAGCGTATCGATACTTTGTTATCACAAATACGGCGCGAACTGATCAAAGCGGATCGTTGGAATGAGAAAAAGATATTATCAGAGGAGCCCTATCGTAACTTACTGATATTTTTGGGATTCTATGCTGGGCGCGTACTGGCGTCAAAGTGGCAACACATCGCGCATTGGTATGGTCAATTTGAATTGCAAAAACGTTATCCTAATCTTGTATTAACAGCGGATGATTTTTATCAGCATATGGCAGTTGTGTATCGTCAAAATGATAAAAGCGGTGATGATTTATTTTTTCCATTAGAGCCTATAGGACTGCGATTGTTCGGTCATATCGATCGCCCCTTTATAGCGGTACAAGGTGGTCAAGTCGCAAGCGGATTGTATCAAGCGGTTAAAATGCGTTTGCCTCCCAATATACATTTAGATAGTACGTATTTAGCTAAAAATACACTTGATCAAAATCTTAGCACTCAATCTTCCACAAAAGATGCGCAAATACCTAGTGAGTCAGTTAGTGGTAAGCCAGTTAAAAGTAAGCCAGTTAAAAGTATCAAGTCAGATATCAATAACGTCAATGCTTTAAGCGCTAATCAAAACCCAGAACTAGAATCAGAACCAGTAGATGCGCAGAATCTATCTTCCCAGCATCCAGAGAAATCATCTGTAATTGCAACTGATACTCAGGCGTTGAATAACAAATTGTCTAAAGAGAACGTCTTACCATCGCAATCGACACCTTCTCAACCTAATATAGCGCCTGTTGAGACAAATCTAGAACCAACCATACAAAAACTGCAAGAGCCCAAAGTAATCGTCACCCCTGAGAGGTTTACTCAATTATTAAAAGAGTTAGATGAGATTGAGGTCATACAGACCGCAGGTACGGACGATTACAATCGCGCGCGTCGGGTACTCGATCAATTTGAGCAGCATATTGCTAAGCAAAATAAACCGCGTCACGAGGTTCAGTTCTCAAAGGCGCATCAATTAGCCCGCCAAAAAGCGGTGTCTGTTTTGCACTCTTCAGCCAATGCTGGCAATAGTGCCGCGATGCTACGACTGGCTATGTATGAGCTACTCGGTGAGGGTGTGTCCACAGATAAAGAGACAGGCATGACATCAGGAGTGCGTTTAATCGAGCAAGCGGCGAACCAAGATGACAGCCGTGCTCAGCGTCTACTGAGCAAACTGTATTATCAAGGAGTTGGGGTTGCGCAGGACGTCGACAAGGGTAAGTATTGGCTAGAGCAAGCGGCGGATAATGGTCATAGTGAAGCGGCAAGTGTGGTTGCGCAGTGGCAACAAGCCCAAATGCTCATAACCACACAAAAACAAGAACAACACAGTATCAAGCGTTATCAGGTACTAATCGGCGCTATCATCATTGTCGCACTATTATTAATTATTTTTGTCTAAGACAAAGCGCTCATAAGAGTTGCTACCACTTGTCATAAAATTGCATTAAAATAAGCGCGCTTGTCAAACTCTTCTTTATTCTACCTTTAACTGGGCTATTTTATGCCATCCTCTCATATGTCGCCATCAGACCCAGTAAGTCCAGTACTATCAACCGTGCAGGCCACGCATCAGCCGCCTTTTTATTATCGATTGGTTATTAGCTTATTAAAGCCTCTGTACCGTATACAAGTCTGGCGACGCTCGCACAAGAACGACAACTATCAGCAAGAAGTAGCGCAGCGTTTTGGCAAGCATTATCCGCCGCCTCCAGTATCCCAAGCTAATGATCAAAATTGTTCTGATCAAACCAGTCTTGTTAAAAACAGCCGTATGATAACTAACCCTCAATCCGTTATTTGGTGTCATGCCGTATCTTTAGGTGAGACTAATACCATCGCGCCACTGCTCGATGCCTTACTCGCAAAGGGCTACCAGATCTGGCTGACCAATACCACGCAGACAGGATTTGCACGCGGTGCTAGCCGTTTTGCTAATGATATCGCATCAGGCAGGCTGAGCCACAGCTATGTTCCCGTAGACACGCCTGCGGTGGTCGAGACGTTTTTGGCGCATGTAGAGCCTATTGCTGCACTGTTTGTCGAAACTGAGCTGTGGGCTAATATATTGAGCAAACTATCTGAGCACAAAATACCTAGCATCTTAGTGAATGGTCGTCTGTCTGCGTCCTCTTTTAAGCGCTATCAAAAGATAGAAGCGGTCAGCACGAGCATGATGGAGAATTTGACGCTGATCATCGCGCAAGATGATGAGTCGGCCAAACGCTTTCGTCAGTTAGGTGCGCAAAGCGCGCAGATTCGGGTGGCAGGCTCGCTCAAATGGGTCATAAATACCCCGCAGATCACAGCAAAAAATCCTCAAGCGACAGTTGAGATTGAGGATAAGACAAAAAACAAGGCCTTAAAAAAAGAGTCCAACGTTACATCTGCTGCTAACACAGAACGAGACGCATTAGCGCGTCCCATTTGGGTAGCGGCGAGTACCCATAGTGGTGAGGAAGCAGCAGCTTTGACGTTGCATACACGATTGCTAGCAGAATCAGCGCTTCATAAGGTTTTACTTATCATCGTCCCTAGGCATCCTGAGCGCTTTGATGAGGTGGCAACGCTTATTAAAGCGTCAGGACTGACAATGGCACGGCGTAGTCTTGATGAGCAAATAACTGATCAGACCCAAGTATATTTGGCTGATAGTATGGGCGAGCTCATGCACTGGTATAAGCTCGCTGACGTAGCACTAGTCGGTGGCTCTTTGGTCGATATCGGTGGGCACAATCCAGTAGAGCCTGCTAGCGTTGGGACACCAGTACTGATAGGGCGCTATACACAATCGTGTCAGAGTGTGGTCGATAAATTGGCGAGCGCCGGCGCGCTGTATCAACCCTATAATCCTTATTATCAAGCTATCCATAAGCAGGATCGAGAGGCTTTGGATGATCAAACGACTGACGACACGCTGATTTATGAGCAACTAAAGCTATGGCTTAGTGAGACAGAACTGGCACTTACGGCAGGTAAAGCAGGCAAAACAATGACATTAGAGCAGCAGTCTGTCTTGACGCGGCAACTGTCTATGATTGAAGAAGTTATAGAAGAGTATTCAGCGATAAAGGCTTAAATTATCTTTATCCTTAAAAGCCTTTATGCTTATAAGCCTTATATCCTTGAAAGCTTATAAATCAATTTACTGAAAACGGCATTTTACATGAACTGTATTTTATTACCCGCAGCCAATATCACTTTGCCGACTGCAGTCATTGATGATGCTAAGCAGATTGAACATATTGACAAAGTGCTTGGGCTAAAAGTAGGGGATAGCCTAAAAATAGGGCAACTTGGCGGTAATATTGGTAGCGCTATTATTGAACACATAACGCCGCTTCAGATTAGTCTTTTTGATGTTACCTTGACCGTTGAGCCGCCACCTAAGCTCAATGTTAGCGTGGTTTTAGCCTTGCCACGTCCAAAAGTGCTGCGCCGTTTAATAATGGATATGACCGCCTTAGGCGTTCGCGACATCATATTGGTTAACAGCTATCGTACGCAAAAGAGCTATTGGCAAAGTCCAATGCTTAATCGTCTCGATGAGTTTGTACTAGAGGGCTTACAACAAGGCGTTGACACCACCGCGCCTAGTATCACGCTAGAAAAACGCTTTAAACCTTTTGTCGAGGACAAACTTGCAGACTTAATCACTACAGGCGCTATCGTCGCGCATCCTTATAGCGAGGTGTCATTGACGCAATATATGCAAACGCTGTGTAATGAGACAAATTTACAGCTACTACCTTCTGTCGTCTGTATCGGTAGCGAGGGCGGTTGGATTGATTATGAGATTGACCTGCTTGCCAAACAAGGCTGTCAAGCGGTTAGCATGGGGTCACGGATACTGCGTACTGAAGCGGCGGTCAATGTGATCTTGGGGCAGTGGTTACTAAGTTAAAACTATCCGTAAACTCAGTTAAAAGCCTACCTTATATATCAGTAAAACACGTAAACTATAGATAGCAGATTGTGCTAAATAAATGTATTGATAATTAATCTCATTTAGATTAGTATGTTGTTTTCGGACTTTTGGGTCTGATTTTTTATTTATTTATTTATTGCATTCTATAGATAGCAGCTTCTATCAAAAGCCTCTATAACGACGAGCATTACTGCGGAGATAACCATGTCAATTAGCGCTACGAGCATCAGCTTGCCCTCGACCAAAATTTTATCTGTTGCTGTATTTGGGGCAATGTTAGGATTAGCGGGTTGTAATAATGCCTCTACTCCTGAAACGAGTGTTGATAGCGAGACGCCAGCTACTGAAACTGAGGCTACTGAAACCGTAGCGACTAACAGCAATGAGCCTACGGTAACTGTTTACTCATCTCGTAACGAGCAGCTGATAAAACCCCTTTTAGATCGCTATACCCAAGAGACAGGTATCGAGGTTGAGCTAGTCACTGACAAAGACGGTCCGCTTATGGCGCGCCTGCAAGCTGAAGGTGACAACACGCCAGCCGATATGCTATTGACTGTCGATGCGGGTAACTTATGGCAGGCAGGACAGCAAGGTCTCTTGCAACCTGTCGCATCAGAGGTGCTAACTGCAAACGTTCCTGCCAAATACCGTGATCCAAAAGGTCAGTGGACGGGTTTATCATTACGCGCGCGTACTATATTCTACGATCCAAGCAAAATTGATGCCGAAGAGTTGTCTACCTATGCTGACCTGGCCGATCCAAAATGGAAAGGTAAATTATGTCTGCGCACCTCTAAAAAGGTTTATAACCAGTCCCTAGTCGCCAGCATGATAGAGCACTTAGGTGAAGAGCAAACTGAAGCGGTCATCCGCGGCTGGGTGGATAACCTTGCAACGGATGTCTTTAGCGATGATACCAGCTTGCTTGAGGCAATCGCTGCTGGTCAGTGTGAAGTCGGTATCGCAAACAGCTACTACTATGGTCGTCTGCTCGATGAAAAGCCTGATTTCCCTGTTAATATATTCTGGGCCAATCAAGGTGGAACGGGTACTCATGTGAATATCTCTGGCGCAGGCGTGGTCGCAGGCTCAGACAATCCAGATGGCGCGCTGAAACTGATGGAATGGTTGTCATCTGATGAAGCACAGGGTATCTATGCCAGTGCTGATAAAGAATATCCTGTCAAAGCAGGCGTTGATGAGTCGGATATGCTCAGATCTTGGGGCACGTTTAAACAAGACGATATCAATGTACAGAAATTTGGTGAGCTACAAACTGGGGCTATCCAAATGATGGATAAAGCGGGCTATAAATAACAGTAAAAAATAAAAGCAAATAGGGATTATCGGTAATAAAAGCACTCTCATCTAGCTTTATTTATATACAATAGAGATAGATGAGGAATATACCGAAAACGTCTTGCAAGGTAATACTATTAATAAGTTAGATATCCGCCAAAAGCGCGCCAGCAGCCGTGACTATACGGTTGTGCAGCGCATTTTATCGAAATCAGTCTTAGGGCTGATTTCATTGTTTATGCTGGTGCCGATTTTGATTGTGCTACTGTCATGGACACAGCCGGTCGCTGATATCTGGACGCACATGGCAGATTACGTATTGCCACAAGTGCTTAAAAATACCGCTATCTTACTGGTTATGGTCACGGTATTCTCTGGCAGCATCGGGACGATATTGGCTTGGTTTACCAGTATGTACCGCTTCCCAGGGCAGCGCTTTTTTACGTGGGCGCTCATGCTACCGCTTGCGATACCCGCTTATGTCTTGGCGTTCGTCACCGTAGGTATCGTTGACTTTAGCGGGCCCTTGCAGACTTTTTTGCGTGATGCTGGATTGACGACTGCTATACCATCAGTGCGCAACGTGTGGGGCGCAGGACTGATACTGTCGTTGGCCTTTTATCCTTATGTCTATCTGCTGGCGCGTCAAGCGTTTTTATCGCAAGGACGCCGTGCGATCGAAGCGGGGCAAATGCTAGGATTTAGCCGCAGTCGGGTGTTCTTTAAATTAGCATTACCGCAAGCGCTGCCGTGGATCATTGGTGGGTTGCTACTTGCTTGTATGGAGACCTTGGCGGACTTTGGCGCGGTATCGGTATTCAATGTCGATACCTTTACCACTGCTATTTATAAAGCATGGTTTGGATTTTTTAGTTTAACGACCGCCGCCCAACTTGCCGCGTTATTAATAGGCGTGGTGTTTATCGTCGTGCTCTTTGAGCAATATTGGCAAGCGCGGCGCAGCAACGTAGTGACGCAAGGTAGCAACCGACGTTTTGACAGCAGTAGCGCAAGCAAACTGGCGATGACGCTGTTTTGTACGACCGTTTTTTTGGTTGCGTTTTTGATACCGTTTTTGCAGCTGATTTATTGGACTGCGATGAATTATCAAGAAGATTTTGATGCGCGTTACATCGATTTTGTGACCAATAGCTTGATGATTGCTAGTATGACCACCTTGCTCATCGCGTTTTTTGCTATCATTATCGCTTGGATAAAACGTCAGTATCCAGACAAAACCACCAAGCTTTTGACCACGTTAGCTAACCTAGGCTACGTCGTCCCAGGTACGGTGCTGGCGGTTGGGGTATTTATTCCTATTGCATGGCTTGATAATCAACTCATTGCCTTTGGCATTACCTCAAAACAGTTTCTCTCAGGTAGCGTGATTGTCATGCTGCTAGCGCTATCAACGCGGTTTTTGACCGTTAGTTTTCAGCCTATAGATCGACAACTTCAGCGCTTGACTATCAATCAAGAAGCGGCCGCTAAACTACTTAGCGACAGTCCATTACAGCGCTGGCAACGTGTAGTACTACCAGTGCTCAGTCCTGGCGTGCTTACTGCGCTGCTTATGGGTTTCGTTGAAGTGATGAAAGAGATGCCGATCACGCTTATGACACGCCGGCAAGGCTGGGATACCCTAGCGGTGCGCGTGTTTGAAATGACCAGTGAAGGCATGTGGGCGCGAGCAGCGCTACCTAGTTTACTCATAGTGCTCGTAGGTCTTATTCCCGTTTGGATACTGCTAAGACAAAGCGAAAAACAAGGCTAGTATTTAGCTTCAATATAAATATTTACTAATTACTCTTATTTATTAATAGCGACTGGTGCCATCTATGCCTACCGACTCAAGTTACGACCAACCGCATACTAATAGCACAGCTAATGGCGAGGCATATTTGCAAGTGCAAGACTTGGTCGTAGGCTATGATGATTTTGTGGTCGTCAAATCCTTGTCACTTGAGTTGCAACAAGGCGAGATAGGCTGTTTTTTGGGTTATAGTGGCTGCGGCAAGACTACCGCACTACGGGCAATCGCAGGTTTAGAGCCGACTCGTGAGGGCATTATCAGCCTAAACGGTAAGCGTTTGACTAAAAAAACCGCTCGCACTTCCTTCGCAGTCGCACCCGCCAAACGCGGTATGGGTATGGTGTTTCAGGACTATGCGCTGTTTGGACACTTGAGCGTCGCCAAAAACATCGCTTTTGGTCTCAATAAGTGGTCATCTGCCGATAGACGCGCGCGAGTAAATGAGATGCTCAAACTCGTTGAGCTGAGCGAACATGCAGATAAACGTCCCAATGAGCTCTCTGGTGGTCAGCAGCAACGCGTAGCACTAGCGCGGGCTTTGGCGCCTAAACCTAAACTGCTACTGCTCGATGAGCCATTCTCAAACCTAGATGTTATGCTGCGTGAGTCGCTAGCGATGAGTGTGCGCGATATCTTAAAGCGTACCAATACTACTGCGATACTAGTCACTCATGATCAAAATGAAGCCTTTGCCATCGCAGATAAAGTTGGCGTTATGCATCGCGGCAAGCTTGTCCAGTGGGCAACGCCAAGCGAGCTTTATCATGAGCCAATCAGTCCTTTTGTCGCAGAGTTCGTTGGAGAAGGGGCGATGATAGATGGCATCATTAAAGAAGGGCACGTCGAGACGGCGCTTGGTGATATTTATCGGCGCATGGAGGTCTATGATGAGACGGGACAATCAACATATTGTGAGTATGACTATCCTAACGGTACGCCCATCAAAGTACTGGTGCGACCTGACGATATCATTCATGATGACGAGAGTACACAGACCGCACTCGTTGTAGGGCGGGTGTTTCGCGGTGCCAACTATCTCTACCGCTTGCAACTCGATGACGGTCAGACGATTTTGTCTTTAGTACCCAGTCATCACAATCACGAGATTGGCTCGCACATCGGTATTTTGCCGATACTTGAGCATGTCGTGGTATTTGATGAAAAAGAGATCAATGCCACGACGTGGTCAGAATATGACCGAGTAAATAGTTAACTCAGCGCTTTGACTTTAATAATAAACTGTCAATAATAGCGACGCGCCAAGATATGCAAGTAACGCCCCATACGCTTATAGGGCTCTTGATTTGAGTAGCGTAGCTCCATTCGTATCACATCTTCAGGGTTATTATGCCCGCCGCGTTTGAGCGGAGCATAATCATGAAACACGCGCAAGCCACTCTCTAACACTATTTGATAGTCATGCTGTTGTAGCCACGATTCCACCTCTACCTTGGCAACGGGATGATTGGGCGTCAGGCTTTTTTTGTTGTCCGCTTTGTAGCCGTCATCCTCTAGTAAGCTATCTAACAAATTAAAATTACCCATTATCAGGTTGCGATAAACGAAACTGGCGGGATTATAAAAGCATAAAGATAGCGCGCCATTACTTGTCAGCTGACGATCAAAAAAATCCATAATCTCGCGAGGATCCGCTAGCCATTCAAGCAGCGCATGACACAGAATGAAATCAAATTTATCCGCGTCATTATTCTCATCACCTATTATCTTGTCAGCAGCGAGTTTGTCCTCCAGCTGCTGATAAGGACAAGCGTGCCACGTTATATTATCTAAAGTGTCCTGACAGGTGATGCTGTCTTTGGCCTTATTTAGCATATTGGCAGAGATATCGTTGATGACGACAGTATGACCCAAAGCTGCCAGCTGGATCGCTATTTGCGCGAGTCCTGCGCCTACATCCAAAACACGTAAGGGTCGCCCAAGCTCCTCGCTCATATTTTTGACATATTCAAAGATATCGCGTCGCAACACTGCCAATCTAATATCGCCTTTTAGACCGCCATAGACTTTCTTTGCAAAATGATCAGCGATATCATCAAAACTGCGATCTGCTCGCTTGTCTTGTGATTCTTGCTCTACTGAATTTATCGTTTGGCTCGTGCTATATTGATGCGTCTGGCTTTTATTGTGCATAATAGTTGGGTCTTTATTTGTTGTTCTATCAAGAAGTGGCTTCTATTTCTCGCGCTACAAGATTTAGTAAAATAAAAGTGAACGGCAAGGATATTATACCAGTAGCTTTTGAAGTTTTTTTACGGTATAAATAATGACGCCTATTGACTAAGTTATAGATAATTAAGCTTTTAATTGCTCGTTATCGAATGATAGGCTGATGCACTTTTACTGCCAAGGATTTTAGGCAATTATCTGCCCAACTCATGCTAAGGACAGCACCTATGATTATACCCAAATCCACCTCTGTTAATACACCTACTATGACTCGTTGTATCTTATCGGTCGCTGTTGCCAGTAGTTTACTGCTAGTAGGCTGCGGGGATGATAACGACTTTAATGAAAGAATAACCGATAATTCAGACATTAGTGTTGAGTCTATTAGTGAATTTAATCGGGCAACAATAGATGGCGCATTTAGTGCAAATGATCCGTCAATACCTAATGCTAAATGTGACATCAAAATAGAAAAAGTCACTTATAAAACTGAAGGCGCTGCTGGCGAAGATACCACTGCAACCGCAGCCTTGATGTTGCCTAGTGGTGATAATGCGGACTGTCAAGGTGATCGTCCTATCTTACTCTATGCTCATGGTACCACAACGGATAAAGACTACGATTTTGCTCAAGTCGGTAATCCACAAAACCCAGCGGTGGGTGAAGCAACTCTAATCGCGGCAAACTTTGCTGCTCAAGGGTATATCGTTGTCGCACCTAACTACGCCGGTTATGATGAGTCAGATCTCGATTATCATCCGTATTTGGTCGCTGAGCAGCAGTCTACTGATATGATCGATGCATTAGAGAGTGCACGCGATATCATTGATGATGAACAGGACAATAATAATGCAAATTACACTGGTATTGAGGATTCTGGTAAGCTGTTTATCAGTGGGTACTCACAAGGTGGTCACGTAGCTATGGCCACAGCTAGAGCGTTAGAGCAAGATGGCGAAACAGTCACCGCTATCGCACCATTATCTGGCCCTTACGCATTAGCAGCGTTTGGTGATGCTATCTTTTCTGGCAACGTAAACATCGGCGCTACGCGCTTTGCGCCATTATTGGCAACAGGTTTAGAGAAAAAATACAAAGATATTTATCGTAATACTACAGATATATTTAGCAGCCAATATGCCAATACTAAGTTGCCAAGTTTGCTTACCTTTGATGAGTTAGTGGATGCTGGTAAATTACCTGAGTTTGCGCTATTTGAAGCAAAGCCTACCGGCAATACTGTACTTGATGCGCTACCAAGAAGCCCACTACCTTTTGCATCGATAGGATTTAGTGATACCAACTATCTTATCAAAACTGACTTTAGAGCGGCCTTTGTTACTGATGCATTAGCCAATCCTGATAGTTTGATCGCAATGACAGGTGCCTTACCAGCAGCGAACCCACAAAACAACCTTCGTAAAGCGTTAAAAGATAATGATTTGCGTGGATATATTCCAAAGATGCCAACATTACTGTGTGGGGGCAATCAGGATCCAACAGTATTTTATGATTTAAATACAGGGTCTATGTCTGCTATATTGCAACAAGCAAGCGCTGCGCCCTCTGCTAATTTAAACATTACCGTTCTGGATGTAGATGCGACCAATGATGATGATCGCGACCAAAATACGGTCACTTCAATCGGTAGTGCTATGAGTAATGCTTGGATGAGTACCGATACTATTGATAATATTCAAAGTAGATTTGCCGCAAGTTTGACCGCTGTGCAGAATCGGGCTATAGCAAATGCTAGAGCAGCAGGGGTAACTGATCCTATACTATTAGCGCAAGCTGCAGGCCAGGCGACACTGGCAAACTATCACGGTGCACTTGCAAGCACTGCCTGTACTCAAGCGACGCGCGAGTTCTTTGAGCAAAACTTTAATCAAACGGCTAACCAAGAAGACAATGATAGAGTGATTCAAACGCCGCTTAGAATGAGCTAATCTTCGATAAACTCATAAATATTAAGCAAACGAAAAACTGTATCCAATCGGATGCAGTTTTTTTTATTTTAGTGTCAAATGAGTCCGTTAAATACGGACTAAAACTTGCGATAAAAAGTGAGATTAAGCTAGCATAATTTTGGAGTCTAAAACGCATCAAAATATAAGTCAATATTTAGCGCTTTTGCTTGATTTTAATGACACTCAGATACCCCTAAGCGCCTAAATTTATGCTAAAATAGCTTCTTTATTTAAACCTTAAAACTATCGCCATTTTCCTACTGTTTTACATTATTTATAATTCCTTTTTATGGTCAGTTTTACTAATAATGACGCGTTTTTGCGTCTAATTTACGTATGACAGTTAGCCATTTCGACTAAGGCATAAACGGTAGAACGAAATGCGAGTAAAGGAGTATATATGAGCGACTCGATCAGTCCTATTGCCATCGTAGACGAGTTAAAGCAATCCTATCTGGATTATGCGATGAGCGTGATCGTCTCGCGCGCGCTGCCTGATGTGCGTGATGGGTTCAAGCCTGTGCATCGCCGCGTCATGTATGCGATGCATGTGCTATCAAATGACTATAACAAAGCTTATAAGAAGTCGGCACGTGTGGTCGGTGATGTTATCGGTAAATATCACCCGCATGGTGATAGCGCCGTTTATGATGCTATCGTGCGTATGGCGCAGAACTTTAGCTTGCGTTATCCCATGGTTGATGGTCAAGGTAACTTTGGCTCGATCGATGATGATCCACCAGCCGCCATGCGTTATACCGAAGTACGCATGACCAAGCTGACTCATCAGATGCTCGCTGACTTGGATAAAGACACTGTCGATTGGGAAGACAACTACGACGGCTCTGAGCGTATGCCAAGCGTGTTGCCGGCGCGTATTCCAAACTTGCTCGTCAACGGTGCAACTGGTATTGCGGTCGGTATGGCGACCAATATGGCTCCGCACAATTTGACCGAAGTCATTAATGCCTGCCTCGCTTATGCCAATAATCCGCAAATATCAGCGGAAGAGCTGATGACGCATATCTCAGGTCCTGACTTTCCGACAGGCGGTATCATCTATGGCCGCGCAGGTATCCTAGATGCGTATCGTACGGGTAAAGGCCGCTTGCATGTGCGTGGTCGTTATATCATCGAGCCGATGAGTGATACAGGCGTCAACCGTGATCGCGAGCGTATCGTATTTACAGAAGTGCCTTATCAAACCAATAAAGCCAAGCTGATTGAGCGTATCGCAGAGCTGGTTCGTGACAAAAAGATCGAAGGTATCACAGAGATTCGTGATGAGTCGGACAAAGACGGTATGCGCATCGCTATCGATCTGCGCCGTGGCGAGACCGCTGAGGTTATCGTCAATAACTTATTCTTGCAAACGCCGCTTGAATCGAGCTTTAGTATCAATATGGTAGCACTCGATAATGGTCAGCCTAAGCTGTTGACCTTGCGTCAACTGATTGCCGCCTTTGTGCGTCATCGTCAAGAAGTGGTGACGCGCCGTACTATTTATGAGCTAAATAAAGCGCGCGTTCGTGGTCATTTGCTTGAGGGCCTAACGGTTGCACTTGCCAATATTGATGATATTATCGCGACGATTAAAGCCTCAGCCAATCGTGGTGAGGCGCGTGAGAGCTTGCTAGGTAATACTTGGGGCTCAGGTAGCGTCGTTGCTATGCTCGCCGCCGCAGGTAGTCAGTCAGTACGACCAGAGTATATTGAAGGCGAAGATCCCAAAGCACCTTTTGGTCTAATTGATGGCTCAGTACAAGGCGAGCAAAGTTATCGCTTATCACTTGAGCAGGTCAATGCAATTTTGGATATGCAATTGCATCGCTTAACAGGTCTTGAGCAGGACAAATTAACTGAAGAGTATCAAGATCTACTGCGCGAAATCGCCAATTTAGAAGCTATCCTTGGTGATTTTGATAAGCTGATGACCATTATCGCTAATGAGATGATTGAGATTCGGGACAACTTCGGTGATGAGCGTCGTACTGACATTATTGACTCGCGTACCGACTTTAACCGTGAAGATCTAATCCCTGAGCAAACGGTTGTCATGACGGTATCACGTACAGGCTACGCTAAAACGCAGCCAATCGATGATTATGTCGCTCAAAAACGTGGCGGAAAAGGCAAGTCAGCGACGGCGATGAAAGAAGACGATGTCATCGATCATTTGGTGGTGACCTCAACGCATGCGACGGTGCTTTGCTTCACCGATACCGGACGTGTCTTTAGTCTACGCGGCTTTGAAGTACCTATTGCTAGTCGCGGCGCGCGCGGTCGTCCATTAGTCAATCTCATTGGCTTGACGGGTGATGAGACCGTCACGACGATACTGCCAATACCGCAAAATACCGCTGATGTTACCGGTCACTTTGTGTTCTTTGCAACCGCTAACGGTACAGTGAAACGCGTTGAGCTAGAGCAGTTTGCTAGTATTCGCTCTAATGGCCTAATCGCTGTTGGTTTAGAGGATGATGACAAGCTCGTTAGCGCTCGCATTACTAGTGGTAGTCAAGAGGTTATGCTGTTTGCCTCAAGTGGTAAGGCTATTCGTTTTGATGAAAATGATGCGCGTTCTATGGGCCGTACTGCAAAAGGCGTGCGCGGCATGCGTCTGAGCGACGATGAAGTGATCAAATCCCTAGTCGTCATCGAAGATGATGTCCGCGAAATCTTGATTGCCTGTGAAAACGGCTTTGGCAAGCGTACCTTTATCGATGAGTTCAATACCCAAAACCGCGGCGGTGGCGGCGTTATCGCTATCAAAACCAGTGCGCGTAATGGTGCTTTGGTTCGCGCGACTAAGGTGGAGCCTGAAGATGACATTATTCTCATTTCAGATAAGGGTACGCTAGTTCGTACCCCTGTCGAGCATGTCGCAAGCTCAGGCCGTAATACGCAAGGCGTTACTTTGATTCGTCTGTCAAAAGATGAGAAACTCGTGGCTATGGCCCGTGTTGAGCATGATGAGAGTGATAATGCACTCGTCGATGCTATGCGTGAGGACGGCACCTTTGATGTTGACGCCCAAGAGCAGATCGATATAGACGCACAGACAGATAGTAGCGCTCATGATGAGATCAATGACTCTATCGATATTGCAAATGACTATCAGCTAAAAGATGATGGTGCTTTAGGCGATATTACTTTAGACAATGAAGGCGACGCCGATGAGGACTGATCCGCTAAGCGACTAACATACTCTTACTTTTAACCTTTTTTAAAAAAAGCCTCTGACGTTATCGTCGGGGGTTTTTAGTTTTTGCTAACTGTTTTTATCACGCTAGTATCTTCAATCTATCTAACCTATGAGGCTACCGTTATGCTCACGACCAATCAAACGTTTCAAGGCACAGTCGCTTCTGTATCAGCGAGCTTCTTATTCTCCTTGATGTTTTTGTTTGGGCTGTTTATGCAGCCTTTATCAGGGACGCAGGTGGCGTCTTGGCGGGTGCTAATGATGCTGCTTAGCCTGATATTGTTAGTGAGCTTTACTCGGCAGTGGCAGCATGTGGTTGATTATCTAAAGACCATAAAGACGCCAATAGATTGGTTGCTATTTATTTTACCAACGCCTATTCTTGGCGGGCAGATTTGGTTGTTTATGTGGGGACCAGTCAATGGCCTGGGTCTCGATGTGACCTTGGGCTATTTTTTACTGCCGCTTGCGATGATTATTGTTGGGCGGTTTTTGTATCGTGAGTATATGAGTGCGCTGCAGTGGGTGGCGGCATTGCTTGCGGCTATCGGTATTGGCTACGATATTTTTCAGTATGGTACGGTATCTTGGGCAACTTTGTTTGTCTGTTTGGGTTATCCGCCATATTTTTTGATGCGTCGCAAACTTGCTGTACCGCCTATCACAGGTTTGTTGTCTGATTTAACCTTACTGACGCCCTTTGTTTTAATCATGCTTTATAGTAGTGGCGGCTTTAGTATGGCGATGCAAGCGAGTAAGTTTTGGTACTTGTTGCCGCTGTTAGGGGCCTTTAGTGCTTTTGCGATGTCGCTGACCATGGTCGCTAGTAGCAAACTGCCCATCTCGTTGTTTGGCGCTTTGAGCTATGTTGAGCCTATGCTCCTGTTTGTATTGTCCGTAACGGTACTCAACCAAAGTCTGGATGAGGGTGGCTCACTATTTATGTACGCGATGATTAGTTTGGCGCTGCTAGTGATGATTATCGATAGTGCCAAGGGCTATATCACGCGCCGCACAGAGGATAATCTATACGGTTACAACGAGCCACAGGTGAACAGCTTCCCGCCGCGTCGCCGCCTGAAAAGTCGCCGTATTGAAGGCGCTCTAGCGGCACATCGATTCCGTAAAATCCAAAAGTATCAACAAAATATCGAAAAGCTATCGCAGAAAATAGAAAACATAAGCTAAAAACGACGGTCTATATTAAAAGAGATAAATGGTGATCAAAAACCTTTACCTCTATACTAGTCATACAATAAAGTGTCAAAACGCAAAAAATACGCTATGATTAGGTGCATTTAACGAGCACTTGATCAGACGTCGATGGTTTTACAATTATGCTGTTATTAGTAATCAAAGATAACAAGACAATCAAGCATAAGCTTTACAATAACTAAAATTTATAAAATATCTATTATCACATTAGGATTACCTATGTTACATCTTCATCATTTAGAGAACTCACGCTCGCATCGCATTTTGTGGCTATTAGAGGAGTTGGGCGCTGACTATAAGCTCACCTGTTATGTACGTAACAAGGCTTATCGCGCACCTGATAGTCTCAAGCAGATTCATCCTATCGGTCATGCTCCGATACTAGAAGTTGATGGACGAGCGCTGATAGAATCAGGATTTATCATCGAGTATCTACTCAAGCACTATGATCCTGAGCATAAGTTCAAACCCACTGATGATCAAGAGACGGCGTGGGAGAACTATACGTTTTGGTTGCACTTTGCCGAAGCGTCGGTCATGCCGCCACTAGTTATGCGCTTGGTATTTACCAAAGTCGTCGAGCAGTCACCTATGCTGATCAAACCTGTTAGTAAAAAGATTCGTGATCAAGTTGAAAAAAGCATGATTAGCAGCAGCTTGGATAAGATGCTGACGATGATGGAGCAGCATTTAGAGGACAATCGTTACTTCGCTGGTAGCGAATTTAGCGCCGCTGACATCCAGATGCATCTGGCTGTACTGGGTGCTAATGCGGGTAAAGGACTGGATAAAAGAAAGTATGCTAATCTGCTTAACTGGCTTAACCGCTGTGAAGAGCGTGATGCCTTTAAGCGCGCTGAAGAAAAAGGCGGTCGTCTAAAGTTCTAGTATATCGTTTGAAAATTTTTAACAGGACTTAAAGTAAGACAAAGGGTGCGTTATCGATTAAAATATTGATAACGCACCCTTTTGTTTTGGATGTAAATATAAAGGTATTATGATGGCAGACCCAAAAAATTTAAAAAACCCATTCAATGAAGAAGACATTGTTCAGCAGCCTGTGTCAATGAAAGCTTGGGGACAAAAGCTACTGGTTGCGCTGCTATGTGTAGCCAGTTTTTATGGCGGCTGGAAATCGTACGAGTCCAACATGGTTAATGAGTGTTATGGCAGCGGCGGTCAAATTATTGAAGGCGAGAGAACGCTATCATGCCAATTGCCTTAGTCTCACAAGCATACGTTTTGACAGATATAAATAAGAGCTGTAGCTTATGCTTAAATTAACCTTTTTGGGGACCTCAGCAGGCGTGCCTACCAAAGATCGCAATGTCACAGCGCTGGCGGTTGAATGTCTTAATCCCTATTTATCTCACTCAAAAGCGTCGCATTCAAAAGCGTCGCATTCAAAAGCATCTGCATCACAACCGTCTAAAAAGTCACGTCCGTGGCTACTCATAGACTGCGGCGAGGGCACTCAGCAGCAATTATTGCGTACTACATTATCAGTCCATCAGCTCGCCGCTATCTGCATCACTCATGTCCATGGCGATCACTGCTACGGTCTGCCAGGTTTGCTTGCTAGCAGCGCAATGTCGGGACGCTCTGAGCCACTAACGATTATCGCGCCGCAAGCCATCGCTCAGCTGATTGAGGCTGTCAAAGTAACGACTGATCTGTACTTGCCTTATACTATTAATTTTATAGCGATAGAAGAGGTGTTATCACAAGCTAAAGATAGCCAAGACAATAAAATTCGTCTCAAGCTAACCGATCAGCATCATATCGATATTGATATTACGCTCTTGTCACACCGCGTACCCTCGCACGCATTTGGTATGACGCAAAAGATAAGTCGACGTACGCTCAACACTGATAAGTTAATCGCTGATGGGGTGCCCGCTAGTAAGATATGGGGACAGTTGCAACAGGGCGAAGACGTCTATACCAAAGAGGGTAAGCGGCTATATTCAGCCGATTATGTTAACACCGAGGAAAAACGCACTCGTATCGTCGTCGCAGGAGATAACGACACGCCTACGTGCTTACAAACCGCGCTACAGGATACAGACCTGCTCGTACACGAAGCCACTTATACTACGCAAGTGCTTGCCAAGATTCAGGCAAAAAATCTTGAGTTTGATCCTATGCATAGTAGCGCGGCACTCATCGGACAGTTTGCGCAAGATAGGGGTGTGCCCAATCTAATTTTGACGCATTTTAGTGCGCGTTTTCAGAGCTTTGATAATCCTGACAGTCGCACGCCAAATATGGGTCATATCCGCACTGATGCTCAAAGCACCTATCAGGGCAATCTATGGCTAGCTGCCGACTTTGCCCAGTATTTAGTTGAAGGGGCTGATAGACAAGTGACTGCTTTGGGTTCTACTTTAGATTCTGGTCTTGATAAGCTAAATTCGTAGACTTTGATATTAAGGTTTATCATCATCCATTGCCAATTGCACCTGTCCTATCCAGTAGCGACTAAATTGATAGGCCACTCGCCCAGAGCGACCGCCGCGCTGCGCGGCCCAGCGTAGCGCTTCAGCTTTGATAGACTCTGGTAGAGTGTCATCATTTGCATCTTCATTACTGTCATCAGACACAGCACTAAAAGACATAGTGTTTAAATAATGCTGAACAATGTGTAAGTAGGTGCGCTGATCCATCGGATGAAAGGACAGCCACAGACCAAAGCGATCCGAGAGCGATACCGTTTCATCTATGGTCTCATAAGGGTTGACCTCATCGGTCTGACCGTCATAAATACTGACATTATCTTTCATGAGCTGCGGCAGTAGGTGACGTCGATTACTAGTGGCATAGACAAGTAGCTTGTCTTGCTCAGAGTCCAGCGCGCCGTCTAATACACTTTTGAGCGTGCGATAGCTCTCATCTTGCCCGTTAAACGCCAAATCATCGCAGTAGACCACATAGCGGCAGTGGCAATCCGCTGGCAGCGCATTGATAGCCGCGCGAATTTTGTCCAGTACCTTTAAATCGTCACGGGCAATCTCGATAATGCGCAACCCTTCGTTATGGTAGGCTTGTAGCAGTGCTCGCACCAGTGATGATTTGCCTGCGCCGCGTGTTCCTGTCATGAGTACGTGATTGGCAGGATAGCCTTTTAAGAACTGGCGCGTGTTCTGTACCAGTTTTGCCTTTTGCGTATCGATACCATGCAAGTCATCTAAACTCAAAAACAGGTTGACGGCTAAAGGTTCTAGATGACCTTGCGCGCCGCCGACCCAGCGATAAGCGAGCTGCTCGGGATCAATCTCAATAGTAGGCGGCAATTGCTGCTGTAAGTACTGAGCAAGCAAGTCTAATACAGGCTTAGGTAGAGCGTACTGAGACATAGTGTTTCTTATCATTAAGAGTAGTTAGAATAGGGGTTTGTTTTGTTCGTTAAATACAAGGGCTTTATTTTATCATGAAAGATAGCGCCGCGATGTCTTTAGAACAACAAGCCTTGCAAGTGCAGGCGAGTCAGCTGTTGCCTATGATCACACGCAAGTTTTTCAAGCTTGGCTATCAAAACATGGCTCATCAACGGATCAGTCAGCAGGCTGATAATACACAGATATATCAAGGTATAACTCGCGCTCAGCATGAGCAGTTCGGTGATGTCATGATCAGATGGCAGCTCAGTATGGATGACTGTTCATCTGAGTTTCATGATGAAGCTAAAGTCTTGCGTGCTCTAGAGCAAAATCATAAGAATCTAATTGCTATTGCGCCATCAGTATTGGCTTTTGACATCCTACATTTAAAAGTATTAGAAAAGCAGCAAACCCTAACCTTACTCGTCATGCCCTATTACGCGCAGGGAAGTTTGGCGAAGTATCTCACCCAGCCTTTAACTGAGCTGCAAAAGCATCAGCTCATAATGCAAGCGGCACGCTTGATAGCTCATCTGCATAACGCTGGCTTAAGTCATGGCGACATCAAACCGAGTAATTTTTTAATTAATAACAAGCACTTTATCAATACGAAAAATCCTGCCTTATTACTTACTGATTTTGCTTTAGCAAAACTGATTGATCCCAGCTCTGTTGAAAGTGCTAAGAAAAACAACTTAAAAACTAGCTCAGGCACGCCCGCTTATCTAGCACCCGAATGCTGGCAAGGGCAAAATACAAGTGTGCAAAGTGATATTTATGCCTTTGGTATTATGCTGTATGAGATATTAATGGGCGAGCGAGCATATAAAATTGATAATCAAAGTTATGAGCCGATAAGAGATTGGGCCATTCAGCATTGTCAGCAGTCTATTCCGCTATTACCTTCTCAATATCGTCGCTATCAATTGATTTTGGCTAAGGCACTTGCGAAGCGGGTAGAGAAGAGGTATTTGAGTATGGAGGAGGTTTTGGAAGATTTGAGTTATTTATAAAACACAAAAAAGCCTGCTAATAAGCAGGCTTTGGTATTTGGTCTAAGAGTTACTATCGAAAAATGGTGGGGCTGGAGAGACTCGAACTCTCACACCTTGCGGCGCCAGAACCTAAATCTGGTGCGTCTACCAATTCCGCCACAGCCCCATTTTGGTTACTCTATCATCAAAAACGTTTAGATTCAAACGCGCTCAAGACGAATAACTGATTCGGTAGTGCGTCTCAGTGGTTGGCTATTATATAGAGTTTGAGTCGTTTGACAACCCCTTTTGACAATTATTTTTACTTTTAGCCTTATTTAATTTTGTGTTGATAGCGCTTAACTGGTATTAAATCATTTTAAGTGCCTTGACGATACGCTTAGGGCGGTATATCGAGCTGTTGTAATTTGCGCGTCAAAGTATTGCGTCCCCAGCCAAGCAGGTTGGCCGCTGCTATTTTTTTGCCGCCGGTATGCCTGAGTGCTGCCCTCAGAAGGATACGCTCAAATTCAGGCGTTGCTGTTTGCAGTATATCGGTAGCGCCTGATTGCAAGGCTTGCTGCGCCCATTCGGACAAGACTTGTTGCCAGCGTTCGCTATAACCGGAATCAGATTGTGCGGCTATCGATAGCGGTTGACTGTTTTGAGTCAAATCTCTTTGCGCATCATTTGGTATGGCGGTATTGGTAGAGACTTGAGCAAGTAATTCAGGCGGTAAGTCCTCGCTCATAACGGTATCGCCTGTGGTCATGACGGTCAGCCATAGACAGACATTCTCTAACTGACGAACATTTCCGCGCCACTCAAACCCTTGCATCATGCGCATGGCATCTGTGTGTAACTGCTTGGGCTCTGTGCCCATTTGCTCAGCGGCGCGCCGCATAAAATACTCCGCTAATGCTGGAATGTCATCGATACGCGCACGTAGCGGTGGCAGCGGCATACGAATCACATTGAGCCGATAAAATAGATCCTCACGGAACTTGCCTTGCTCAACTAAGTGCTCAAGGTTTTGATGGGTAGCGGCGATGATGCGTACATCAACTTTGACTGGCTGTTGACCACCAACCCGATAGAATTCGCCATTTGCCAAGACTCGTAGCAGCCTTGTCTGAGTACTAAACGGCATATCGCCAATCTCATCTAAAAATAGCGTGCCGCCATCCGCTTGCTCAAAGCGTCCTTGCCTACGCGTGGTGGCTCCTGTGAACGCGCCTTTTTCGTGTCCGAATAACTCAGATTCAATCAAATCATGAGGAATGGCTGCCATATTTAAGGCGATAAAAGGCTGCTGCGCGCGCGGTGAGTGTTGATGTAGTGCGCCTGCCACCAGCTCTTTGCCAGTCCCTGACTCCCCTGTAATAAGGACGGTAATAGGGGAGTGTGCCAAACGTCCGATAGCACGAAAGACAGTCTGCATCGCGAGCGATTGACCAATAATGCCGCTGGGATTGGGATTGGGATTAGGATTGAGGTGGGGTTTGTTAGTTCTTTGAGCGGTGTTATCTTGCCCCTGTTTTTTGAGTGGCCAAGTAGGTTTTACCTCGACTGGCTTATCTTTTTTACTTGTTTTATTTTCTATCGTAGTGGTTTTATTATCTTCAGTGCAGTTTTGAGGACTGGCATTGTCTGTTGGCTGATAATCGATAGCTTTATAAATGGTTGCGACCGCATCGTCTAAATCAAACGGCTTAGGCAGATACTCAAACGCGCCTGCTTGGTAGCTGTTAATCGCTGAGGTGATGTCTGAGTGCGCGGTCATAATGACGATGGGCAGATCAGGGAAATGCTGGCGTACCCAATCGCTAAAGGATAAGCCGTCCATCATCGGCATGCGAATATCGGTCAAGATCACATCGGGCAGCTCGGATGTGGGTTCACGCTCCTTTAATATATCATTAAGCCGTGTCCAGGCCGCTTTTGCTTGCGTGAAGCTGACGACATTGAGATTGGCATCGGTAAAGGTATCGGCGAGAATGAGACGCAAGGCCGCATCGTCATCGATTAGCCATAGCGTTGCGGATGATTTATGAAAGTTATTTTCAGTCATATAAAAAGCCTAAAGGGCAATCTTAAGTGATGTTTTACGAGGTACCGACGGTATCGCTCGGTTGCTCAAAAGGTAAATACAGCGTAAAGCATGTGTGCGCTTGCTTGTGATCTGATGTCACCTCAATCATACCATGATGGCGATGCACGATATCTTGTACGATGGAGAGTCCAAGACCTGTACCAGTTGCGCGGTGAGTCACCATCGGGAAAAATATTTGTTCGATAAGCAAAGGATCTATCCCCAAACCATTATCTGTAATAGCAACTTGCAGTACTTGTCTGTGCTGCTGATGACCGATGGTATGCTGAAAGGCAACTCGCGTTTGAATACGAAGTGTGGCTGATTGAACAGACGTATCATAGATCTTTTCACTCATCGACTCGCAAGCATTATTAATCAGGTTTAAAACCACTTGAATCAGCTGATCCTTATCGGCAATAAGCTCAGGCAAGGACAAATCATAATCTCGCTCAATGGTTACATTAGGATATTGATTGAGCGCAAGCATCAGCACATGCTCAAGCGGTTCGTGAATATTGACAGCTTGCCAATTGGGCAACTGATTGGAGCCCAGTAATTGGTAGATAAGAGCCGTTAAACGATCGGTCTCTGAGATAACGATATGAGTATAACTACGAAGCTTTTGCGCAATTGTACGAGCAGCAGGTTCAGAAGGAGCAAGATTGTTATTAGAATAGTTAGACAAGCTATTATTTTCACTTATATCATATAGCTTGTTGAATTGTCGCTCAAGCAACTGCGCTGCGCCGCGAATACCTGCCAATGGGTTTTTGACCTCATGAGCGACCGAGCGGAGCATTTGCCGTGCCACCTCGTACTGCTGCTGTTTGCGCTGATCTTCGGTAATGCGGCTTTGACGATTCTTGCCCCACATCTCTATGATAAAAAACGGCTGCTGCTGATAAATGACTGGCGTCACGCTATAGTCTATAGATAGTAACGCGCTATTACTCAATGACGATCTAATAACATGATCGTGATCGATAAAGGGCTGCTGAAAGTGTTGAGCTTGCGCAAAACGCTCTTTTAGTAAGCAAGGTTTATTTGCTGCATCTGAGCCTTTAAAGTGATTAGACACCTCATCTGGCGCTAGCAGGGTTAGAATAGAGTGACCTAATAATCGCGCGCGGCTAATAGCGAGTAATTGCTCGGTTTGCGGATTTAGCCATTGAATAATAAGCGCCTCATCGACCCATAGCACGGCGGTAAATAGGTGCTGGGAGATAAAAGCGGTTTGCAACTCATTAGAGCCTGGCACAGTGATAGTCACAAAAGGGATATCCATAAAAAATTGGCATTTCACTTAGCATTATAATCAACACAAGAAGTCATAAATAGAATATTTAACCATAAATCAAAAGCTTGCTGCTAAAACTGGCGCGGCAAATTGGACGTTTAAACTGGTGATTTGACTAAAAAAAACGTACAATGCGCACAGTTATTTTATCTTAAGCAAGGTCAGCCATGTCCAAAATCTCAACCGAATCATTGACGACAAATAGCAAACCGCAATCAGCGCTGCAAGATACTGCCACCGTCTTTAATCCTGCCCAAGTACAAACCCCTGAGGAGCCGGCGCAGCCTTATCATCATAAGGCCAATCATAATCAGAACCGGAGCATTGAGCAAAGTGGTGAAGCAAGCGTGAGCATGCCTGTGAATGCGGCGCCAAAGATCGGTTTTGTCTCGCTTGGCTGCCCAAAAGCCTTGGTCGATAGCGAACGTATTATTACAGAACTTACGCGCGACGGCTACCAAGTGGCAAGTGACTATTCAGGTGCTGATTTGGTCGTGGTCAATACCTGCGGCTTTATCGAGTCAGCGGTACAAGAGTCGCTCGATGCAATTGGTGAGGCCATCAGCAAAAACGGTAAAGTCATCGTTACCGGCTGCTTGGGCGGCGATGCGGACAAAATTCGTCAAATGCATCCTGCTGTGCTCGCGGTGACAGGCGCTCATGCTTATGATGAAGTCATCACCGCAGTTGGGCAACACGTGCCTAAGCCCGCGCGCAGCGTAGATGACAACTATGATCCAAAAATAGATCTGATTAATGAGGCGGGTATTAAATTAACCCCGAGTCATTATGCTTATCTAAAAATATCTGAGGGCTGCAATCATCGTTGCACGTTTTGTATCATTCCAAGCCTGCGTGGTGATTTGGTCTCGCGTCCCATCGATAGCGTCATGAACGAAGCATTAGCACTCAAAAATGCTGGCGTCAAAGAGCTGCTTATTATCTCACAAGACACCTCCGCTTATGGTCTGGATCTCAAATATAAGACCAGCTTTTGGAATGGCATGCCGCTTAAGTCCAAGTTTTATGACATGTGTCAAGCATTGAATGACTTAGGGATTTGGGTACGCTTGCATTACGTTTATCCTTATCCGCATGTCGATAAAGTGGTTGAGCTCATGGGCGAGGGCAAGCTGTTACCTTATCTCGATATTCCGTTCCAGCATGCCAGTCATAGCATCTTAAAAGCCATGAAGCGCCCAGCGCATAGCGAAAACACCTTGGCACGTATCCACAAATGGCGCGAGATTTGCCCTGAGATTGTTATTCGCTCGACGTTCGTCGTTGGCTTCCCAGGTGAGACCGAAGCCGATTTTCAGTGTCTGCTCGATTGGCTGGCCTGCGCACGTCTTGATCGCGTCGGCGCCTTCACTTATTCAGAAGTCGAGGGCGCGGTTGCTAATGACTTGCCCAATCATGTACCAGAGGACGTTAAGCAGTCTCGCTATGAGCGTTTGATGGCGCTACAACAAGACATCTCAGCGCAAAAGCTGCAAGAAAAAGTCGGTAGAACCCTGCAAGTACTCGTTGACGAGATAGACTTTGAGGAAGGCATCGCTATTTGCCGTAGCTACGCCGATGCGCCAGAGATTGATGGTCATGTCTACGTCGATGATATTAATGCCACTGTAAAAGTGGGCCACCTCCTAACGGTCACGATTGATGACGCTAGCGAATATGATTTATTTGCCAGCTATCAAGGTTAAACTAAAAGCTAGATTAAAATAAAAAATAGGGTAAGTGAAAGCTAGGTTAAATTGGCAGATAGATTGTGATTTAGCCTAAGTCATAAACACATTTAGATTTAACCATTAACGCCAGTGAAAATTGCCCAACGACGAGCAGTTTTTGCTACAATTAGCGCAATTTGACCTAAGCGTCCACCCGAGCATGCGTCTGACGCTTTAGGTTGAGAGCACATCCAAAATTTTGTTATCACCCAATTATAAATCACCCAATCATAAAAGGTAATCCTATGTCTGACAAGAACCCTCAATTCTCGCGTATTTTACTCAAACTCTCAGGCGAGGCGTTAGCAGGCGGCAAAGACATGGGTATTGATACCTCAGTGCTAGATAAAATGAGTTTATCTATTGCGCATCTGCGCGGTCTTGGGGTTCAGGTCGGTATCGTCGTCGGTGGTGGCAATCTCTATCGCGGCGCGCAGTTACAAAAAGAGGGCTTGGTCGGACGTGTGACCGGCGATCAAATGGGAATGCTTGCAACAGTGATGAACGGCCTTGCGATGCGTGACGCACTTGAGCGCCGCAATATCAAGACGCGCTTGATGTCAGCGCTACCTATTGGTGAAGTGACTGAGAGTTATAGTAGCCGTAATGCAATTCGCTATCTCAAAAACGGTGAGGTTTGTATTTTTGTGGCTGGTACAGGCAATCCATTCTTTACGACGGACACTGCTGCTTGTTTACGCGGGATTGAGATTGAAGCGGGTCTTATATTAAAGGCGACTAAAGTAGACGGCGTCTATGACAAAGACCCAAGCTTGCATAGCGATGCGGTCAAATATGATGGTCTAACCTTTGATGAGGTGCTCGAGCAAAAACTTGGCGTTATGGATTTAACCGCAATTGCACTGTGCCGTGAGCATAACGTACCTTTGCAAGTGTTCGATATGACCAAGCCCAATGCCCTTCTAAATGTGGTTATGGGCGAAAATGAAGGCACGCGCGTTTATCATTAATAAAAAATAATGCACAATTAGTCTATAGCGCTATAACATAGCAAATATTATCGATATAAGGATCTATTATGATTAAAGAGATTAAACAAGATGGCGACGCGCGCATGGCAAAAACGCTAGAGGCGCTTGAGAACACCTTTAGTAAGGTCCGTACCGGCCGCGCCCACCCAGGGATGCTGTCAGGGATTATGGTGAGCTACTACGGTGCACCAACGCCTTTAAATCAAGTCGCTAGCGTTAACGTCGAAGACTCACGTACGCTATTAGTGCAGCCCTTTGATCGCACTATGGTACAAGCCGTGGACAAGGCTATCCGCGAAGCAGATTTGGGTCTAAACCCTATGACCGCTGATGTGATCCGCGTACCGATGCCAGCACTCACTGAAGAGACGCGCCGCGATATGCAAAAGCTTGCACGCGGTGAAGCCGAAAACAGCCGCGTCTCTATTCGCAATATTCGCCGTGATATGATGAATGACATCAAAGAATTGGCCAAAGAAAAAGAAATCTCAGAAGACGATGAGCGCCGCGCTAACGATGATATTCAAAAGATTACGGATAAGTACATCGACACTATCGATAGTCGTTTAAGCAAAAAAGAAAGCGACTTGATGGAAGTGTAAGCGCATTTTTAATCTTGGTAAAATACAGCCTATAGTGTGATGCTATGGGCTGTTTGTTATGTAGCACTATCGGTTAAGTTATATCTGCTCTCTAATATCGAAAATTAGGCCCATTTTTAAACTTATCGCTCTACATTGCTCAAAAACGCTACGGTAAGCTTTTTTAACGAGTTATCCTATTTATGATAAGTTTGTGAAATACTAGCGCAAGGCTTTTGCTACGATATAGAGCACGTTATGATAACCCCACTATCACAACAAGTAGACGACCTCATGTCCACACTGAACAAAAACGATAAATCTCTCATGCCGCGGCACATTGCTATCATTATGGATGGCAATAACCGCTATGGCGATCATCATAAACTTGCTAAAGGTGAAGGCCATATCGCAGGTAAAGATGCGCTAGATCCTATCGTCGAGTACTGCGTAAGCACTGGTATTGACGTGTTAACTGTTTTTGCTTTTTCGAGTGAAAATTGGCAGCGCCCGCCGAATGAAGTAGCGCTGTTGATGCGCTTGTTGGCATTGACTATCAACGAGCAAATGCCAAGAATGCAAAAATATCGTATTCGTCTGCGCTTTATCGGTGATCGCAGTCCGCTCAGTAGCGAGTTACAGAATTTGATGACTGACGCTGAACAAAAAACCGCTGATTTTGAAGCGATGACCTTAGTTATTGCCATCAGCTACGGCGGGCAGTGGGATGTGGCACATGCTGCAAAAACGCTTGCCGAGCAAGTGCTAGCAGGACAGTTGCAAATTGAGGATATCAATAAGGAGCGCTTAGCTGCGCACGTACAATTAGCGGACGCGCCAGCGGTAGATATGCTGATTCGCACAGGCGGTGAGTACCGGCTCTCTAACTTTTTGCTTTGGCAATCAGCGTACGCAGAGCTGTTTTTTACTCAGACCTTGTGGCCAGATTTTACGCCAAATGAGCTTGAAGCAATGCTCACTGATTTCGCGCAGCGTCAACGCCGCTTTGGCAAAACCAGTGAGCAAGTTCAAGTACAAGACTTGTCTTAGAGTCTAGATTTATAAAAAACTGCTATTTGGGGCGCGTCATTTTGCGCGCTATACCGCAAGGGTTTTATTTAAGACGCTGTATTTACTGTTATACTGTGGTCATTTTTAGACCTCTTTTGACTTTATAAGGCTAGGTGACCATGTGGCAACGGATTAAAACAGCAATTGTTCTAGTTATTATCGTTGGTATTGCGCTATTCGCCAGTCAAGAGCCTTATTTGATTCTCCCTCTGCTCGCCATTGGCGTGACCATCTCAGCTCATGAGTGGACCAAACTGATGCCTAAGTGGCGTCAACCTGCGGTTTTTGTCTTTATGGTACTTATCATAACGCTGGTGTCTTTGTTCTTTAAAGTCACTTGGATCGGATGGTGGGTCGCCTCCTTAATCATCTGGATCATGGCGCTGTCATGGGTGCGCAAATTTCCAACGCATACCAATTGGTATGGCAAGCAGCTGGCATTGATGGGCGTGGTTATCCTAACCTCGTCTATTACCGCGATGTTCTATTTGTGGCAGTTGTCACCGTGGTGGCTACTTTATGTGTTCTTGCTAGTATGGTGCGCTGATAGCGGCGCTTACTTTGTTGGGCGCAAAATCGGCAAGCGCAAAATGGCGCCCAACGTCTCACCAAACAAGAGCATGGAAGGGCTTGCAGGTGGACTGGTTACGGGTCTTTTAGTGGTGCTTGCTATCAGCGTCTTTAAGTTGCAATTGACAGGCTTGCCCTTAATCGCTTTTGCTACCTTATCTGCGCTTACCATACTGGTCTCGGTACTCGGTGATTTGTTTGAATCTATGCTCAAACGCCGTGCTAAAGTCAAAGATTCAGGCACTATCTTGCCCGGTCACGGCGGTATACTTGATCGTATCGACTCGCTACTATCAGCCACGCCTATTTTTGCTCTTGGCTTTTGGGCGCTACAATACTCAAACCTTTTGGTGATTTAAATACAAACAGGTATGGCTTACTTTTTTTAAAATAAGAAAGCTATACGTGTTTAAGGTATGTGATGGCTTATCAAAAATGCCCTAATTGCGAACTACCTTATCCATATCCAAACACTTCTTACTTTGACATCATCTATAGGCAATACTCATCATGACACAACGCATCGCTGTATTAGGCGCAACGGGTTCAATCGGTGATAGCACGCTGGCTATCTTGGCAGATCATTCTGATGATTATACTGTCTATGCGTTATCAGGCTATCAGCGCTTAGACAAACTATTTGCGCTATGTCAGCAGTTCAAACCCATGCGCGTCTGTGTCCCTAGCGCGGATGTCGACAGCTTCGCTCAGCGCCTAAGAGAGGTAGGCTTAAACCTTGATGTCGTAGGCGGTAGAGCAGGGCTTATCGATATTGCAACCGACGCGCAAACTGATACGGTTATGGCTGCTATCGTTGGTGCGGCAGGTCTGCCATCTACTTTAGCTGCCGCGCGCGCAGGCAAACGTATTTTGCTGGCGAATAAAGAAGCTTTGGTCATGGCAGGTCAAGTGCTGATACGCGCCGTAAAAACGCATAAGGCCACGCTACTCCCGATTGACTCAGAGCACAATGCGATATTTCAATGCTTACCTGCGAGTATTCAACAAGACCCTGAGCAAATCCATGACAGTAGCTTTGGTGTGCGCAAATTATGGCTGACCGCATCAGGCGGACCTTTTTTGGATCAAACCTTTAAGCAGATGCAGCAAGCAAGCGTCGCTCAAGCGGTCAAACATCCCAATTGGTCGATGGGTCAAAAGATATCGGTAGATTCTGCGACTATGATGAACAAAGGACTTGAGCTGATAGAAGCATGTCATTTATTTGATTTGCCAGAGGACAAAATAAATGTCGTCATGCATCCGCAAAGTATCATTCACTCAATGGTAGAATATAGTGACGGCAGCTTTTTGGCACAGCTTGGTAGTCCAGATATGAAGACGCCTATTGCTCACGCGCTCAGCTACCCCAAGCGTATCGATAGCGGCGCGCAGCCTTTAGATTTATTTGCTCTAAGTGCGCTTGAATTTATCAAGCCTGACTTGCAAAAATTTGCCTGTTTGCGTTTGGCTAGGCAGGCAATGCAAGCGGGTACGCAGGCGACCATTGTATTGAACGCGGCTAATGAGATTGCCGTTAACGCATTTTTGGACGGGCACATTCGCCTAACCGATATCGCCGATATTAATGAGCGTACATTAGCTCAAGTCGCAGTATCCGCGCTAGAAGCTGATGCTGACATCGACGACATTTTAGCTATCGACACCCTAGCGCGTCGCCATGCTCAAAGTCTAATCAGCCAACAATATAGCGAGATTTAAACGAGACTTATCATGACATTTATATTGACGCTACTGGCGGCTATTTTTGTATTAGGTCCGCTCATTGCCTTGCACGAGTGGGGTCATTATATTGTGGCGCGTCTTTGCGGCGTCAAAGTGTTGACTTACTCTATTGGCTTTGGTCCCAAGATTGCAGGCTGGACGAGCAAAAAAAGCGGTATCGATTATCGTATCTCAGCGCTGCCTCTGGGTGGTTATGTCAAAATGCTCGATGAGCGCGAGGGCGAAGTTGCAAAGGAAGAGCTGCATTTAGCGTTTAATCGCCAGCATCCGCTAAAAAAGATAGCGGTTGTCGCAGCAGGCCCCTTGATGAACTTTATCATAGCGATTGCGCTGTTTTGGGTGCTGTTTATGACGCCATCTGAGCAATTAGCGACCAAGATTGGTCAAATATTACCAGACACGCCAGCGGCAATGGCTAATATGCCAGCGGGTGACAAAATCGTCGCGATTGACGGTCATGAGGTGCAAACTTGGGAGGCGATCAATTATCGCTTAGCCAATTTCATGGGTGAGACCCAAAGCGTCAGCGTAACCTTGGAGTCTGACCAGCAAGTCGCCCAAACGTATCAGGCACCTGTTAGCGAGTTTATGCAAGGCGATGACCAAGGCAAAGACGCTTTGACTAGTTTTGGTATGTTGCCTTGGCAACCGACGATTGCTCCTATCATTGGTGAGCTGTCCGCTGACGGCGCGGCAAGCTTGCAAGGTATGCAAGTTGGCGACCAAATCACTGCTATCAATGATATCGCTATAAGCGATTGGATTAGTGCCACTCGAATCATTAAAGACAGTCCTGAGACGCTGCTTAATTTTACGGTACTACGCGATGGCAAACCGATGACTCTGCAGATTATGCCGCAGGCCAAAAAAGATACTATGGGTAACCGCTATGGACAGATAGGTGCTATGGTCGCACAGACTGACATTGTAATTCCAGATGCTTATAAGACCACGGTTGAGTACGGCGCGGGCGCCGCTTTGGTACAATCGTTCAAAAAAACAGAGCAATTAGCGGTGATGACGGTCAGCTCGATGGGCAAGATGCTCTCTGGAATGATTGGATTAGATAATTTATCAGGGCCGATCACTATAGCTAAAGTTGCCAAGCAAAGCTTTGATATCAGTTGGGAGATGGTGCTATCGACCGCTGCGCTTATAAGCCTAAGTCTTGCTGTACTCAATTTGCTTCCGATTCCAGTGCTCGATGGCGGTCATATTGTCTATTATGTTATAGAGCTTATCAGCGGTAAGCCACTACCTGAAGGCATACAAATAGCGGGGTTAAATATCGGTTTACTCTTGCTGGTAGGTTTCATGGTGTTAGCGATTGGTAATGACATCAGCCGGCTATTTTAATGCTTAATAGCGCCCTTAAAAGAGTCAAGCGCGATAGACTAATGGATGTAAGGTGGTAAAGCCTAATTTATAAGGGTATGCTACTGACAGCATCCAAGCTTGACTGCTGTACTAATCGTAATTTTTAGTTTATTTTGTAATACGTTTTATATAAAGTGTCCTAAGCTGCTCATGGTCGTTTATCATTTATTAAAGGTGATAGCACTTGACCACGTATATTTTTTAACTTAACTTAAGCAAGTTTTTTATTGACGGATAGTGTTTATGCGTACGCCTTTATTGATGAGTGCGGCAGGGTTGCCGTTAGTTGTAGCGATGATGAGTGTGCCTGCACAAGCAGCCACCTTTGTAGTGACCGATATTGGTTTTACAGGCTTACAGCGCCTAACTCCTGACAGTCTTTATCCTGTATTGCCCATCGATGTAGGCGATACGGTAACCGATAGTAGCCTTGCCGCTAGCATCAAAGCGCTCTACGCTACGGGTAATTTTGCCAATATTCAAAGCCGCGTCGAGGGCAGTCAGCTAAGCTTTGAAGTCATTGAGCGTCCTATTATCGCTGAGGTCAACTTTGAGGGTAACAAGCTCATACCCGAAGAAGGCTTAGAGGAAGGTTTGGCGAGTGCGGGTCTATCAGTTGGCGATGTACTCAAGCAGTCAACGCTACAGGCGGTCGCAAACGAGCTACAGCAGCAGTATATCTCTCAAGGGTATTACAATAGTAATATCGAAGTCGATCAAACCTTACTCGATGGCAACCGCGTCAAGCTCGATGTGCGTTTTATCGAAGGCAAGCCTGCTAAAGTTGTTGATATCAATATCATTGGCAATAGTCACTTTAGTGATGAAGATATAAAGGATGTCTTTGCCGTCAAAGAATCCTCTTGGACGCGCCTGCTCTCTAAATCTGATCGCTATGCAAAAGAAAAACTTGCGGCAAGTTTAGAGAACCTAAAAGCCCTGTACCAAAATGACGGCTATGTGCGCTTTAATGTCGACAACGCGGTTCTTAATATTAGCGAAGACAAGAAGAGTGTGTTTATCGAAATCAGCCTAACGGAAGGCGATCAGTATCAATTTGGTGAAGTCAACTTTTTGGGTAAGCCGACTTTTGAGAGCAGTGAGCTGCGAGAACTGGTTACTTTTGCACCCAATGAGCAGTACTCTCAAGCCAACCTAGATGAGACAACCGCAGCACTAAAAAATCGCTACGGCAATGAAGGCTACTATTTTGCGCAAGTGCGCCCTGTACCGCGTATTAATGATGAGACTAAAGTCGTCGATGTCGATTATTACATTGATCCTGCGCGTCCTATTTATGTTCGTCGTATCAATTTTAGTGGTAACTTAAAGACCCAAGACCAAGTACTGCGCCGCGAGATGCGTCAGTTAGAAGGAGCACTGGCTTCTAACCAAAACATTCAATTATCCCGTACGCGATTATTGCGTACAGGTTTTTTTAAGACCGTCAATGTTGATGTCAGACCCGTCCCTAACCAGCCTGATCAAATCGATATCAATTATACAGTAGAAGAGCAGCCCTCTGGTAGCTCAACGATTGCAGCAGGTTACTCACAAAGTGGCGGCGTGACCTTTCAGTTGGATCTCACCCAAAACAACTTTATGGGTACAGGGGATCGCGTCAAAGCGTCATTGTCACGCTCGGAGACTCGCGACGCTTATAGTCTAGGGTATACTGACCCTTACTTTACCGAAAACGGCGTATCACAAGGTATCAGTGCCTACTACCGCGAAACTAAGTTCGATGATCGTAACGTTAGTAATTACGTCACTGACTCTTATGGCGCTACTCTTAATTATAGCTATCCGGTTGATGAAACCAAACGCGTTAGCGCAGGTATCAATATCGATAACACCGATGTGCGCGGTGGACGCCGTTTAGGTGTATCAAACGTCGATCAAATCATTGACGACGGCGGATCGTTTGAGAACTTTACAGGGGAATTTGAAGGACGTACGGGTTTTAAAAACGATTATACGACCTACAATCTACTCCTTGGTTGGGATTACAGTACGCTCGATCGCCCTGTATTTCCGACTAAGGGTATGAGCCATACTGTTGATGCGACTATTGGCCTTGGTGATGTCAATTACCAAAAACTCATCTACCGTGGTAATGTCTATTATCCACTATATAAAGACGTGGTAGCACGCGGTTATACCAAGCTTGGCTATGGTAATGACTTACCTTTTTATGAGAATTTTTATGCAGGCGGTTATGGCTCAGTTCGAGGTTATGAATCCTCTACTTTAGGTCCTAGATCACAAAGCTATGCTGATGCAATCAGTGATCAGGACATCCGTAGCCTCAGAGACGAGGAAGTTGGGGGTAATGCCTTAGCAACCTTTGGCGGTGAGCTTATATTACCACTACCATTCAAAGGCGACTGGGCCGATCAAGTCCGTCCAGTGTTGTTCGCTGAGGGTGGTCAAGTCTTTGATACGACCAATAGAGAAGACAAAAACTTCGTCGATCCAAATGGTAACGTGACCGTAAACCCTGATGGTAGTCCAGTCAAACTATTAACTCAAGATAAAGACCTGCGCTTTAGTGCAGGCGCTGGCGTCACTTGGTATACCCCTATTGGGCCTATTTCAATCAGTTATGCGGTGCCTTTTAATGATAAAGAAGGTGATGAGACCGAAAAAGTTCAGTTCCAGATCGGTAGCACCTTTTAGATAGTAGCTGTTAAGAAAAGATTTCAAAATTATCCAAGTAATGACTTCAAAATAACGACTATAGATAAGCGGTTATCTATAGTCATCGTTTACTTAACTATGTCTTTACTTATTTGAGATTTAAGTTAAGTGTTTTTGTTTAAGGTCAGTCTTTGAATAGATGACTGATATACTCACAACTCTTTTATTCATAACTACAATACTACGATCAATTATGACAACGATTGAGCAACTTATTACCCAAATTCAGATGCGTCAGCCAGTATCAAACAAATCTGAGCTTAGCTGCGAGCAATTGCAATCGAGCTTGACTGGTATCGGCAGCCTATTTGATGCAAACTGCGAGCAATTGAGCTTTTTGGCAGACCCAAATTATATCTCCAGTCTGGCTCAGAGTCAGGCAGGGGCCGTCTTGGTGACTAAAGAGTATCAGCAGCAGGTGCCCGCAGGTATTATCCCTTTGGTTGTTGATAACCCGTATCTGGCTTATGCTAGCAGCAGTCAGCTGTTTGCCTTTACTTCAGCGACCAGTCATATTCACAAATCTGCTATTATTGCTGAGAGTGCAGTTATCGGCGACGCGGTCAGTATCGGCCCTTTTTGTGTTATAGGGGATCAGGTTACTATCGGCGCGCGTAGCTGCTTGGACGCTCATGTTGTCGTTGAGGCTCATGCTGTTATAGGTACAGATTGTGTTTTAAACCCTCAGGTAGTCGTGAGCCACCACTGTATCCTTGGTGATCATGTGCGCTTGCATGCAGGGGCAAGTATTGGTGCTGAAGGCTTTGGTTTTGCGCCAAGCAAAGACCCTAGTACTAGTGGTTGGGAGCGCATCGCGCAATTGGGCCGCGTTGTTATCGGCAACCATGTCCGTATCGGTAGTAATACCTGCATAGATCGCGGCGCTATTGATGATACGGTGATTGGCAATCATGTTATTATTGATAATCTGGTGCAAATAGCGCATAACGTGCGCATAGGTGATGGCAGCGCTATAGCGTCGCAGACAGGCATTGCGGGAAGCACAACTATCGGTAAACGCTGTATCATAGGCGGCGCTGTGGGTATTACAGGTCACATTAGTATTACAGACGATGTCACCTTATCTGGCATGTCTATGGTGACCAAGTCGATAAAGGTCGCAGGCGCATATTCATCTGGGACTCCAGCGATGCCCACTGCTAAATGGCGCAAAGCTGCGGTAAGATTTCGCAAATTAGGTTATGATTAATAATCCGCTAACAAATAGTCGTAAATAACCGCTTATAGCAAGGAAGGCATATTATGAGCACAGCAGATTTTGAAACACTCAGCGATGACGACATCAGTAAACTGGCGGAGCAAGGACTGACTCTACCCTTAACCTACCATACCCTAAAGCACTATCTGCCGCATCGTTATCCTTTTATGCTAGTAGACAAGATCACCGCTTGCAAACCGGATGAGTCTATTACTGGTATCAAGAACGTTACGATTAACGAAGAGTTTTTTAACGGTCACTTTCCAGGCGAGCCCATTATGCCAGGGGTGCTAATGGTAGAGGCGATGGCACAAGTATCAGGGGTGCTTGGGTTTATCAGTGCCGGATTAACCGCAGAGGATGGTTATTTGTATCTGTTTGCAGGCGTGGACAAGGTTCGCTTTAAACGTAGAGTCATACCTGGTGATCAACTCATCATCCGCTCAAAGACGACTATGCAAAAAAGCGGCATTTATAAATTTGATTGTACCGTACACGTAGACAACCAACTGGCTGCCAGCGCGCAAATTATGATTGCTCGTCAAGAGCAACCTGCTAAGTAATGCGCGCTCTGAGCAATGCATGCTTAACAATACCAGCGCTATACTAATCATCTTATACTTTTCAGCAATTGAGACCTACAATATGAGTCAGATTCACCAGACAGCAATCATCTCACCATCCGCTACGATTGATGACACTGCTGTCATAGGACCTTATTGCATAATAGGGGACGAGGTGAGTATCGGCGCGCACACCACACTGCATCGTCATGTTGTCGTATCCAAATTAACGCGCATTGGTCAGCACAATCAGATCTATCAGTTTGCGAGTGTCGGCGAGGATTGTCAGGATTTAAAGTACGATGGCGAGCGCACTTGGCTTGAGATTGGTGATTATAATACGATTCGTGAAGCCTGCAGCTTACACCGAGGAACGATACAGGATAAGGGTTTGACCAAGATTGGTAGTCACAATCTATTGATGGTCAATACTCATGTGGCGCATGACTGCATTATTGGTGACCATAATATATTTGCCAACAACGTCGGTATTGCAGGACATGTTACTATTGGTGACCATACTATCATTGGCGGCAACTCAGGTATCCACCAGTTTTGCCGTGTTGATGATTATAGCCTCGTTGGTGGCGCAAGTTTAATCCTAAAAGACGTGGCTGCTTTTACGATGGTATCTGGCAATCCTGCAAGCGCTCACGGTCTAAACATCGAGGGCATGCGCCGCAAAAACTGGCCCAAAGAAACCATAGATGTACTACGTCAAGCCTACCGCGTCATCTATAGGTCGGGCCTGACTACCGTACAAGCGCTTGAGATATTGCATAAAGACCTGCTGCCACAAGAGCCAAAGATTCAACTGCTTATAGATTCCTTGCAACACAGCCAACGCGGCGTAGTACGATAAAATAGATTTTTTTATAAAATTGTCACCTTGTAGTTTTTGATAGCCATGACCTAGCGTTATGGCTTTTTTGTGTTTATGAGTTCTTGACTTTTTGTAATGATTAGCAGAAACTTCCTAGTCATGTACTGTTACTTATTTTAACCAATAGCTGACTTGTCGTCTCTTTAAGTATCTAGCCTTTATCAAGTGAAATAACTCAAAGGGACTTGCAAGCAAATTTAGGAGTGCTTTATGGCAGAGCCAAGAGAAAGTTGGTCCAGCCGAACTGGATTTATTCTAGCCGCTGTCGGTTCAGCAGTGGGACTGGGCAATATATGGCGGTTTCCCTATGTGGCCTATGATAACGGCGGCGGGGCATTTATGGTGCCTTATCTTATCGCCTTATTAACCGCAGGTATTCCTCTACTGTTTTTGGACTATATCATTGGTCACAAATATCGCGCAGCCGCGCCCCGTGCTTACAAAAAAATGGTGCCCTCGGCGCAATTTGTTGGGTGGTGGCAGACGCTAGTGTCGTTCGTAATTGCTATTTATTATGCCGCCGTCATCGTTTGGGCGGGGAGTTATATGTTCTTCTCGTTTGGGCAAAAATGGGGCGAGGATACCACAACCTTCTTTGTCAGCGACTTTGTGCAGCATACAGGGGAGCTTACCTCAGTATTTGTACCCCAGATGTTCACAGGTCTTATCATCGTATGGGCCGTTGCTATCTTGATTATGTTTGGCGGCATCCGTAAGGGTGTTGAGCTTGCCAACAAAATCTGTATTCCGCTGCTTATTGTACTGTTCGGTATCATGGTGGTTAAGGCGATCACTTTGCCAGGCGCAATCGTTGGTATTAACGCCTTCTTTGAGCCTAACTGGGTCAAAATGCAAGATCCAAACGTTTGGCTTGCTGCTTATGGGCATGTGTTTTTCTCCTTATCAGTCGGCTTTGGTATTATGGTCACGTACGCCTCATACCTTAAAAAGAACACCAACTTAACCGGCGCAGGCTTAGTGGTTGGTTTTGCCAACTCCTCGTTTGAGCTTATCGCTGGTATCGGTATCTTTGCCGCGATTGGTTTTATGGCGATGTCATCAGGCCAAGATGTCGCAGAAGTCGCTAGTGGTGGCGTTGGACTGGCGTTCTTTGTCTTTCCAAAGATACTGTCATCTATGGGTTCAAGCGGTGATTTTGTTGGTTTCTTATTCTTTGGCTCACTAGTGGTCGCGGGTATCAGCTCACTGATTAGTATCTTAGAAGTCCCGATCTCTGCCTTTCAAGATAAGTTTGACTGGTCTCGTAAAAAAGCCGTCGCTGCGATCGTTGGCGTCTGCGCCGTTATCTCAATCTCAGCGTTCTCTACTGGTAGCTCATTAGTACTCGTTGACGTGATCGATCACTTTGCTAATAACATCGGTATTGTGGCAGGTGGCCTCATGTCAATTGTTTGGGTGACTTGGTTTAACCGTAACAAGATTCCAGGTTTGCTGGCTCATATCAACCGCACTTCAAGCATCAAGCTTGGCGGCGCTTGGGTATTTATGTTGACAGTCATCACGCCAACAGTACTTACCATAGCCTTAGGCCTAAAGTTCATCAACCTAATTCAAGAGCCTTATGAGGGTTACTCTACTACTATCCTCTTACTGTTTGGTTGGGGCGTGGTGGTCTTCTTTGGCTTAGGGGCGTTCATACTCACTCGTATGAAAGGTATTCATGACGCTGAAGATGATAAATCTCGTGCGTTAGATGATGCCCGTAGATAACGGCTAGATCACATACAATAGGAGTATATTATGAGTACCTCAGCGATTATTTTTATGATTATCTCAATGCTACTAATATGGGGCGGATTGATTGCCGCTATTTTGCATCTAAGAAATCATCCTGACATTCCAATGAGTCAGCTACCTGATGATGATATTTACTAAATTAAGTAAAACCATCTAATAAAAACGCCAGTCAATGAGAGTTGACTGGCGTTTTTGCATCTATCTTAAATAAACAGTTATCTTAAATAAACAGTATGCACCAAAAATAAGAGCTGTTTTGATTACCAACAAGAGCTGTTTTGATTATCTTAGATTAAGCTTAGGAACGCTCTGTCCGCGCTTGCTATAAAATTCAGTGACAAACTCATCGAAAGTATCGGCTTCGATAGCGTCTCTGATACCTTGCATCAAGCGCTGATAATAGCGCAAGTTATGAATGGTAGCCAACTGCGCGCCCAGCATCTCTTTACATTTATTCAAATGATAAAGATAAGCACGGCTAAAGTTTTGGCAAGTATAGCAGTCGCACTCAGGATCGAGTGGGCCTGTATCCTCTCGGTACTGACTGTTTCGAATACGCACGACGCCGACGTTTTGAGGATCGCCTGTGACAAAGTAATGACCGTTTCGTGCATTGCGAGTAGGCATGACGCAATCAAACATATCGACGCCGCGGCGCACTGCTTCAACGATATCCTCAGGCTTACCGACACCCATCAGGTAGCGCGGTTTGTCTGCGGGCATAGCATCTGGAATGTAATCTAAAACATCCATCATCTCATCTTTTGGCTCACCGACAGACAGACCACCGATAGCGTATCCGTCAAAACCAATCTCAAGCAGGCCATCGAGCGATTGCTGGCGCAAATCTGGGTACATACTGCCTTGAATAATACCAAATAGAGCATTGGTGCTCCCAAGGTTTTGATGCTCATCAAGGCAGCGCTTGCCCCAGCGCAATGACAGCTCCAAGGACTCTTTGGCTTCTGCGTGAGTAGCCGGATAGGGCGTACACTCGTCGAACTGCATAACAATATCTGAGTTGAGGCTGTACTGAATCTGCATGGATTTTTCAGGAGACAAAAACACTTTAGCGCCATCAATAGGCGACTTAAAGTTGACACCTTCTTCAGTGATTTTGCGCATCGCGCCAAGGCTAAAGACCTGAAAGCCGCCAGAATCGGTTAAGATAGGCTTGTCCCAATGCATAAACTTATGCAAACCACCGAATTTGTCGATGATATCAGTGCCTGGGCGTAGCCACAGATGAAAGGTATTGCCAAGGACGATATCTGCGCCAATCGCTTCGATGTCGCGCGGTAGCATACCTTTGACGGTGCCATAAGTCCCTACAGGCATAAAGGCGGGCGTCTGTACGTCACCATGATTAAGATGCACAGTTGCGCGGCGCGCACGCGTCTGTCCGCTTGCGGTTTTATGTAATACAAATTGCATAGAAGGATCACTACCCAGTCGATAAAAATGACGCTAATTATATCATTACTGAGTATTTCTAGGGGCTTGGATGTTTGTATGAGATTGGGTATAAACCAAAAAATACAAACGGTACCTTCTAGTCTGCAAGTTTAGTCCTACTTAAAATAACAGACAGAGGCTCCGCCAGCTTGTACAGTCATTAGCATACCGCTGACAATTTTTAGCGTAATGATGGTAACGACAGTACTTAAAGATGATTGAGCACTTAAAAAATGATTGTTATTGGGGATTGAGCATGAAAGCCGCTATATATGTATCGCTTGGCAGTTTACTATTTTTATCAGGAGCCGCTATGGCCGTTGAAGAGCCCGACTATACTGTACTATCACAAGACGATGACTTTGAGCTACGCCGTTATGCGCCGCAACTGGTCGCGCAAACGTGGGTAACAGGCGATCAAAAGGACGCGGGTAACAAAGGCTTTAAAGTCTTAGCCGATTATATATTTGGTAATAATACCGCGCCAAGTGGCGAGAGTAGTAAAATCAGCATGACCGCGCCTGTAAAAATGCAATCACCGCAAGCCGGCGCGTCACAGAAAATCGCGATGACCGCACCTGTCACTATGCAAGAAAATCAGCAAACAGACGGCAAATGGCGGGTACGTTTTGTGATGCCCAGTCAATATACGATGCAGACATTGCCCAAGCCCAATAACTCAGCGGTGAGTATTATTGAAGTTCCAGCGCAAACTTATGGCGTTATTAAGTTTTCAGGACTGACGGGCGAGACAAAGGTCGCGCGCAAAACTGAAGAGCTCAATACTTGGATGCAAAATCAGAATTTGACCCTGACATCTCAACCTGAGATGGCACGTTATAACCCGCCATGGACACTGCCGTTTATGCGCCGTAATGAGATTATGATTCGTTATGAGTAAGAATTTTAGATGAGTACAAAATCAAAAAAAGACAGCCGAAGCTGTCTTTTTTACGGGTACTAAATAAGTTTATGGGTTTTTTTGTTCACGAATGATACCCAGCATACGGCGTAGAGGTTCTGCTGCGCCCCATAATAACTGGTCACCTACCGTAAAAGCACCCAAATACTCAGGACCCATATTCAGCTTGCGCAAGCGTCCTAGTGCCACTGTCAACGTGCCAGTAACAGCGACTGGCGTTAAACGGTTGATGGTAGCTTCTTTATCATCTTCGACCACATCAAGCCATTGATTGTCACTGTTTTTGAGCGCCGCTTCGATTTCCTCTAATGGAATATCTTTTTTGAGCTTAATGGTGAGGCCCTGTGCATGACAGCGCATGGCACCGATACGCACGCACATACCGTCGATAGCAATGGTGTTATCAGCGTCATTACCTAAGATCTTGTTGGTTTCAACGCCGCCTTTCCATTCCTCTTTTGACTGCTTATTATCCATTTGTACATCGATATAAGGAATCAAGCTACCGGCGAGTGGTACGCCAAAATACTGCTGAGGAAAGTCTGTCGAACGCTGAGTGTCCGCTATTTTCTTGTCGATATCTAAGATCGCGCTGGCAGGATTGGCAAGCTCGTCCTCAACCGCATCGTGCAACACGCCCATACCGCTAATCAGCTCGCGCATGTTGTTAGCGCCAGAGCCGCTTGCCGCTTGATAAGTCATAGCGCTGACCCACTCAACCCAGCCTCTATTGAACAGCTCGCCGATAGCCATCAGCATTAAAGAGACGGTACAATTACCACCGATAAAGTCTTTGGTGCCATTAGCTAATGCATCATCGATGACATTGCGATTGACAGGGTCTAAGATAATAATACTGTCATCTTTCATGCGTAGCGTGCTGGCAGCATCAATCCAGTATCCATCCCAGCCACTATCACGTAGCGGCTGATGTACCTTTTGCGTATAGTCGCCGCCTTGACAGGTAATAATAACATCGCAGTCAGCGAGCGCTGCAATATCATGAGCATCTTTTAGTTGACCGGTCTCGATACCCTCAAAGTTTGGCGCATTGCCGCCTGCATTGCTGGTTGAGAAGAACACGGGTGTTATACCCTCAAAGTCATTTTCCGCTCTCATACGTTCTATTAGAACTGACCCTACCATACCGCGCCAGCCTACCAAACCTACTGTCAAATTGCTCATGAACCGCCTTCCTATTTTACGATTATTTATCATCATGCCAACCGATAACAATGCCGTCATTACTAACAAAAATCAAGGTATTTTATACTATTCGACTCATTTTATGCTTACTGAGCAGTATTTGCATCAATCTAAGTATTCAACAACCATGGATTTTATAAAGGATAATAGTATTGAGTGGAGCGATGTACGATTATCGTTAGCTCTTAGTCCTTATGTGTCGTTTTGATGACACACTAGGCTAAAAGGTAGGCGAGGGCGCTGTTAGATGATAAAGTATGCTCTAATAAATGACATCGCTTGTATGATGTTAGAGCGCTCTCTTATCACAATATGGACTATTTGATTCTATGGATTCCTCCATTTTATATTACGGCGTGCAAGTTTTGGCAGGATTCATCGCTTTTGTCACCGCTTGGGGCTGGCTGCCGCTTGATCATTGGTGGGTACGTGCAGTTGATTTTCCCCGTATCCAGATTCTGTTCTTAGGGATAGCTGCTTGGATTGGGATGCTAGTGTTTTGGCAGCAGTGGCAACTGGGCCAATGGTTGTTATTTATTGCGCTCACAGGCACGCTTGGGTTTCAGCTAAGAATGGTGCTGCCTTATACCAAAATATGGAAAAAAGAAGTACAAAAGGCTAAAGATAAACCCGAGTCGCACCAAGTCAAGATTATGGTATCCAATGTACTTACGCCTAATGATGACACGTATAAACTAGTCAATTTGGTTAAAGATAAGCAGCCTGATATTCTAATCACGCTTGAGTCTGACAAGAAATGGGAGCAGGCACTCAGCGTCGTCGAGGACGACTATCCTTATACTGTCAAAATACCTTTGGATAATCTATATGGCATGCATCTGTACTCAAAACTTGAGCTGATAGACCCTGAGGTTAAGTACTTGATGGTCGATGATATCCCCTCGATTCATACGCAGCTACGCTTGCAAGGCGGACGTGTAATTTGGCTTTACTGCTTGCACCCTATGCCGCCAAGTCCAACTGAGGCGGACAAATCAACGACTCGTGACGCTGAATTATTAATGGTCGGCAAACATATCAAAGAAAACGACCAAACGGCAATACTAGCAGGGGACTTGAACGATGTCGCTTGGTCAAAAACGACGCGGCGCTTTCAGCGTATCTCAGGCTTGCTTGATCCGCGTATCGGTCGACACTTTATCAACACCTTCCATGCCGATTATCCGTTCTTGCGTTGGGCGCTTGATCATATCTTTCACAGTGCTTGCTTTACTGTTGTTGATATTCAGCGCATGCCATCGGTGGGCTCTGATCATTTTCCAGTGCTTACTACACTCCAGTACGAGCCTGAAGAAGCGTCCAAGCAAGAGCAAAATGCGCCAACAAAAGACGCTGATGATATCGAGGAGGCAGATAACAAAATAGAGGAAGGCAAAAAAGAAGGTAAAGAGATGTCAGAAGCGCATGAAAAAGAGTCGAAATTAGCGCTGCCTCTCAATCCGTCATAATGTAGATGACGTACGCTTATGCTTACATAAAATAGGGCTTTTAGCAGCTAGGCGCGCCGCACAAAGTTGCCTAAAATAGCCCTATCAACACAAGGATAAGCATGGATGCAGTGTTGAGATACTAGCTTATGAGCAGGTCAGCCCACTGTCTTATACGTTATTATTTATGACTTAGGATGGGTCATCAAGGAAGTATTATAATAACAATATGAAGTATTGAGGCCCCAAACCCAATTGCCCTAGGTTTGGGGCTTTTCTTTGTGCGCTATTTAATACGCTTCATAAAATATCTACGCACTAAAAAGCACACCTCTATTTAAAGAGATGTGCTTTTTTTAAGTTAAAAAGGTCTAGATTATTCTATGACTTGAATATAAGAGCTTGCACGCAGCTCTTGTAACCAGTCCTCGCGCGCTTGCGGAGATAAACGCTGATACAGAGTTTGCCGCGCCATACTACGGCGATATTCATCACTAGCATCATAGTTACGCGTATCCTCTACTTTTAGGATATGCCAACCAAACTGAGTTTTAAAGGGTAGCGAGTAGTCACCAACTTCTGTATTCTTCATTGCCGCCTCAAACGGGCCGACAGTGTCTGATTCACTCACCCAGTCAAGATCGCCGCCACGCCCCGCTGAACCTGGATCATCTGAGTAGGTAGAAGCTAAAGCAGAAAAATCGGCACCAGCACGCAGCTGCTCATACAAATCATTAATCTTTTGTTCTGCTAAAGCGTCAGTTTGGAGCTCATCAACTTTGACTAGGATATGGCTGGTACGCCACTGTGGTACCATCACCTTATCACCCGATTTTTTGCTAGCAAGCTTGATGATGTCGATACCTTCAGGGGTCACTAATGGATCGCTCACTGCGCCAACTTCAAGCTTTGTGATCTCACTAGATAGTTCAGTAGGCAAGGATGCCGCTTTGTGAAAGCCCATATCACCGCCTTGTAGAGGGATAGGGTAATCGCCTTGTACCTCGTCAATGGCAGTATCGATATCTGCATTTGGTACTAGCAGGCGCGTGCGCAGCGCCTGTGCTACTTTTAGCGCTTCGTCGCGCTGCGCTTGTGACAACCTGCTGTAATCATCAATATATGGGATACGCACGTGAATAGTCTGGTACTCACTTTGGTTTAAGCGCTTGGCTTCAGGTGATGCCAAAAAAGCATCGATGTCTTGCTCACTGATACGTACGCGGTTATTGACTTGACGCGTTTGCAGCGCTTGAATAGCGGCGTCTTCTATTAGCTGGGCTCGAAGGGCTGCATAACTACCTGCTTGACTGGCGTCTAAGCGCTGCTGCAATGCTGCAATGCTGGTAACCCCTTCTGCTTGCGCAATTTGAGCCAAACGCTGATTGATAGCCGCGTCATCGGGTTTGATACCAACGCGATTGACTAGTGATAGTTGTAGCTCACGCAAAATAAGCGCGTTTAGTACTTCAGATTGGAGTTGAGGCGAGTTCGCTATCGGCGTTCCCGCTGCTCTAGCGCGCGCTTGAGTTTGGTTAATGGCATCAATGAGATCGCTTTTTAGGATAACATTGTCATTGACTAAAGCGATGATACCGTCTGAGCTACCTGTAGTAGACAAGCGAGCGCTATTAGTTTGAGCGCTACTAGTTTGAGCGCTACTAGTTTGAACACTTGCTTGAGTAGATGTCGCTGGCATTGCAGTCGTTTCAGATATGGCCGCTTGTGCACTTATGCCTAAACTCATGCCCAAAGATAAGAGTACAGCGCGATTGGTCTTCGTTAAACAAAAAAATCTCATGATGTTCCTCATCAATGTCATCGAGTTAAATAGTCTGACTTAACACTAAAAGTGCAGATATGGCGATAAGTGTAGTCTGTTGCATCAGATCAGTGCTGCATATATAAACAGGCTATAAATATATATTAATCCTTCCAAGCATTTTCTACTGGCTCAAAACCCAATACCTTTTCAGAGAGCAGGCGAGTCAGGCGTCCGCTACTGCTGCCTAAGCCATTGAGTCTAACCTCAGCCATCACCGCTTGCGTAGGTTTGTCGGTAATGTTTAAGTCATTATAATAACGACGACCATAAACCGCAAAACCAAAACAGCAGTCCTCATAATCGATACCGATTAAAGAATCGAGAACTTTATCACGGCGATAGTCGTATTGTCCTTGTGCAAGCACGCGCCAGTTATCGCTCACAGGAAAGATAGCTGATGCTGTGAATGCCGATAGGGGCAGCTGATCGGTATTATCATCACGTTGGCGCTTTACGTAGCCGATATTGAACAAGCTATTGTTTGAGGGCTGAAAACGTAGCTCAGTGGTAAAGTAATTAAGATCATAGTCGCTAGTTAGTGCGCCGCTCACATCGACCCAAACATTATTGTAAGGCTGAGCGCTGGTATTCCAGACCAGTCCTGATGATGAGGCGTTAAAAAGGGACGTCTCATTATCTAAAGTAACGCGGCCATCATCGATATAAAACTGCTCTGCAATGCTACCATCAAAACGTGTCACACCCGTTGCATCGATGTAACGATAATTGACGCCTGGGGTAATGGCATGCAAATCTTGCAAGCGATCTTGTCCCAAAAACCAGCTATCTGAAAACAGCTGCTCATAGTTGATAGAGGCGATACGAGTATTAAAGTTAGGAATGTCGTTCTGAGCTTCAAAAGGAGAATAGGTGTATTTAAGTCTAGGACTTAAGAGCTGATAGCCGCCCATCGTGTCATCAAATGCGCCAAAGGGAGAGCCGGCTTGATAAAAATTTAACCCAGCATCGATACTTGCCTGCGGCACAAATACCGACTGACGGCCTTCTTCATCAGTCAGATCGTTGTCATCTAGGCTGTCCTCATCATATGAGGTATATAGATGCTGCAAGCTAAGTTTGGGCTTGATATAACCCCAAGGTTTTTGCATAGGATAAGCGGCGCTAAGTTTGTTATAAAGGCGCACGCCACTTTTTTCATTTTCAGAGCCATCATCGATAGATTTTTTGAAGTAAGCAGAATCGTGAACCCCAGTGATGTCAAAATTCTCAGCCCAAGGCAGCCTGTAATTGAGCGATAACTGTGGCAGGCGCGAATAGGGCTTGTCTTTGTCCTGTAACGGTTCACCATTACTATTGAACGCATCTAAAGTCTGAAAGGTCTCAACTTTAACTTCGCCATTAACATAGTCATTGTAGTAATTTAAGCGGGCGCGGCGCGGTAAGTTCAAGGTATTATCCGATAGCCCTAAAGTATCAAAATCATCGAGATACTCTTCATCTGACACATAACTATAAGTAGCGTCACCATTTAGGCGCGGAATGCTCGTAGAGGACCAGTAATGATCATAAAAAAAGCTGCTACGATCCTCACCATTGAACTCTTTGTCATTTGGCAAGTATGAGCCGTTAAAAATCCCCTCGCCATAGTCTGCGGTCAAATAGCGAAATTCGCCAGAGAGCATAGGATTACGATTGGTATAAAGGTGGGTGTTAATCGTCGCGTCGTAATTGGGAGATAGGTTGAGATAATAAGGCACATCAATCTCAAGACCGCTTTCGCTACCAATACTAGCACTTGGCAACAAAAACCCGCTACTGCGCCTGCTATCGATAGGGAAGTTAAAATAAGGTAAGTAGAATACGGGAATGTCAGCGACCCTAAAGGTCGTATTATAAGCTTCGCCGCGACCTGTATCTGTATCCAAATCAATACTAGTCGCCTCTAATTGCCATTTGCGATCAGTTGGCGGGCAAGTGGTAAACATCACTTGATCAAGCTCGTACTGGGTATCATTGGGACGGTTTAACTGCTTGGCATAACCATGTGCTTGTAGTGGTACGCTGGCGAAAGCAACGCCGTAAGCAGTCGCTTGAGAGTTGTTAGTATTATAGGCTAAGCTATCTGCTACGCCAATAAGTCCGCCGCTAGTCGCCTCGTCAGTCAGAGATCTTCTAGTATTTGGCAGGCGGGTATTGGGTGTTTGCGTATTAGGAGTCGCCTGATCAGTGAATAGCACATTGCCTTGAGCGCCAGCCACATTATTGGTTAGATCCAAGACGATTTTGTCCGCTTCTATATGCTGCGCACCTTGATCGATAATGACATTGCCCGACAGCTCGGCATAATCGACATTATCATAATAGCCGTAATCGGACTCAGCGTAGAGCGTCTGATCTGCGACGTCTGGGTCTTGACTGATATCTGTATTATTTACTCGCTGAGAATTAGGATTGCTTGTAGGATAGACCCATTGCCCCTCACAGCGCTGACTACTATCTATAGCGCTGGGTAACAGCTTTAGATCAGTGCCTAATTGCCGCAATGGTCGGCGCGCGCTTTGCTCGCTACTCTCTTGTTGGTTTACAGCTAAAGTATTAGGATCTAGATCCATACTGGTAGACGACGAGTTTATAGACGTTTTATCATTATTATCAGGCGTCAGCTCATAAAACTCCGCCAAGCGCTGCAAGCTGTCTTGAATGGTCTCATCGCTCACATCAATCGGCGTATTATCTGGTTTGGGTTTTGCAAGACTTTGAGAGGGGCTTGCAACAGGGGTAGATGTCCTCTGTGCTTGGCTGACATTGTCATTTATTTGAGTAATTTTAACATTATCAATGCCATCGTTGTCTTGAGATAGATCAGTGAGCACGCTGTCGTCATTGCTATATATAGTATTGTCAGCAAAATCGCCATCGACAACAATCATTGCATCACTGCTATCAGACCCACGGCTGCTAATGCTAGGACGTTCAATACTTGCGTTATCTTTGTTTGCTATTGAATCTGGTTCAGCCGCGGTAGCAACCAAACTCGATAACCCTAAGGCGCCAAATAAAATCAGACGAATGCTTTGGTAGAGCGGAGAATATAACAAGGGCACACCTATGATTGTCGAGCCTATCGAATAAATATGAATATCGAGATGCTAATAAGCCTATCATGATAACCATACTTTGCAGACTGTGCTATATAAAGTTTAGAAGTAGCCTATTATAATGTTGCAGGGCAAGACCGTTTTATCGGTTATAAAAGTGCTTTGATATGGTCAAAAAAAACCAAATCAGCTACACTGTTTAGCGCAATTTAGCGCTCATTATCTAGATAAGAGCATTAAAACGCTTGATAATACCTATCAATGACCACCTATTTTAGCAAGTATTTGACTTATTAATTAGCTTAATGATATCCCTTTTAAAAAAAGAGCCTACCATGACAGACAGCGCCAATAATGCACGCCAGCAGCAACTTAAAACCTGGCTACAGCATACTTTTGACAATCAGCCTTATAGCTTAGATAGTTTGCCAGGCGATGCCAGCGCACGTCGTTATCACCGCATACAGCTACTGCAGAATGATACGATCACCGCGCGATATATTGTCATGGATTCGGCCGATGAGCAAGATGCTATGCAGCAATTTATCACCGTTGCTAAGCTTATGGCGCCTGCTGTCAATGTTCCAACCTTGATTGCACAAGACCTTGACAAGGGGTTTTTGGTGCTGCAAGACTTCGGTGCGGTAGAGTTTGCGCATCTATTAGTGGGTGCTACGCCTGAGCAAGTAAACCTGTATTACCAGTCAGCAATGCAATCGCTTATCGATTTACAAAAAATCCCCGTTGATACTGCAAAGCATGAGTACAAATTGCCAGATTACGACGCGGCAATGCTGGATCGAGAGATGGATTTGTTTAGTGAGTGGTTTATCCCTTATATCGATGTGCAACTTGATGCGACGCTTTGGCATAATGTCAAAACAGCGCTAATTGAGGCGATACTCATGCAGCCACAAGTGATTGTGCACCGTGATTATCACAGTCGTAATCTGATGCAAGACCAGTCAGATGTGATGCTCGATAAAGCAGGCCTTGGCGTTATTGATTTTCAAGATGCAGTCATTGGTGCTTATAGTTATGATTTGGTGTCACTGGTACGTGACGCTTATGTCGACTGGGCTGAGACGCAAATCTCTAGCTGGATTCATGACTTTTGGCAGCTGCAGCAGCAAGCAGGTTTGTCAGTAGCCGCTAGTGTTGAGCAGTTTGAGCGCGATGTAAATGTTATGGGCGTGCAGCGTCATCTAAAGGTGCTCGGTATCTTTATTCGTCTCTCCCAGCGCGACGGTAAAGATCGTTATCTGGCGGATATCCCCAAAGTCATGCGCGATTTGCTCTTTGAGCTTGAATGGTTGGGCACTCATGGCGATAATGCTATTAAGCAAGTCATACTTTCATTTAGCACATGGATGATAGAGACCGTATTACCCGCTTATCAAAGCAGTTTTTCTCAGCAGTATATTTAGATTTACCATACAAATTCAAAACATCAGGGAGCAGATATGTCTGCAATAACGCAAGCCATGATTTTGGCAGCAGGTAAAGGTACACGTCTGCGGCCGCTTACGCTTGAGACACCAAAACCACTCGTTGAAGTCGGCGGACAGCCTTTGATTGTCTGGCACATCAAAGCGCTGCAAGCGGCTGGTATTACTGACATTACAATCAATACCTCGTGGCTTGCAGATAAGTTAATGGACACTTTGGGCGATGGCTCGCAGTTTGATGTGACATTGCATTGGTCAATCGAAGAGGAGGAGCCATTAGAGACCGCGGGCGGTATTTTTCAAGCATTGCAAGCGGGTAAGCTCAAAGACGCGCCCTTTATTTTAGTCAACTCCGATGTATGGACGACTTATGATTTTGGTCAGTTAAAAGACTATGAGCTTGGCAGTGACCAAAAAGCGCATTTGATACTCATAGATAATCCTGAGCACAATAATGGCGGTGATTTTGCTATTAATAATGGTCTGGCGAGCGAGCAACCGATAGGGGACGCGGACAAATACACCTTTGCTGGAATCAGTGTCATGTCGCCAAGAGTGGTTGATGGCCTAGTGCCAGGGCAACCTGCCGCACTTGCGCCACTACTTAGGCAGGCCATGCTAAAGTTTCAGGTCACAGCAGAGGTTATCAAAGACAATTGGATAGATGTCGGCACCCCTGAGCGTTTAACGCAAATCAATGAGTTTCTTAAAAATGATACTATAAAGGATAGATCTGACTCTTAAGTATAGTACATTGAACGACGACGACTAATGACGATAAAGGGCTGCGCTATTATGATAGTGCAGCCTTTTTGTTAAGGGTTATGATTTAGAGTTTAGTAGATTCGTTGTGGCGTAGAACGCTCGTGCATTATTAAATTTGTCGCAAGACACAGATTTTGATAATACTATATACTATAATGTAATATATAATTATTTAATATAGAGGCGTTGTCCTTGTACAAATCACAGCTAGGCAAAGGTTAGCATTATCAAAAGCTAGACATCAAAAAGGAGTGACTATGATATTTAAACAACTGTATGAACCCCTCTCTAGTACTTATACCTATTTGATAGGGGACACGAGTACCGGGCAAGCAGTGTTGATTGATCCTGTCATTGCGACGATGGATCGCGACCTCGCTGAGCTGCACAAACTTGGCTTGAGTCTAGCTTATACCATTGATACGCATATCCATGCTGATCATATTACAGCAGCGTTGGAGATGAAGCGTGAGGTGGGTAGTCAGATTGCAGCGCCTGCTTATGATCGACTGGCGTGCGCAGATATTGGCTTGGAGGACGGCATTCCCTTTGAGCTTGACGGTATCACTTTGCATCCTTTGCATACGCCAGGGCACACCGCTGGACATTTTGCTTATCTGTATGATGGACGCGTATTTACAGGAGATGCCCTGCTTATCGAAGGCTGCGGCCGCACTGATTTTCAAAATGGGGATTCAGACGCCCTATATCACTCTGTGAGAGACAAACTGTTTTCTTTACCTGATGAGACACTCGTTTATCCTGCTCATGATTACCAAGAGAGGTTTGTATCTTCAATTGCGCAAGAAAAAAAGCGTAATCCAAGGCTTGGTGGTGATACGACGATCGAAGAGTTCAGAGTCATTATGAATAATCTAAACCTGCCGTATCCTAAATTTATCGATCATGCGGTACCTGGCAATCAGCAGTGCGGCGTCTGTCCAGAGGATTTGCCTGAGAACTTGGCAGGATATTGTCGCCAAATGACCCAAAGTCCGCAGGGCTAGCTTATTCTAAGACTAACAAGCAATCGTCACGCAGCAGGTAAACGCAAAAAAAACGCAGCCTTGATAATCAAGACTACGTTTTTTTTCACTAGTAGATTTTAAACTCCCATTGCCAGCTTAATCAGCTGCGCAATAGTAAAGATGACCAAAAACCCTGCCAAATATAAGCCCACAAACCAGGCCCATTGGCTTTGTTTTTTACTTAGTTTTTTCATAATAGCGTCCTCTTTTATAACTACCCTATACTCTCAGCTGCACGCGTTGTCTGTAGCATAAACATCAGTACATAGGATTGTGGTCAGATTTGCCTTTAAACGTATAGTACGCAAATGCGGTGTAGCTCAAGATAATTGGCAGCATGATGACCGCGCCTATGAGCATAAATGATAATGAGGTGTCGGCGGCTGCCGCTTCATAAATGGTCATCTGATAAGGCACTATATAGGGGAATATGGCAAAACAGACACCAATATAACCCATCAAAAACAGCGCTACCGTCAATAAAAAGGGGCGATATTCACGTTCTGTTTTTAAGTCTTTACGCATCAAAAAGAACAAAGCCAATACGATAATCGGCATAGGAGCAAGATATAACAGACCTGGGAAGCCAAACCAACCCTCAAGCGCGTCGATATCAGAGAAGAACATAAAGGCGGTGACGACTATCATCGCGACCACAAGCGCTAAGAGCATCCAGCCTGAGACTTTGCGCGCCCAGACTTGTAGGGTATGTTCGGTCTTTATGATGAGCCAAGTGGACCCAAGCAGCGCATAACCGATAATCATGGCAAAGCCGCAAACGATGGAGAAGGGCGTGAGCCAATCAAACGGACCGCCAGTGTATAAGCGGTTGCTAGCCTCTAACCCTTGTACTAAGGCGCCAAGCATAATGCCCTGCGAGAAGGTAGCGATCACTGAGCCTACAAAGAAAAACGTATCCCAAATATGGCGACGGGTATTGGCTTTAAAGCGAAACTCAAAGGCCACGCCGCGCATAATGAGTCCAAAAAGCATAAAGGTCACTGGTAAATAAAGACCCGTCATAATAATACCGTACGCAACAGGGAAAGCGGCAAACAAACCGCCGCCACCAAGCACTAGCCAAGTCTCATTACCATCCCAAAAGGGCGCAATAGAGTTCATCATCCGGCTACGGTTCTTGTCTGAGCCTGCAAAGGGAAACAAAATACCGCAGCCTAAATCAAAGCCGTCGAGCAGCACATAAATAAAGACCGATAGCGCGATAAGTCCGCCCCAGATAAGGGGTAAGTCTAATACATCACCGAAGTTAAACATTAGCGTAATCCTCCATCATCGACATCGTCAGCAGGACTGTCTAAGTTCTCAGCATCCTTATCTTTAGTGTTCTCTTGCGGTGCATCATCACCGCTCAAAGCGCGGCCTTGAGCCTCGGTCACAGAATGATCATAGTAGGTATCCTCAGAAGGATCCTCGTACGGCTTAGGCCCTTGAGTAATCAGGCGGATAATATAAAAGCTACCTGCGCCAAAGACAAAGATATAGAGTACGATAAAGCCAATCAAAGTCGTCGCCACTTGCTGGGCTGCCAGCGGTGACATGCTCTCGCTAGTACGAATAACGCCATATACGGTCCACGGCTGACGTCCTGTTTCGGTGACGAACCAACCCGCGAGCAGTGCTATAAAGCCCATTGGCGTCATAAACATCCAAGCCCTATGGAACCATTTACTATCAAGATCAAACTGCTGTTTTTTAAAGTACTTATAGAGACTAAATAGACCAACTAGCACCATCAAAGTACCGATACCGACCATAATTCGGAACGACCAAAATACAATAGGAACAAAGGGTTGATCCTCTGGTGCCCAGTTCTTAAGACCTTTGACTTCACCGTCTAACGAATGCGTCAAAATAAGACCTGAGAGATAAGGTATTTTGACTTCAAAATGGTTTTTTTGTGCTTCTTGATCAGGAATGGCAAATAGCACTAGAGGTGCGCCGCGCTCATCCTCCCACAGTCCTTCCATCGCAGCTACTTTGGCAGGCTGATGCTCTAAAGTATTCAAACCATGCATATCGCCTATGAACACTTGAGCGGGCGCTACAAAGATAGCCATAATCATCGCCATACCTAACATTACGCGGCCATGCTTGCGATGCTCTTTGTGTTTTTTGGACTGTAGATAATAAGCACCGATACCGCCGATGACAAAAGCAGTGGTCAAAAATGCTGCCGTCATCATATGTGCATAACGATAGGGGAATGAGGGGTTAAAGATAATCTCAAGCCAATTGGTAGGATAGAGAAGGCCATCAGCGCCCATCATAAAGCCCTGCGGCGTCTGCATAAAACTATTAGCCGCCAAAATCCAAAACCCTGAGATAAGCGTACCGATGGCGACAATTGCCGTCGAGGCAAAGTGCATGCGCTTGCTGACGCGTCCCCAACCAAACAGCATAATCCCTAAGAAGGAGGCTTCTAAGAAAAACGCGGTCAGAACCTCATAGGCAAGCAAAGGCCCTAGTACGTTACCAGCCTTGTCTGAGAATACCGCCCAGTTGGTACCGAACTGATAAGACATTACCACGCCTGATACCACGCCAAGACCGAAGACCACGGCGAATATCTTGACCCAGTGTTTATAGACTTCAGCGTAAATAGGATCACCCGTTTTGAGCCAGCGAAATTCTAATACGGTCAGCCAACTGGCAAGACCGATAGAGAACGCGGGAAAAACGATATGAAAGGAGATGACAAAAGCGAACTGAATACGCGCTAGCATGAGCGCGTCCATTTGGTCGATCATAAATGCAGCGAACATAAGCGCTTACCTTTATTCGTGAGCAAAATAGCGCAAGCTTCCGTGATACGCCCAAGTTACTAACCGCAGCTTAAATACAAGTAGTACGGTCAATAGCTAAGATTTGGCTGTGAGTATGAATAAGCTAAACGGATGGACTAATGAGGTGACCATAACGGCTTAACTTAAATTAATAATTTATATCCTTATAAATTAATAAGTTATTGTTAATCAAAGTTATATTAAAAGTTTGTATTCACTTATTATGCGCTTGTACCCTAGTTGCTGCAAGCTGAAGGTTATACACCTATCAGTCACTTATAACCTACAATAGGTATTGAAAAAATCACACATAAATAAGCCTAAAATGCCTTTTTGAATGTATAAACTTCTATTATTTGAAGCTATAGTGACTCATGTTATACGCCGATAACCCTCTTATAACTTTTAATATTATTTAATATATATTATAGTAACGTATATTAAAATATACTTAAACGCAATACTTTTTTAATCGCCTAAGCTTATTGCTCGAGTTGAGTATGCAGGATTCGGCGCAGGGTCAAGATAGTTTGCGGACTGGTCTGAATACTATGTCCACCATTGATAATCGTCTCAGAGGCAGCTCCCTCTAGATGCGCACTGGTATAAGGCACAATGCCATCTGATAAGGTTTTGGTTAATGCTTGACTAATATCGCCATCAACACGGACCGCAGCAACAAGTGGTAGAGACTCTACTGCATCATTGACATCGTTATCAACAACGTCATCTTCACCTGTTACTGTCTCTTTAGGTTGCGGCTGTGATAGATCGATTTTGACGCCATCGGGCTGCGCTTGTGCAAGCCCTTGAGTAATGTCGGAGTCATTGCTGGCTATAATGGAATGGTAAGTGACGCGATCATTGATTTTGATGTCTTTGGTTAACTGAATAAAAGAGGATTGGTCACTGAGCTGACTGGCACCATTTTGCAAATATAGCGCGCCTAAAGGATTCTGTGCCAAATCACCTTGGGTTGCGATCGTAGCTAAGTTTTCAGTGACCGTTTTGATAAGTCCGACGGGCAAATAGACAATACGGCGTAGCGCGCGAGTAAACCAACGATCCGCGTAGTCGGTACCGCGAAAGGGCGCAGACAAAAATACGGCAGTGTCAACTTGCGGCAAAGCATGCAGCTCAAAGCGCTCTTTTAACTGCTCTTCACCAAAGGACTGTTTGAGCGCCTCACGTATTTTATTTTTTTCGCTAAATGTGAGCTGGTTTTGATCATCGAGTCGATCTAAGTCATCGACCAAGTTGTCGTCTGAGAGCATCATGCGAGCGATAAGCGCGCCCATACTATGACTGACAATCACACTGTTTTTGCTCGCGCGATTTTGTCCTTTAGGATCGGTTTGCTCATAAGTGCTATTGATTAGACGCTGTATTTGGTAGCGGTTTTCTATAATAGGCAAGTTGGTTGGATAAAATATCTGCCAAACTTGGTAGTTATCACGCAGCAGAGCATCGTTCAAAATATCATTGGTTAAATTGACCCAAGTAGCAGGGCTTGAGGCAAGACCATGGAGCATAATAATCACGCGCTTATCAGGATCATAAGGCTCAAGCATGAACAGTTTGGGCAAACGCGCATCTGGCTGGCGCGTAATAAGATTGAGATAACCTACGCCATCGAGCTGGTTTTCAGCAAGCCACATCCCGTACCCTGCAGAGAAGTTCGCCGCCAAAGGATAGTCATCATTTAAGATATTGACGCTCTCGCTGCGATATGGGTTGTACAGATGGATATCGAGCTGACGACTACTTAGAGCGTCAAGCACGCTGTCGCCAGCAGGCTTAATCAGTCCCGTTAAGAGCAGATGACCTGTAGGATAAATGCGCGAGCTTGGTGGGCTATCCTTGCTATCAGCTTGAGCGCTATCATCGGTCAGTCTTCCTGATATTGAGGCTTTGAGTAAATCACGAATAGTGGTGGTATAACGATCATCCAATGACGCTACAAGGCTAATACCCAAGCCTGAGCGCTTACTGATTGAGTTCATACCGGACAGGCGTATCTCATAAGTTGACACTAAGTCTGCCAAGGCTGAGGTCTGCTCGCGGGCATTTTTTAGATAGTTGCTCTCATTAGGCAGATAGATATCGAGATGATAATCATCAACGTCTACTTTCATCACTTTAATCTGATCAGTGAGCTTGCCTTTTATTGGTGCAAGGTTAGCGATAGCGGCTTGTTTTGAGGTATCATCATCGGTAATTTTGGTCGGTAGATAAGTCACGCGCGTACCGTCAGTCATCTTATTAGGGTTATCAGAGGACTTATATAACTGGGTAATAATATCGTTGCTGGCCGCGTTATAGATGTCTTGAGTTTGAATATCGGTATCATTTGGAATGCGGTTTGGCGCGCGCATTGTGTCTTTATTGCGATTAGCCGCCGCGCTATCATCGCTAAAGTCATGCTCTAGGCTGTCAAAGAACAGATAGGTATAGCTGGTTTTGATCGCATCAAACAGACGTTTTTGGTAGTTGGTTAAACACTGCTCAGTATTTTGCTGCTGCGCTTTTAGCTCCTCTTTAGGTACAGGAGCATTGGCAAAATAGGGATCGATTGGCGGGCGTGCTAGGGCATCGCGGCAGGCTTGAGAGTCACCAAGCTGGAGCGCTTTGGCATAATGCAATTCGGCATAAATTGCCAAGGCAGGACGGTAGTTTTGATTGAGCATACTCTCGTTAAGCTGAGCTAAGCACAGCTCAAAATTTTGAAAGCACGCTTGCTCATTGAGCCCTGCTGACAGCAAAGTTGAGGCAGTATCGCTGCTTAATTTATTATCAGTAACAATATTGCCGCGCTGCGCCTCGATAGTTTTAGAGGAGGCCTGTTTATTAACAGATACCGTACTACAGGCGGGGAGCACCACCATAGCGACTATCAAAGGAGCCAAGGACCATTTAGGCCACAGTGATTTATTTATTGAGGTAAGCGCAGTAGCAAAGGTGGCAAATGACATAAATCGTCTCAATGGCGAATAATGATTATTTTTATAGTAGGGCGCGACAAGCATCTTGCATTATATAAGAAAAAAGACTCCGATATAGACAAAACTAAAAAAGCGTATTTGCCCTATAGAGATAAAATATCAATATAGAGCAAATACGCTTAGTGTTGCAACTCAAATGCGCTCACATTGTTGCTATTGCATCAGCTTGCTGGTTTTACGTTGATATCAGGGGCAGGGATGTCCCAGATGTAGAATTTGCCGTCTTCAACGAGCTTGATCTGCTGCGGGATAATAGGGTCGTTGGGCATCTTTTGCTCAAGTCTTCGCAAGCGATCTAAAGCCTGACTACGGCGATCGCTAAGCAGATCTGACTGCGCTAAGCTTTGCTCAGCTTCGGTATAGTTGAGCGCGACTGCGCGATCGAGATACTTTTGACCCTCTTTAAAGCCGCCGCCCTCTGAGAGCATCATGCCGTACAAGAAGTTGGCTTCACCGCTTTCAGGATTAACTTTGATTGCGCGATCCACGTAGCGACCGCCGCGTATTGCATAGTCTGTACCCAAGTCCAAGTTACGACCCATACCATTTAACTTAGCCGCACGAATAAGTACGTCATAAGAGGCATCTGGTTTACTGGCATAAGGCTCAATCCAGTCTGCTAATACTTTGATTTTTTCGCGCGTATAGTGACGCTGCGAGCGGTTCGGAAAGTTTGGCGGATAGTGACGCGCATTAGGGGAGACATCTTCAATAAAGTCATCTAATAAGCTTACGTCCAGCTTATCGATACCTGAGATTTGCTGCGGGATAAGGACTGTTTTTACAAAGCTAATATCAGAGAGCTGTACTTGCGGCGTTGGGATATTGGAGAGCTGACCACTACGAAGATCAATGCCTGTGGCACTAGTAGGCGTGCGCTCAAAGACACGAGTGGTTCCAGCAATCTCTGCTGGTACAGGTATCGCCGCCGCTCTTGGTAATTGGTTGATGCTATTTTGCTGACTTGGCGGCGCGGTATTAACATTGACAGTAGCATTAGTGCTGTTGTTAGCAGTCGTAGGCTGCGCTAAACGAATAACGCGCTTACTTGAGTCAATAGCACTAGGCGCACTGGCATTAGTGCCATCGTTTTCAGCGGCGCTAGCAGGCGCTCCTATCATCATCATGCATGCGGCTATAGCAGTCAAAGTCGCTATTTTGTTTTTGTAGGTTGTCGTTGTAAGCTGGCTCATATCAGTCATTACCTTTAAGTGTGGTTGAAGTTATTTTTTGTCCTTATCACTAGCAAGTCGCTAAAATTGCTAAGTGTAAATCGATGCTCCGTTTTAGGGATTAGTCCTTTAAAATTATGATTAATAAGCTATTCATCTTGCTTTAGTTGCGCATTGGCAACAGTTATACATGATAGGCCGCCGCTTTCATACCGTTTGCAAGCCAGCGCATTGTAAGGCGTACAGGAGGCGAAAGCGCCGCGCCCCCGCTTTGCAGTGCCAATTCGCGATGATGCAGCTCTTCGATGTCCATTTGCGCTAGAATCTCTCTTGAGCGTACATCTTGCGTGGGCAGTTTGCCAATGTGCTCTTGCAAATGCTCACTCACTTGCGCCTCAGTCTCAGCAACGAATCCTAAGCTAAACTCATTAGAGATCGCGCCTGCTACCGCCCCAAGACCAAACGACATACCGTACCACAGCGGCGTCAGCAGACTGGCATGACTACCAAGCTCATCTAAGCGCGTCTCGCACCAGACCAGATGGTCGATCTCTTCAAGAGCGGATTGGTGCATCGCTTCCCGGACACCATCGTCTTTTGCCGCAAACGCTTGTCCATGATATAAACCTTGAGCGCAGACCTCGCCGGTGTGATTGATGCGCATCAGCCCCGCCACATGACGCGATTCTGTAATGCTCAGCTCAGGAATACTATCGTCGCTCACCGGTAGTGGACGAGTGCTTGGATTCGAGTGTGGTACGATCGCGCGCAGCGCCTTGTCGACGCCAAGCAGCAACTGATCAACCTTGGATAACGGACGCGCTGTCATATCAAACTCCTGATATATCTATTAAATCGGTATGGGCAGTAGCTAATGAGTAAATAGTCTCAATTAACAAATAGGGTAATCAACAAATAGTGTCGTAACGGCTTTTTGCAGTTTCAATACGGTCTGCATTTAAACACAAACTACTATAGCAAATAATAAAGTTTATCCGCACAAAAGATTCTATCAGTACGGTATGTTTGTTGTCACCGTTATCTAAACTCACATCATAGGCTCGTCATGCGTTTGTATCACCGCCTGCTTGATGTGCTTGTTAAGCTTAGTATATAAGAAGAGCCCAAAAGCAATATTGAGTAATCCTGTAACCAAAAACAGCTGCGGCAGCGACATCTTGACCACATTTAAAATAACAATCGCAAAAATAGCTGAGCTGACCATAAAGATGGCGTTAAAAATATTGTTAGCGCCGACGATACGGGCGCGGTGACTCTTTGGCGCGTAAGCTTGCATAGAAGCATACAACGGCACAATATATAAGCCGCCACTAAAACCTAAGAAAAACAAATCGGCAAATACTCGTAAGCTACCAGAGATACCGAGCAGATCGCTAATACCGAATAAACGCGTTCCATCAGAGATAATATTTAAGCTTGAAAGCGAAAAGTACAAATCAATGGCAAAAATACTCAAACCTGCAATACCAAAGGGTAGTAAGCGCAAACTGACTTGGTTGTTGGTTAAGCGCTTACATAACAGCGAGCCAATAGCGACACCAACAGAAAACAGCGTGAGTAAGAAAATAACCACCGACTCATCACCGAATAAGATGACTTTGCTAAATTCAGGCGTTTGGGTCAAAAACGTCGCGCCATAAAACCAAAACCAGCTATTACCCAAAATCACAAAAAACAAGAACGGCAAAGAGTATAAATAACGCACCGTTGCCATACTGGTGGTAAAAATATTCCAGTTAATCTTAAGATCAGGTTGCATCGCAGGCGTCTCTGGGATAGAGCGTGATGCCAAATACCCTAAGACGGCAACGACTACTACGGTGGCGCTAATCCAATACAAAGATAGCGGCAACTGCGTTAAAAACCCTGCGACAATCATACCGACCAAAATAGCCAAAGAGGTACCCATCTGAAACAAACCATTGGCACCTACTAGCTCGTCCTCGCGCATGGCCTGCGGCAGATAAGCGTACTTAATCGGACCAAAAAACGTTGAATGCGTCCCCATCAAAAACAGCGCCACAAACAGCAGCGTATACCACTCAAACACAAAGCCAATTGCCGCCACTGACATAATAGTGACTTCTAAAACTTTAGTTAAGCGCGTCAGCTTAGATTTTTCGTACTTATCAGCGATCTGTCCTGCTAAGGCTGAAAACAAAAAGTAGGGTAAGATGAATAGCATAGCGGCTAAATTGTTCAATATACTGACCTCTACACCGATTTGACTAGCAGCGGTGTAGGTCAACACCAAAATTAAAGCTTGCTTAAAGACATTGTCATTAAACGCGCCCAAAAACTGGGTAAAAAACATAGCGCTAAAGCGGCGACGCTTGAAGAGTTGAAACTGATTGGCCATGAATGTTCCTACAGAAGTTGTGCAAATGGGTGGGCTAGATTTTATCTTGATAGGTCTAAGTTTGGGCAACGCTACGATATACAAATATCAATATTATCAGAAACTTATCGAATTATAAGATAGGATTTATCGATATTAGGTCGTATAATAGCAAGGCTTTGCCAAAAATACATGTGCTAGATGCTATGATTGCCTATTTAACTGCGCTATGATTTGTCCGTTTTACTCACAAGCCTTTGATCATAGCTCAAATGGATTGGTTGGCAATTTAACACCCCTTTTTAATCGTTAGTATTGAGTACGCCGCGTGAGGCGATAGGAAATATGCATGTCAAGATATCAGCCCTCAACGCCTCATCACTCTAAGGCAACGCTTAGCGACGCCGCCAAAATCCCGCGCGTCCAATTTACTCGTACCGCACTCTTTAGTGCCTTGGCAGCCAGTTTGGTTGGATTTGGTATCGCGCCTGTGTACGCCGCTGAGACTGAGCCTAATACAGACTCATCTATGGCAACGATGGAGGAGGCGCAGCTTGATAAAGCGCTTGCGGCGCTAAGACTGCGACAAGAGGTTGAACAAGGTGATATCGATCAGTCGGTATTCACTGAGTATCAGCGCCAAAATACAGCCGATCAGTCCACTGCTAATAACGACAATACCTACAATAACGACGACGCAACTTCAACATCTAATGCGCTACTAGAGCAGGCGGCCAGTGTACAGCAGCAGGGTTATCAGATGATGACGCCTGAGCAGATCGAAAGAGAGCTTGCTGCGCTAGATGCACCTATAAATATGATGAATGGTGCTAATGCTGACAGCAGCAATCTTGACGCTGATTTTGACGCACCTGTCGCCACTTTAGACAGTACGCGCGCCCCTGTCGGGTTTGATACCGATCTTGATGCAGCAAACCTGCCTACACCGACCAATCTAGATACCTTACAACCAGATACTTCGCAAAGAGACGCGCGCGCCGCTGATCGCGCCAAAACTGCCGAGATTTTGGCGCGCCCTATCAATGTCAGCGACTCTGCTAGTCGCGGGCGCATCAACGCAAGCGATGATATTACCGAGCGCGCCAATCCTGAGCGCGCGCTTGCAAACCAAGACAGTAATAGAGTCACAGGCGCTGATGATACGGTTACAGAGGTAAGAGATTCGCTAAGCGCAGGTCAGCTGCCCAATAATATCGATGATCAAACGAATAATCTTAATCCTGATGACTATCTGCCAGACTATCAGGCGGCTACCGAGACACAAGCGGTCACCGACAGCTTAGTCCAAGCGGACAAAAAACCCAAAGCGCGCAGTTCAGGTAACTTCTTTAAACGCACCTTTAATCGTCTATTTAATGGCGGCGTTTCAGGCTTACCGCATATTGAAACCACAGTCTACTTGCAACAAGGTAGTGATGATCTGCAGGCGAGTAATGCTGCGCCCAAACTCATTGAGGCAGACGAAGATATTCAGCCGATTAACAATATTAAGGCGGCGCTTGATGATACGACCGTACAGTCTGTTGTCGATTTTACCGCCGCCTTGCCCCGTTTGCGTCAGACCGCTTTAGATGCAGCCAAAGCAGTGGGCTATTATGACGTGGTGCTGCGTTTGCGCCAGCCTAGTAGTGATCGTATCGATGTCATCATCGAGCAATTAGGCGAGCCGGTACGGGTGGATAACCGTATTGTTGAGGTGCGCGGCGAGGGAACCCAGCTACCAGAATTTCAAGCGCTAGAGGCAGAGCTACCGCCCAAAGAGGGTGATATCTTTAATCATCGCGTTTATAAAAGTAGCAAAGCCGCTCTTGAGGCGTTGAGTAGTACTTATGGCTACTTTGATCAATACTGGCTAAATAAATCTGTCGATATTATCTTGCCTGATAACAGCGCTGATGTTTCACTAGTCTATGATACTGGTCCGCGCTATGAGTTTGATGAGGTGATATTTTTTACCTTTGATGAAGAGACTCGCACCTTGACTCGTGATCCTGACAAACTCCCCGTCGAGCTGTCTTTACTCAAAAAGCTTTATAATTTTGAGGAAGGTGATCCTTTCTATCGCCCTGATATTACCAAATTTAGTAATGATTTATCAGCGACTCGCTATTTTAATACCGTTAACGTCGAGTCCATTTTGCCACCAGATGAACGCACGCAAAATAGCACTTTAGCCTTTGATAATGCACCTGCCACTAACAATAGCTTAGATGATGATGTAGATAGCGATGCTGTTAATAACGATACTGTAAACAACGCTGACAATTTATTAAGAGCTGATAACAAAGACGGCAGTAGCAGTAGCAGTAGCAGTGGCGTGGGCTCTGAGAGTATCAATGCTAATAGCGGTGCTACCGTCGATGAAGAGGATATTGCGCCTATTGAGTTTGAAGTAGATGAGCAAACCAGCGAAAAGCTGCAAGCGATCAAGCAAAAAGCGGAGCGCCTAACCCAGTTGCCTAACGATCGGGTTCTAGATGAAAAAGAAGAAAAGGCGGAGAACATTTTAGGTAAAATTAGCGACTCAATCAGTAATATCGCCGAAAAAATCTTCCCTGATGACAAAAGCGTGTTCGAAGATGAGAATTTTGTCCCGCCAACGCTAGCGGGTCGCATTACCCCTGAGCAAGTACTTGAGACCAAAAAGGTGCCTTTATACGTCTTTGTCTCATCTGAGAGACCACGTGATGCTGAGGTAGGTATTGGTTATGGCACAGATACAGGCGTACGCGCCACCGCAAGAATAGATTACAACCTGATCAATCGTCAAGGCTATCAAGCAGGGGCTGAGGTTGAGTATTCGCGTATCACCAAAAATGCAACTATATATGGTAGCAGGCCTTGGAAGCATCCGCTCAATGATAAGCTAGATGCACGTTTAACTTACGAAGAAGAGGTCATTGATCAAGGTGAAGGCAACTTTGATCTATCGACCAGAACGCTCAAAGCAGCTTTGGCGCGTAACATTCGCCGCGAGAATGGTTGGAATCGTAGCTACTTTGTCAAATACCGCTTGGATGAATTAGAGACGGGCGTTGACGATGCAGATTTAGAAGATTTGCCTATTCGCTTTATTTCCTCCAAACCCACGCAAGAGGCCTTGTTGTTTGGTTATGGTCTCAATAAGACTGACGTTGATAACGCGCTCAATCCCACGCGCGGTATGCGTCAGTATTACAGTATCGAAGCGGGCTCTGAGGACGTGCTAAGCGATACGGATATGGCGATTATCAAAGCTGGTGTCAGCGGGCTTTATAGCTTTGGTGAAGACGACAAGCATCAGCTGCTAGGTCGCTTTAATACCGGTTATATTTGGGCGGATAATTTTGAGGGCGTACCTTATAAGCTGCGGTTTTTTGCAGGCGGTGATCAAAGTATCCGCGGTTATGATTATGAGAGCTTATCACCTCTCAAAAACGGCTACCTGACAGGCGGACAAGTCCTCGCTGTCGGTAGTGCTGAATATAACTATGAGTTTAGACCTGGGTTTCGCGGGGCATTGTTTACCGATATCGGTAATGCTTATGACACCAACTTTGATACCGAGACCAAAGTTGGCGTTGGCGTCGGTATTCGCTGGGCGTCACCGGTTGGCGTCGTACGCGTTGATGTCGCGGCTGGCGTGACAGAGGATAGTATTCCAGTTAGACTACACTTTTTTATCGGCTCGCCGCTTTAGCTTTAGCCGTTATTACTCGTATATTAGCAGTGCTAATAATGACATTATCTAACGCAGTTGACTTTCATGTTGCCCAATAACTCTCAGCCCAATAACCCTTCACAAGATCCTGCTCAAAGAGATGCTCGCGCCGTAAAGCGCTGGTATCCTTTGTCATTTTTAATCAAATTAATGATGCTGATTTTGATTGTGCTGGTGATTATGTTTGCCGTTTTCTTTTATATGGCAGGGACAGAATCAGGCACCAAGTTTTTGTTAGAAAAAATCAGTGCAGAGACGGGTATTGAGCTGACTTATGGTAGTGGCAATTTGCGTGATGGTATCTGGGTCAATGATATTGATATCAAAGCCAATGAAGACCTTGAGATACTCGTGGACAAAGCCTATGTCAAGATAGGCTGGCGCGCTATATTTGCTAAAGAGGTGCATCTACGCGACGCGGATATTCAAACGATAGAGATCATCAATAATAAGCCGCCCACGGGCGAGCCGTTCGACTACAAAACCTTGCAGCTGCCTGTCAATCTACGCTTTGATCAAGCAAAAATCAAAAACATTATCTACAAGCAAGTCACCAAAGATCCTGTTACCTTACATGACATTAAGGCTCGTGATTTGACTTGGGTGGATACCTTAGTAACCGTTGGTCGCGGTGATCTGCGTTATGCTGATATTGTCAAAGTCAATGCGCTACAAGGCGAGATTGATCTGCAAGGCGACTATCCGCTAGATCTGTCCGCTATCGTCGAGGTAAGCGCGCTTGAAAAGGCCTACATCGACCCGCTTAATGTGACCGCAACAGGTAGCCTAAAACGAACCGTAGGCCGCGTACGTAGCCGTTATAACGATAGCGATGTCAGCGGCAACTTTGTGGTGCAGGGGCTAGACCCAGACGCGCCATTTCAAGCCAAATTGCAGTGGGATGATATCTTGCTGCCTTACGCTGAGGAGCAAAACATTCACCTCAAAAGCGGTATCGCTACCGCTAGTGGCGTCATCTCTGATATACGTCTGCGTATTAATACTGAGCTTGACGCAAAAGACATTCCATCAGGACGTTATAAGGGCAGCGCTATTATTGCCAATAGTCAATTGCGTATTGATCGCTTAGATGCAGACGTGCCAGCAGGCCGTCTAACGCTACAAGGCATTTTGGACTGGAAAGACAGCTTTGATGCCAAAATACGCGCGACAGGCAGCAATTTTGATATTCGCCAAGCCATTCCAGAGCAGTACGCTGACTATAAGGCTTATGCTCCGCAAACGCTCGATGGTCGATTATCGCTACATTTTCAGCAGCGCAACATCAGTAATAATCTAGAGGTGGATATTGATTTGCGTCAGCGCGATGGCGAGCACGTCAATGCCAATATCGTTCGCGGCAAGACATCACCCAAATCGACGCAGGCCGCGCCTTTATATATCGACGCCAGCTGGCAGAATCTGACGCGCCGCGATGTACCCAATATCGGTAATATCGACAGCCCGTATGGACGCGCCAATGTGATTGTGCGTGGCTCTACACTCTCAGTTGACGCCAATGCCTTTATTAATGAGCTCAACGCGGCACCAAAAGGCAACTATGACGTGCGTGTGCGCAAAAACGGCAATACAATTGATCTCAATCGAGTTAATTACAAAGGCATTGTCGGCGACCTATCAGGTAATGGTCAGATACTACTGGCAACTGCGCAGCGTCCACTGACGTGGCAGATTGATGCGCGTACCAACGGACTACTGCCCAAACAATATCGAAGCGATCTACCACTTGAGCGCCTAGTAGGACAATTGAGCGCTCGTGGTCGATTGATTAACATCACCAAAAACGGCGTCAAAGGTCAGCGTCACATCATCAGCTTTGATAACACTGATCTGCAAGCTACCCTTGATGCCTCACAAGATAATCGCCGTATCGGTATCAGCGGCAGCGGCGATGCCAGTATAGATTTGGTCGGAGGCGAGCTGTCGGTATTTGATGCCCGTTTCGATGGACAGGTTGATACTCAGGATGTCCCCAAAGGCCGCTTATCTATAGACGCCGCAGGGACGCCAAATCTAATTAACATCCGCAAGCTTAACTATGCTGGTGAAGCAGGTTCAATCAATGCTCAGGGCGTGATAGACCTACGTAATAATATTGGCTGGAATGTTACAGGGCGTTTTGATAATTTTGATCTGGGCTATTTTTTGCCTAATAATCCAGCGATTTTGACAGGTGATCTGAGTACTAGTGGACAGTGGCAACCTGCCAATCAAAACAATGAGGGTAAATTGCAACGTTTTGCTATCAATTTTGATGGTGTGCTCGATGCTGAGCAGTTACCTGCTGGCAAGCTGATGATTGACGCTAGCGGCGACTCACAAGTGATTACTATCAAGCGCTTTAGTCATGTGGGCGCGGCAGGCAGTATTCGCGCAAGCGGTACTTTAGATGTGCGCCGAGGTATCGCTTGGAATATCAATGCGGTCATGAATCGCTTTAATTTAGGATATTTTCTAAAAGATACACCAAGTGTCATCACAGGAAACATTAATACCGATGGGCGCTGGAGCGATAGCGAGCAGATTGTCAATATCAATCAGATTGACCTAAGTGGTATGCTCAAAGGTCAGCCGCTTAGTGCCAAAGGTAGCTTGAGCGCTAAGCTTAATCTGCCAAAAGACATCGCCAGCTACTTTGAGCGCCTGCAAAAGCAAGACGCCGAGACGCAATATCAGCAAGTAAACGCGCTTATCGAAAGCTTAAATGCCAATAATTTAGTACTGCGCTGGGGTGATAATTATCTCACCGCCAATGGCAACGCCAAACAGCTGCAGGCCAAGATCAATATCACTAGCCTCGATCAGCTATCAGATCAGCTCAGTGGTAAAGTAGCGGGCGGCGCAACATTATCGCAACCAGCAGGACAGGCGCTACCTACTATTTATGTCGATCTGGTCGGTGAGCGTATTGCCTTACCTGGTTTTATATTGCGTGAGGGCCGTATACGCGGCAAACTGGTCAACCTTGCCAATAGTCCAAGCCAGTTTATTATCAGTGCTGAAGGCTTAGACGTTGCTGGACAAAGCTTTAAGCAGGTCAATGCAACCTTTAACGGTACTGAGCAGGCCCATGTCGTCAATTTAGAGGTTGCCAATGAGCAAGCTCAAATATTAGCACGTGTCAAAGGCGGTTTTGATCGTAATCAGCTCAGATGGTCGGGCGCTATTGGCAAAGGGCAAATCAAGTCGCAATACGCCACGCTCAATCAGTTACAACCGGCGCAATTGATTGTTGATTTGCCGCGTGAGCAAAACGGCAGTAGTCGCGACCTAAAGGTGCAGCTGGCAGCGCATTGCTGGCAGGCGTCGGATCAAACGGGTAAGCTGTGTCTGCGTGAGAACCTAATTGCCTCACCTGATAATGGTCAGGTTAATTTAGCCCTTCAAAAACTAGATACGTCCTTGTTGTCAGTGTTCTTGCCAAAAGATATCGATTGGCAGGCTCAGATTAACGGTAAGGCTGTTATTGGTTGGCAGCGCGGTGAATCACCAACGATTAATACGACTTTGTACTCAGATAACGGCAAGATTGGCCTTCTGCAAGACGATGGGTTACCACCTGTTTCGCTGCCGTATGAGCGCGTATCTTTGATTGCCTTATCGGTACCTGAAGGTATCAAGCTACGGGCTGATATTAATACAGGCCGCGGCGCACGCGGTTATGCTGAGGTAGTCGTTGACCCTTACAAAGCGCCCAAACCTATCTCTGGGGCACTGGTATTAAATGAGCTTAATCTAGCGGTATTTAAGCCATTCTTCCCAGGTATGCGCGTACTCGAGGGCAATATTACTATGGCAGGTGGCCTTGGGGGTACGCTGAGTAAACCGCAATTTTATGGTGATGTTGAGCTGGTCGATGGACGCGTAGCCATGCTTGATCTGCCCGTTAATTTATCTAGTATAAATGCCTCAGCTAAGATCCGCGGGACACAAGCGACTCTCGATGGCAAGTTTAACAGCGGAACAGGAACAGGCACGCTGAAAGGCACGATTGATTGGCGTCAAAAACTTCAAGCCAAACTAAGCATCATCGGCGATCGCTTAGTTATAACCCAGCCGCCGCTACTGGTCGCTGAGATCAACCCAGATATCGATATCATCGTGCGCCCAGAAGATCGTTACGTCAATATTCAAGGCGCTATTAGTGTACCATCAGCGACCATTCGTCCGCCTGAGGCTAGCGAAGATATTATCACTCAAAGTGAAGATGTAGTCGTACTCGATAGACGTCTCATCGGTAACATTGATGAAGTACTAGCCATATCTAGGCCATGGTCTATCAATGCTGATATCGGTATTGATTTGGGCGATGACATCAATTTCCGCGGCTTTGGTGCAGTTATTCCGCTTGCAGGGGCCTTGAATATTACTCAAAACGGCACAGGTGTTATGCGCGCTAAAGGGGTGGTTCAGGTTGCGCGTCGTACCGCTATTGATGCTTTTGGACAAAACTTGGAGCTTAACTACGGTCAAGTACGCTTTAACGGTGATGTCATGAAGCCAAACCTAAGCATTGAAGCGGTCAAAATCATTGACGATAGTACGGTAGGGGTGCGAGTGACGGGTACGACTGAAAATCCAAACATCGTCGTCTTTAATGATGCAGGTCTCACCCAGCAGCAAGCAATGAATGCTCTAGTCACAGGCCGTATCAACAATGGCAGCGCTACCCAAATCAGTGAGCAGGGCTTTAAATCACAAGTGACCAACAACTTGGCGGCAGCTGGCCTTAATTTTGGACTTGGGGGTACGCGCAACTTTACCAATCAGATAGGCCAAGCATTTGGTTTTCAGAGCCTAACAGTAGATGCTTCAGGTAGTAGCGAAGATACCAACATCAATGTCACCGGTTACGTCACGCCTGATCTATACATCCGCTATGGCGTTGGCGTCTTTAACGCTCAAAATAGCTTATCAGCACGTTATCAATTGACGCGCCGTATCTATGTTGAGGCCACCTCAGCTGCCGAAAATGCCGTAGATGTGGTGTATAGCTGGCAGTTTTAAGAGTTGCTAGTTGAGAGTAACAACAGTAAAAAACGCCTTTAGATAAGGCGTTTTTTACTGTTGTAAATACGGATATAGGTACTGCAAGCACTGCTATTTCGTCAATATCAGACGGTTATTGCGAGTCAAGCGTAGTCGATACTCTTCACCCTCATGCTCAATCCGCACCTCTTTAGTTAAAGCAAAAAGATGCTCTGATTGCAACGTGGGTAAGCGGTTTTCAGGGTTTCCAAAATAACGCGTTAAGCTTATATTCATGACAATTTCCTTATTGATGGCGCTATGAATCATTACTAAAGTTTTTTACTAACGATAATGATTATCATTTATAATTTAAGCTATTGCAAGTACTGATTTTGGCTATTATTTTATTTACCACCTTGTCGTAGACTCTAACGGTTAAAAGGACAAAAAATGACTGAACCCTCGCTTAAGCCTAAGAGCACTGCTCATAACTCCATAAATGTCGCTATTGCCGTCATTTATTATCAAAACTGGTATTTACTTGGCTATCGTCATTCTAAGCAGCACCAAGGCAATCTTTATGAGTTTGTCGGTGGCAAGATAGAGGTAGATGAGACAGCGAAAGCTGCATTAGTGCGAGAAGTTGGCGAAGAGGTAGGTATCGATATCAGTCAAAATACGATGATGAAAATGGGCCTTATTACTCATGATTACGCTGATAAGCAGGTAATTTTGCATGCTTATACCATTACGCTGACAGCGGCTCAGTATGCTCAGCATAAGAATCAAAAAACAGGTTTAGAGGGTCAGCTATTATCTTGGGTAACAAAAGATCAGCTCTTAGGTACAGACTATCCACTGCCAGCTGCCAATAAACAAATATTAACTTGGCTACGCGGTATAAATATTTAATTTATATAAAGCATAAACCAATAGAAAGTTACAAGTGAATAAGCGCAGACACATTAGTAATATGCCAATTACTTAAAGTCGATAAAGCGTTGTTTAATAATAAAGAATGAAATAAAAGTAGATGTGCTTACAAGTCTAGTAGTTTAAGCGTTTAGACGGCGTATCTAACACGCTATACGTTAATATATTATTTACAAACCGTTGCGTTTTCCTACATAGCAGCACTACAGTTCATAGGCCGATGTCCCTATCATACTGTCATAATTTAAAAAAGCTAGTAGAGAATAACTAGTAGGTAATGACTGGCAAATAAACGATAAGTTAAATAAACGGTAAGTATCAAAGTATGATAAATGCGTCTTATTACTGGCACCTAAAGCAATCACAGATACTAGAACTTTAACTTAAACGATTTTTTTAACAGTGTAAAAATTAGATGATGTATCAAGGTTTAAAGTATTCATGAGTTTACATACTCATTATAAAGGTATTTTCATGGCAACTAACGACTCACTCCAGTCAAAATGGGCTGACTTGCAAACACCGAGTTCCAAGTCACAAAACGATGATCAGTATGACTATCAAAACGATGATGGTCGGTACTCTGGTGCAAGTAATGACGATGATTACAAAACCATTAGTCATAAAGATGACAGCTACAAAAGCGACAACTCAATTTACAAATCTAAAGATCTCTCGTTTGCCGCTAATGACTTACAATCAGAACGCATGGGTTCAAATCTCTATCTTGCGCAAAATCATTCTATAGCTAGTACGCAATACCAAAATGATAGTAAGTATGTACCTAATAAACACGTACCGATAGATTATTCGACAAATAAGCACATAAATAACTATGCTGTAAAAAACGAACAAGACAGTCATTATGACAACAAAACATATACCAATGCAGATCGTCAAAAACCAATACCTCAGGTATCAGAAAGGATATTTATGAACGGACTTATTAAGCATACGGTGATTGCTTTAGTGATTATCATTCCGCTAGCTGCGATCTCCGCTTATGCTGCCCCTGTGACAACTGTTAATACAGCAAATGAAAGCTCAAAGTCACCAGTACTGTCCGTAACACCTAGCGATATCATCTATCAGTCAGCAGATACGCCGACAACCGTAGATAAGGTTGATCTCAAAAAATATAGCGGTAAATGGTATGAGATAGGACGGATGCCGCTGTTTTTTCAGCGTAACTGCATTGGTAATGTGACCGCAACTTATACTGATCAGGCTGGTAGCTCAGACATCACTGTGCTCAATGAATGTAGTGGAGAAAATAGCACTATTATCAGCAGCGAAGGTCTCGCTATGCCAGTTGATGAAACGGGCAGTAAATTAAAGGTGACTTTTTTACCGTCATGGATTCGCTGGTTGCCTGTCGGTCGCGGAGACTATTGGGTATTAGCGCGCGATGACAACTATCAAACTGCCTTGGTAGGTACCCCTGATAAGAGCAATCTGTGGCTATTGGCTCGAACGCCCAATATCTCACAGCAAACATACTCCAAGTATCGTCAGATTGCGCAGCAGCAAGGCTATGATTTAAAAGAGTTCACTTTGACGCCGCAGAGCAATCAAACGGTAAATCTTGTCCCTTAACTTATTGTGCCCATGATAGTTTATAAAAGTAGGCACTTGCTTTATTTAAAACTAGCATTAAAAAGACAGCAACTTTAGTAGCTGTCTTTGCCTCTTGTATATCGCAGTATAAAACCCAGTAGTTCGGTTATAACTGGCAAAATAAGGCGTTTTAGGCTAAAATCGTCTCATTCAAAAGACCCTAACCGTAATTTCTATATTAGCAGTCGTCATAGTTGCCGCATTTGTTTTATCTTCTTTTAAATATTATTTCTCAATTTACTGACCATAAGGATGTTTCTCGTGAGCCAAGCCGATACCTTACGCCAACTACATCAAGATCGCCTAAACCATTACAACCATCAAGAGCAACAAGCCATTGAGCTTATGGGCTTATTGAATAAGCTCTATAATGAGCAAGACGTGCAGATCACTTTGTTCGGGGAAACCTTAGACGCAGGTTCTGTTGGTAGTATATTGGCCTTGCATCAAAAAGCTGGCACTCGCGGCGCAGACTCAAAGCCTATCGATATCGCTGATACTTTGGCAATGGTCAAAGAGATTGCCGCAAACGATAGCGTTCAAACCGTACGCATTGATGTCGGTCAATTGATTACCAACAACAATGATGCTGCCTCTGCATTAGCATCGCTAACGTCCGTTGCAAGCGTTAAAAACGAAGCCACTGATGTCGTTTTATACGGCTTTGGTCGTATCGGTCGTATCCTAACGCGCTTATTATTGTCGCAAGCTTCCAGTAGCAAGGGTCTACAGCTAAAAGCAATTGTAGTGCGTCCTGCAGCAGCGGGCGATTTAGCCAAGCGTGCTTCGCTATTAGAGCGCGACTCTATTCACGGCGGATTCTCAGGCGCTATTAGTGTTGATGAGGCTAACAACGGCATCATCATCAATGGCCGTTTTGTGCAAGTCATCTATGCCAATGATCCAAGCGAGATCGATTACACCACTTATGGTATCGATAATGCGATCGTGATTGACAATACAGGTAAATGGAAGGATGAGGCGGGCCTGGGTAAGCATTTAGCCTCTAAAGGCGTACAAAAAGTCCTACTGACTGCGCCTGCTGGCGGCGAGATTAAAAATGTCGTATACGGCGTCAATAACGATACTATCGGTGATGACACCATTGTGAGTGCTGCAAGCTGTACCACCAATGCCATTACACCGTCTTTAAAGGTATTGCATGATGAGTACGGTATTGAAAACGGTCACGTAGAGACTATTCACTCCTTTACCAATGACCAAAACCTGATTGATAACTATCACAAAGCTGATCGCCGTGGTCGTAGTGCAGTACTTAATATGGTTATGACGAGCACAGGCGCTGCCAAAGCAGTGGGCAAAGCCTTGCCTGAGCTTAGCGGTAAGCTTACAGGTAATGCCATTCGTGTACCCACGCCAAACGTAAGCCTTGCGATATTGAACCTAAATCTTAAAACGGCACCAAAAGACGCTGACGCGCTCAACGCCTACATGCGTAAAATGGCCAATAGCAGTACTTGGCAATCGCAAATCGCATATACTGATTCAACTGAAGCGGTGTCAACAGACTTCGTCGGTACCACTCACGTTGGTATTTTGGATGCGCAAGCGACTATCGTCACTGACAACCATGCTACCGTTTATATCTGGTATGACAATGAAGTCGGTTATAGCACGCAAGTATTGCGCTTAGCGACGCAAATGGCAGGTATTAGCTACAATCATATACCTGCATAAATCAAACCCCTAGTTAGTTAAAGTTTAAGCATCCGATAGTCTGATTGATTATCGGATGTTATTGTTATAAAGCTGAGTTTGTTTTAGCCTTGAGTATGTTATAAATAGCATGATAAAAACACGCGGTGGCAATTTAGCTTTTATGACAACTTAAGCTCAGTAGTAATTTGGCCTAGCCACTCATATGTACCATAAGGATTGAAAAATGCGATTTATTGATGAAGCCGTCGTAACGGTAAAAGCAGGTGACGGTGGTAACGGAATCGCCAGTTTTCGACGTGAAAAATATGTGCCACGCGGCGGTCCTGATGGCGGTGATGGCGGCAGTGGCGGCGATATTTATGTCATCGCCGCTGATAATACTAATACCTTAGTTGATTATCGTTATACTCGCCGTTATGATGCAATGCGCGGCGAGAATGGTCATAGCCGTAACTGTTCAGGCAAAGGCTCTGATGATGTACTGTTGCCTGTCCCTATTGGTACCACTATTATCGATACCGAAACCGATGAAGTTATCGGTGATCTCATTGAGATTGATCAAAAGATACTAGTTGCTAAAGGTGGTGATGGCGGTTTGGGTAATACCCACTTTAAAAGCTCAACCAATCAAGCACCGCGCAAGGCCACATCAGGGTTTGAAGGCGAACTTAAGGTATTAAAGTTTGAGCTGAAAGTTGTCGCTGATGTCGGCTTAGTAGGACTGCCAAACGCAGGCAAGTCCACCTTTATCCGCCAAGTCTCAGCGGCCACGCCAAAGGTTGCAGATTATCCCTTTACCACGTTAGTGCCTAATTTGGGAGTGGTCGATATCGGTCGTCATCGCTCATTTGTGATGGCAGATATTCCAGGATTGATCGAGGGCGCATCAGAGGGCGCAGGCCTTGGCATTCGCTTCTTAAAACATGTTGCACGTACGCGCCGATTATTGCATTTAGTAGATATCAAGCCCATCGATGGTAGTGATCCGGTGCAAAACGCTAGAGTTATTCTCACTGAGCTTGAGCGCTTCTCGCCAGAGCTGGCTAATTTGCCGCAAATTTTGGTTTTAAACAAGATAGATCAAGTGGTTGATGAGAGCGAGCTTAATGAGCTATGTACGCACATCGTGGCAGAGCTTGGCTGGACGGGTATTGTGTTTCGCACCTCAACATTGACAGGTGAGGGCGTTGACGCGGTCAAATATCACTTGATGAATGAGATTGAGCGTGAACGTGAACGCGAGTTAGAAGATCCGATATTCGCTGAAGCGCAAAAAGAGCGCTTTGAGCGCTTAGAGGCTGAAGTACGCCGCAATACCGAAGCGCAGCGCGAAGCTTACCGCGCAGCTCGTAAAGCACAGCGCGAGGGCATAGATGCTGATAATAGTAATGACGATGACGATGATTACGATGTTGAAGTCGTTTACGTGCCTTGATACCAGTACACTATTACGCACATAAACCGATATATTATACGAACAAACCGATACTCACTTATAAATACATAGGAGTTTTTATGGCAGTTGACAACCAGAACACGTCTGAGGAAGCAAGATTTATTCAGCAAACTCGCAACTTCAATATCAAGCGCGTGATTGTCAAGATTGGCTCCTCGTTATTAACCAATAACGGACGCGGACTTGATCGAACTGCTATATATGAGTGGGCAAAACAGATCGCAAAACTGCACAATCAAGGCACCGAAGTACTGCTGGTGTCCTCAGGCGCGGTTGCTGAGGGCGTGGTACGGATGAATTTGGAGGAGCGTCCAAAGAAGCTAGCCGCTCTGCAAGCTTGTGCCTCTATCGGTCAAATGGGTCTGATCGAAACTTGGTGGTCAGCGCTCATTCAACACGGCGTACAGAGCTCACAATTATTATTAACTCATGATGATCTCTCTAATCGTCGCCGTTATCTTAATACGACAGGAGCGCTGACGCAGCTGCTTGAGTGGCGCGTGCTGCCAGTTATCAATGAGAACGATACTATCACTGTAGACGAGATCAAATTTGGTGATAATGATACTTTAGGTGCTATGTCAGCGGCTATGATTAATGCCGATCTTTATATTATTTTGACTGATCAAGAAGGGGTGTTTACGGACAATCCGCGTAATAATCCCAATGCCAAGATGATCCGCCAAGAGCGTGCTATGGCAGATTACTTGTTTGATATTGCAGGTGATGGTGGCAAGCTTGGGCGCGGCGGTATGTTGACCAAGATCCGAGCGGGTCGTTTGGCGGCTATGGGCGGTTGTCCAACGGTTATCGTTAGCGGCGCGATCGAAAACGTCATTACTCGCGTGGTATCTGGCGAGGCGATAGGCACACTACTTACGACTAACGAGGCGGATAAAATTATCGCGCGCAAGCAGTGGATTGCTGCCCATCTGCGTATGTCAGGCAGCCTGATTATCGATGACGGCGCTGCCAAAGCGTTAACGCAACATAACCGTAGCTTATTGCCTGTTGGCGTAGTAGAGGTACAAGGCGGTTTTGATGAAGGCGATGTTGTCGAGATTATTCATCAAGATACTGGCGAGCGCATAGCGGTTGGACAAGTGAACTTTTCATCCAATGAGGCGCGGCGCGTCGCTCGCGAACGTACCGAGCAGTTCGATAGAATCTTGGGTAGTAGCGAAGAGCGCGTCGTTATGGTACATCGTGACAATCTGGCACTGTCCATGTGATTTGCTTGCTGTAGCTTTACTTGATATGACTTTGCTTACTCATCCTTTATTTTATAATGACAATAAATCATCTTGGAGATTTGCGCATGAGCGCCTCAGATCACGTTTCACCTAATCATGACTTTGCGCCACTAAAAAACGACAGGTTGCTACGGGCGCTGCGTTTTGAATCTATAGATACGACGCCAGTATGGATGATGCGTCAAGCAGGACGCTATCTACCAGAGTACAAGGCGACTCGCGCCGAGGCTGGCGACTTTATGAGTCTATGCAAGGACACTGACCGAGCAACTGAAGTCACTTTGCAGCCGCTGCGCCGTTTTGATTTGGACGCAGCTATTTTGTTCAGTGACATCTTGACCATTCCTGATGCGATGGGGCTTGGCCTGTACTTTGAGACGGGTGAGGGGCCAAAGTTTGAGCGTCAAGTTCGCACTCAAGCCGATGTCGATAACTTGCCTGTACTCGATGTTAATGACTCGCTCGATTATGTCATGCGCGCAGTGACTAGCATTCGTCATGCATTAAATGGTCAAGTCCCTTTGTTTGGGTTCTCAGGTAGTCCATGGACGCTTGCCACTTATATGATTGAGGGTGGCAGCTCAAAAGACTACCGCTATACCAAAGGCATGCTCTATAGTCAGCCGGAGCTGCTACATGCGTTACTAGACAAACTCGCCACTGCGGTCACAGATTATTTAGATGCACAAATCGTTGCAGGCGCGCAGATTGTACAGATATTCGACAGTTGGGGCGGGGCGCTGGGTCATCGTCAATTTATTGAATTTTCGCACTTTTACAACAAGCGCATTGTCTCAGAGCTCAAGTTGCGTCATCCAGATATTCCGGTAGTTCTATTTACCAAAGGCGGCGGTCTGTGGCTAGATGTTCAAGCTGATAGTGAGGCAGACGTCTTAGGGCTTGATTGGACGATGCCACTAGATCGCGCGCGTCAGGTGCTTACAGAGAGCCAGCGCCAACTGACCAAGCACTATAAAAAGATCCAAGGTAGCAAGGCCATTCAAGGCAACTTAGATCCCTCAACTTTGTATGCTTCACCGCAAAAGATCCGTGATGAAGTCAAGTTTATGCTTGATAGCGCCTACGCAAGTGGTAACAAGACGGGCTATATTGCAAATTTAGGTCACGGTATCACTCAGTGGGTCAACCCTGATCATGCCAAAGTCTTTATCGATGCGGTACATGACTACAAAATTTAAGACTTGTAAGATTCAAGACTTGTAAGATTTGACGCTTTTTTAGCACTTAGGTAGATATTTAAAGTCATAAGTTCAAAGGACAAAAGGATACATTATGATCTCAGCAGCTATCGTTGGCGGCACAGGCTATACGGGTATTGAACTTATTCGCTTGCTCTCCGCTCATCCTAAAGTATCTATTGATTTATTGACTTCACGCAGCGAAGCAGGCCTGCGCGCTGATGAGGTATTTCCTAGCTTGCGCGGTATTACAGACTTAGTCTTTAGTGATTTGGGCGATGATACGCTGTCTGCTTTGCAGCAGTGTGATGTGGTGTTCTTTGCTACCCCTCACGGCGTAGCTATGAGGCAAGCTGAAGCGCTCACGCAAGCGGGCGTTAAAGTCATCGACTTAGCGGCTGATTTTCGCCTGCAATCTTTACCTGATTTTGAGCAGTGGTACCAGCAAACCCATGCTTGTCCTGAGCTACTTAAAACGGCCGTTTATGGTCTGCCTGAGGTTAACCGTGACAAATTAGCCAAGGCTTTAGTCGTTGGAAATCCAGGCTGCTATCCGACAACAGCAATATTGGGTCTAAAGCCTATTATAGAGATGCAAAATAAGCAAAACCAACCGCTTATCGATGCGCGTATCGTTATTGATGCCAAATCTGGCGTCTCTGGTGCAGGCAGGCAAGCGAAACTGGCGCTTAACTACGCTGAAACGACTGACAATTTTAAAGCCTATAGCGTTGAGGGTCACAGGCATTTACCAGAGATTGAGCAAGGCGTTTCCCAATTATTGAACAGCCAGTTTACGCATCGTATTCGTTTTTTACCGCATCTGATACCGATGATACGCGGTATGTTCAGCTCTATTCATATGGAGCTTACAGAGGCGGGCAAGGGTATCGACTGGCAAGAGCAATTTGAGACCAGCTATGCTCAAGAGAGCTTTATAGATGTATTGCCAACAGGTATGCATCCTGATACGCGTAGTGTACGCGCTAGCAATCGCCTGCGTATCGCCATTCATCAAGACAATGAGCGCCGGGATCTGACAGTATTGGTGGTACAAGATAATTTAGTGAAAGGCGCATCAGGGCAAGCGGTACAAAACATGAACGTCATGTTTGGGCTTGATGAGTCATTAGGGCTTAATTTTGCTCCTATCGTGCCTTAATTTATACTTATATACTGAGTCAAATTTGGATATTTGACTCGGTATATCCAATGAGTCATTCGTATGGACAGTGCTAGGTATTGATTATGAATTCCGCTATAATACATCGCTCCTACTGATAAGAGATTCCCTATAGATGCGTGTTAAGACTGCCAAGCGTTTGTGCTCACAGCCCACATGTCCATCATGTCAGGCTCCCTTATCACACGATTTTATGCTCAAACTATCCTCTTTTTATCAGGCTGCTATTAGCGATCGGACTGATACAAATAGTCATATGCTTACTCGTATAAGCGTCAGCCAGACTGGGGCATCAACTTGGTTACTGGCATTGTTTGTGGCGGCGATACTTGTTACAGCTATTGTCGGCTCAGTATTTGGTCACAAGCTTGGCTATCAAAGCGGCTACCATTCAATAAAGGCTGAGACTGACAAAGCTGCTGTCAATGGCAAACAGACCTCTCAAGAGTTAGAAGATCTGCGCGTTACCCAAAAGGTATTAGCTAATCAAGTCGCCACTGCCAAGCAAGAGCTTGAAATCAGTCTTGCTAATTTAGATGAGCTGCGCCGTACTCAGCGCGAGCTTAATATTGAAAATGCTCAAGTCACCCAGCTTAACGATTTGTACTCAGATGTCATCGCAGACAACGGCGGTATGCCACTGCAAGTGCTTGGTGCAAAAATAGAACCGCTACCAGAGAATGCTTTTGAGTATGGTTTTGATATCGGGATGCTCAGTGCTGAGGGCACAGCGAAGTCTGTCTTAGTCTCGCTAACCTTGCTCAATGATGATGATTTTGTAGAGGTGCCATTAGAGCCTACGCGTTATAGTGTCAAAGGCATTGAGCGTATTCGTGGACGCTTTGTGATGCCAGAACGTTTTAAGCCTTTGCAGGCTAAGCTGACTTTGAAGTCGGGCAATCAAGAAGCCGTCCAGCTCTATGATTGGGATTTAGGGGCTATGGTTGATGATATGCCGCTGTCACTTATGGACTTACAGGAGCTTGATGAAAGTCCTATTGAATCTGAGTAGTTGTTTACTATACTATTCTCTCCTTCTTTTTACCTTATGTTTGTATTCTAATTATGATTAAAAAACCCTACACTTACACCGATTCTATTGCGGCTGACTGGCACTTTCCAAGTGCACCTGTTCACCGCGCTCAAGATGATGACCTTGAAAATGAGACCTCGCCGCAAGCGGATGTTTTGGTCGCTGAGCCAGAGGTCGCCAAACCGCCTATGTATGCGGTCGTCATGTATAATGACAACTACACGCCTATGGAGTTTGTGGTCTATGTGCTGCAATCTGAATTTCGTCATAGTATGGATTCAGCGGTTGCGATAATGTTGTCCATTCACAATACTAGCAAAGGTATTGCTGGTATTTACCCAAAAGACATCGCAGAGACCAAAGCCAAAAAGGTCAATAGCTTAGCGCATAGAGAAGGCTATCCTTTATTGACGCAGATAGAGCCGCATCAAGGAGAGTAACTCGCTTTATTACTTTATTAGCCCTTAGCAACATAAGCTCTTAGCAACTCACCTAACTTTTCAAGTAACCTTAAGTTGAGAACGAAGTTCAACAAAAGGCTCAGCATAATGTTTTTGTCATCTAAAGCTTACGGTACAAATTTAGTCTGTACTATCTTAGGCAATGCTAGGCAATGATTGTCTCACAATGAGTCTTGGATTATTCCTCTTGATTAATTTTTGATCACCCCTATATAAAACATCTACCCACTGGTTGTAGCACTTACCTATAACGAAGTTATCTAGCACGCTCTTATCCTATTTATCCTGCATTGTTATCATAAATCTCAACGAAGTCATCGTTTTAGAAGGCGTCCTGTCATAATTGCTATAGATACTGATACATTTTAGTACGTATTAGTGGATTGACTATCCGTGTTTATCATGTTGATATGAATATAAGCCGACATGAATAAGTCTACAAACCCTCGCTGCAACAACAGCCACAAAACTGATACTTAGTGCACAGTGGTAATAAGCGATACTGGTTATTAATAGAGTAAGCTAATAGAGTAAATGCTCTTGAACAATCTCATTCTCGCCCTAATTTACTAACTAAGTCATTCATTAAGCTATCAATTATAAGATAGGTATAACCTTAGGAAGTCCTTATGTTAAGTCGTCATTTAGAAGTATCCCTACGTTTGGCAATGACACTTGCGCGGCAAAAATCGCACGAGTATCTCACAGTCGAGCATTTGCTATTGGCCCTACTTGAGAATACTCATGCTGCTAATACGCTAACCGCTTGTAATGCCAACGTGACCACGCTACGTAGTGAGCTTGAAGCCTATATCAATAAGCATACGCCAACCGTAGACGTGGATATGGAGCAATCGCCGCAACCGACGCAAAGCTTTGATCGTATTTTGCAGCGCGCGATATTCCATGTGCAGTCAATCGGCGGTGGTCGCTTGGTTGAAGGTTCCGATATACTAGTGTCTATGTTCTCAGAGCATGATACTTACGCCGTCTATTTACTTAAAAAGCAAGGCATCAGCCGTCTTGAGCTCACGCAGTATCTATCGCATGGTCAGGATAAAGATGAGCCTGCAGAGCCGCGTGCCTCTATGAGTGGCGAGCGCCGTAGCCCCTCTGAAAAGACTAGTAAAGATCCATTAGTTGAGTTTGCAACCAATCTCAACCAGCGTGCAGCTGAGGGCAAGACTGATCCTCTTATCGGCCGCGCCTCAGAGATTGAACGCGCCGCACAAGTGCTTTGTCGCCGCCGCAAAAACAACCCTTTATTGGTCGGTGAGCCAGGTGTAGGTAAAACCTCTATCGCTGAGGGTCTTGCGTGGTTAATTATCAATGATAAAGCACCAAAGCCACTCAATGGCTGCGTGATTTATAGTTTAGATATTGGCTCTTTGATTGCAGGTACTAAGTATCGTGGCGATTTTGAAAAACGTATGAAGTCACTTCTTGATGCGCTAAAGAAAAAGCCAAATGCTATCTTGTTCATTGATGAGGTGCATATGATCATCGGAGCAGGTTCGTCGATGAGTAGCAATATGGACGTGTCTAACCTTATTAAGCCTGCACTGGCTAACGGTGAGCTGCGCTGTATCGGTTCTACGACCTTTACTGAATACCGTCAGGTATTTGAGAAAGATCATGCGCTGTCACGTCGTTTTCAAAAAATTGATGTCAAAGAGCCAAGCGTAAACGACACCATTGATATTCTACGGGGTTTAAAACCGCGCTATGAAGAGTTTCATAATGTTGAGTACACTGATGAGGCTTTAGTGACTGCTGTTGAATTATCCTCCAAGCATATACATGAGCGTTTTTTGCCAGACAAGGCGATTGATGTTATCGATGAGGCCGGCGCGTATAAACGTTTAGGCGTCATCCCTGATGCTGAGGATATCAAAGCTGAAGAGAGCTTTATCGCTGATTTAGAAAAGGATTTTGATGATCCCATTAGCGAGATCGATCTAGATATCGATAATGAGATGAAAGATGAGGCAGATGCGGCAATAGCAGATGCTAAGTCCATTACTCTCGATGATTTGCAGTCGGCAACGAGCAAAAAGCCTCCGATGAAAATCGATGTCTCTGATATCGAAGCTATCGTAGCTAAGCTTGCCCGTATTCCGCCAAAATCTGTATCGAGCGATGATAAGAGCATCCTTGAGCATCTAGATCGCGATCTCAAGCGTCTTGTGTTTGGTCAAGATGAAGCGATTGCCACGCTTGCTGATGCAATTAAACTGTCACGTGCAGGTCTAAAAGCCCCGGACAAACCCATAGGTTCGTTCATGTTTGCAGGTCCTACAGGTGTCGGTAAGACCGAAGTGTCACGCCAGCTTGCTAATTTGTTAGGGGTTGAGCTGGTGCGCTTTGATATGAGTGAGTATATGGAAGCGCACACCGCTTCACGCTTAATTGGTGCGCCTCCAGGGTATGTCGGATTTGATCAAGGTGGCCTGCTCACTGAAAAGATCAATCAGCATCCGCATTGCGTATTACTGCTTGATGAGATCGAAAAAGCGCATCCTGATGTCTTTAACTTGCTCTTACAAGTCATGGATCACGGTACCTTGACGGATAATAATGGCCGCGTTGCTATCTTTAAACAAGTTATCGTTATTATGACGACTAACGTTGGCGCTGATAGTATTAGTCGCTCGTCTATGGGCTTTACGCAGCAAGATCATAGCCGCGATAACAACGAAGCTCTAAAGCGCGTCTTTACGCCAGAGTTCCGTAACCGTTTGGACGCTATTATCCAGTTCAATGCGCTTGATACCTCAGTCGTCGTCTCAGTCGTTGATAAGTTCTTGGTTGAATTACAAGCGCAGCTTGATGACAAGCAAGTGACCTTAGAGATTGATGACGAGGTTCGCGATTACTTAGCGCAGAAAGGCTACGATCGTCTCATGGGCGCACGTCCTATGCAGCGCTTGATCCAAGATGAGATCAAAAAGCCACTAGCGAGCATGATTTTGTTCGGTGACTTGGTCAACGGTGGAGTGGTTCAATTAAGCTTAGAGCCTGAAGATATCGATTCGACAGATGATGATAGTATCAAGCTTGACAAGGATGCTACTCATTCAGATAAAGGTTCATCTGACAGTCGTATTATACTAACGGTTGTTGAGACCCATGAGCCGCGCTCAGATTCTGAATCTGTAGCCAGCTAATTGATGGGGTGTTAAGACAAACGGCTACCGCTTAGACTAGGGTAGCCGTTTTTTTTGGTTAAATTTTATAACGAAATACTTTAAATGTTTTTGCTATCATTCTTTAAACGAGCAGAATTTAGACAATAATAGGATAAATAATAATGAACTTATTTGATGAGCCTTTAGATAGTCCTTCTAGCAAAAGCCTTTCGAGTAAAAGTGCCGCCGAAAAAAAAGAGATTTTAGATAAGGTGCGCCTGCCTGAGGACTGGAAAGTGGCATTAGAGGATGAGCTGACCTCTGACAACATGGATGAGCTTCGGGAGTTTTTAAAGCAAGCTTATCAATCGGGTGATAGCATTTATCCGCCAGCACCTTTGATGTTCAACGCTTTTAATCTTACGCCGTTATCCAAAGTCAAAGTGGTAATCTTAGGTCAAGACCCTTACCACCGCCCAGGACAAGCAATGGGGCTATCATTTTCTGTACCCAAAACGATTCCAAAACCGCCTTCACTAAATAATGTTCTAAAAGAGATGGCAGATGATATCGGTTTGAGTCCGTCAAAACATGGCGATCTAACCTACTGGGCGCAGCAGGGCGTGCTTTTGCTTAATAGCTCATTAACAGTTAGAGAAGGCGAGCCTAATAGTCACCAAAATGAAGGTTGGGAGCCATTTACTGATGCGGTGATTGATGCGGTCAACGAGCATACCGAGCATACGGTTTTTATTCTGTGGGGCAGCAAAGCTCAGAAAAAAGGTAAGTACATTAATACAGACAAGCATCTGATTTTGACTGCAGTGCATCCCTCACCATTGGCGGCTAACCGTGGTGGATTCTTTGGCTCAAAGCCATTTTCTAAAACCAATGAGTATCTAGTGCAACATGGACAGACCCCTATTGATTGGCAATTGCCGCAATAATGGTCAGTACTAACTATAGTCTGCAACCACTGAAAGCAGTTGTACAGAATATATCTGAACACAAATTTTGGCATCTCAATGATGTCAGATGGATGACACAGGCGCTTGAGCTGGCCAAGATTGGTGCAAGTAAAGGTGAGGTGCCAGTAGGGGCAATACTGGTACGCGATAATCAGAGTATCGGACGAGGGTTCAACGAGCCTATTGGACGCTGCGATGCCACTGCTCACGCTGAGATAGTCGCGTTGAGGAGTGCTTGCTTACATCTACAAAACTATCGCCTGCCACCTCATACAACGCTTTATGTCACTCTTGAGCCTTGTACCATGTGTATTGGCGCACTTATTCACGCGCGTGTGGATAGACTCATCTACGCCGCAAGTGAACCGCGTGCTGGCATGGTAGGGAGTCAAATGAATTTATCTGAGCAGCCTTTTTATAACCACCGTATTCAAACGTTAAGCGGCTTACATGAAACGCAAAGTAGCGAGTTACTCAAGCGCTTTTTTCGCGCTCGCAGGCAAGCATCAAAAGAGCTAAAAAGGCGTTAACTGAGTAACAAGATAATAATGCTTGTACTAGTGATTGCTACAGATTTTTGCTATAATATTGCCCTATTTGAAAGTCCCTTATCTAAAAGTTCCTTTACTAAGTGAGCACTATGACTGACGCTAAGTCCGTGACAAATGACAGTATACAGATACCGCATCGTTATCCTGTTATCTGTATTGATGGACCAAGCGGCGCGGGTAAGGGTACAGCGGCGTGGCGTTTAGCAAAGGACTTAGACTATCAATTGTTAGACTCTGGTGCTTTGTACCGCATTGTCGGTCTAAAGGCCTTTGAAGCAGGATTGATTCATCCAGATGGCAGCCAAATTATAGATGAGGCGGCGCTACTAGCATTGACGCAAAACTTGCACATTGCATTTGAGCTTAATCATGAATCTGTCTGCATCGATATCGTCGTTAATGGCAATATAGTCGGGCAAAAAGTTCGCAATGAAACGGTAGGCGGCTACGCTTCGCAAGTGGCAGTATTTCCCTCAGTGCGCAAGGCGTTACTAGCATTGCAGCAAGATATGGCAACGCGCTCAGGACTAGTAGCCGACGGACGCGATATGGGTACGGTGGTATTTCCTAATGCGGACGCCAAGATATTTTTGAGTGCTAGTGCTGAATCTCGCGCTAAGCGCCGCGTTGCTCAATTGAATGCCTCTGGGCAACCTGCAGATTTTGAGGCTATTTTAGCAACGATTAAAGCACGTGATGAGCGTGATGAGAACCGTGAGGCATCACCATCAAAGCCTGCTACAGATGCATTGTATATTGATAGCTCTAACCTAAATGCTGATGAGGTTTATCAGCAAATAAAAGCGCATTGTCAGACGCAAGGTATTTGTTTTTAATAAATTTGTTTATAATAAAAAATATCTACTTGCGCGCTTTTAGTATAAAATTGTAGGAAGCGATTCTAATTATTTTGAGTAGCTGACTATTTTAGACATAAGTGATTTAGACATAAGTAACGAGTCAATGATTGCTAGTGATTTTATTTAAGCTTATTAGCAATCATTGTTTTTTTATATGAGTGTACAAGATATAAAACCAGTATCTCGTTTTGTATATTCATAAATTTGATCCGTACTGTGCTGGACAGGATACGGCTATACAAAGGTAGACATAATGGAATCATTTGCTGAACTATTTGAAGCGAGCATCGAAGAGACGGGTCTGGATATCGAGCGTGGCTCGGTCATCACAGGTGCTGTTGTTGCCATCGATAACGACTGGATCACTGTTGATACGGGTCTAAAATCTGAGGGTATCGTCGCTCGTGAAGAGTTTTTAAGCGAAGAAGGCGAACTTGAAGTTGAAGTTGGCGACAATGTTGATGTTGTGGTTGAAGCTGTTGACAACGGTATGGGTCAAACCTTACTGTCACGTGAAAAAGCTAAGCGTGTTGAAACTTGGAATTTCCTTGAAAAAATCTCTGACAATGATGAGATTGTAAAAGGTATTATCTCAAGCAAAGTTAAAGGCGGTTTTACTGTAGATATCGGCTCAGTACGCGCGTTCTTGCCAGGCTCATTAGTAGATGTCCGTCCTATCCGCGATACGACGCATCTTGAAGGTAAAGAGCTGGAATTTAAAGTTATCAAACTTGATCAAAAACGTAACAACGTTGTGGTTAGCCGCCGTGCAGTTATGGAAGCTGAAAATTCAGCTGAGCGCGAAGAGCTACTCAACAAGTTAGAAGAAGGTATTGAGATCGAAGGTATCGTCAAGAACCTGACTGATTACGGTGCGTTCGTTGATCTTGGTGGAATTGATGGTCTCTTGCACATCACTGACATGGCATGGCGCCGTATCAAGCACCCATCAGAAGTCGTTGAAGTGGGTCAAGACCTAAAGGTTAAAGTATTGAAGTTTGACCGTGAGCGCAATCGCGTAAGCCTAGGTCTCAAACAATTAGGTACTGATCCTTGGGATAACGTTGGTGGCACTTACCCAGTGGGTAGTGTAGTCAAAGCTCGCGTAACCAACTTGACAGATTACGGTTGTTTTGCTGAGATCTCTGAGGGCATCGAAGGCCTAGTACACGTATCAGAGATGGATCATACCAACAAAAACATCCACCCATCAAAAGTGGTACAAGTGGGTGACGAAGTTAACGTCATGATTCTCGATATCGACGAAGAGCGTCGCCGCATTAGCCTAGGTATCAAGCAGACACTAGCTAATCCATGGGATGAGTTCGATAAGAAGCATGAGCGCGGTGATAAAATCACGGGTACGATCAAGTCAATCACTGACTTTGGTATCTTTATCGGTCTAGACGGCGGTATCGATGGTCTGGTTCACTTATCAGACATCTCTTGGAACGAGACTGGCGAAGACGCTATCCGTAACTACAATAAAGGCGACACCGTGGAAGCGATGGTATTGTCTGTAGATTCAGAAGCCAATCGTATTAGCCTTGGCGTGAAGCAGTTAAGCTCTGATCCATTCAACGAGTACCTGGTCAACAATGATCGCGGCGCTATCGTTAATGGTAAAGTAAAAGACGTTGATGCTAAAGGCGCAACGATTGAGCTTGCTGATGAAGTGGAAGCTTACCTACGTGCCTCAGAGATTCAGCGTGACCGCGTTGAAGATGCAACTAAGCACTTAAGCGTTGGTGATGATGTTGAAGCTAAAATCATCAGTGTTGATCGTAAGACTCGTAACATCAGCTTGTCAATCAAAGCAAAAGATGAAGCTGAAGAGCGTCAAGCGATCAAAGATCTTGGTAGTACAGGTACCACAGCAGCTTCAGGAACTGATGCGCAGCCAAAAACCATTGGTGATTTGATCAAAGAGCAAATGCAGTAAATATCACTAATTTATATAACAAAAAAAGCGACTTCGGTCGCTTTTTTTGCGATTAAGTTTCTGCTTAAAAACAAACTCTTATTTCTATTTGCACCGATTTCCGTTATCATCTGAGTTATTGGGTAACGAAATGTAAACTAGTAAGAATCATGCTCAGAGTATGATTGATTTACCAATGATATTTTATAGGTATATAAGATAACCATTGTCATTCATTTATAAGGCAAGCGTCATAATGCAACAAGCAATTAATAAATCCGAATTTATCAGCAATCTAAGCGCGGATTGCGACACTATTGATGATACCGTCGTTGACGAAGCAGTCAGAGAAATCTTAGACCTCATGGTAGACACCCTAGCCAATGATGGGCGAGTAGAGGTACGCGGGTTTGGCAGCTTTTGTCTCCATCATCGCCGTGCGCGCACAGGACGTAATCCTAAGACTGGAGAGAGTGTGCCAGTACCGGCAAAAGCCATTCCGCATTTTAAACCGGGTAAGGCGCTACGTGAAGCGGTAAACGATACCGTAGCGAACTAAAGCGTATTTATTTACTCAATCTTAGTAGCTGGTTGTCACGATAGCAGATGAACACGATGACTGATAAATAGATTCGATAACATTTACAAATTTTTGACGTCAAGTTTTTGATGTCTATGGTTTACTGTCCTCTAACTATTTTGTATTCGTAAATTAAGGTATATCTGATGCGCTTTATACTGTTTGTACTCTTGTTTTTGAGCTTTGCTTATGCCTTGGGCTTAGTGCTTGTCAACAACACTGACATCGAAGTTAATCTCTTGTTCTCGCAAGCACCTGCAATGAATCTAGGGCTATTACTGATTATCTGCCTGACCCTTGGCGTGGTGATAGGCTTGCTCCTAGCCTTGCTAATATTTAGAGTATTTCAGAACAAATGGGAAATCTCCCGTCTGCAAAAAGAGAATAAAAAACTGCAAGAGCAGCTGACTCAGGCCAACGTAGTGATTGATCGTCAGGCAAATGCTCCAACAATCGACGAAGCCGTTTATGGTACGACAGCAAACACTAGCGTTAATACAAGCCAAGTCAAAGACACAACTAAGCTGAGTAAGCAAAGACGTGACTAAATAGACTCAAAGCAGTGATTAAACCAAATGGTCCAATTATGACTAATGATGTAACTCGTTCGCCAATTATCGTCGCCCTAGACAACAATACTTTAGAGGCCGCGCTGGCATTAGCTGATCAGCTAGATCCTAGTCTATGCCGATTAAAAGTAGGCAAAGAGCTGTTTACGCGCTCAGGTCCTGCTGTTGTACAAGCATTGCATCAGCGCGGATTTGAGGTTTTTTTAGATTTGAAGTTTCATGATATTCCTAATACTACTGCGCAAGCAGTACTAGCTGCTGCCGAGCTTGGCGTTTGGATGGTGAACGTTCATGCCAGTTCAGGTTTTGATGCGATGTCATTATCCAAACAGCGTTTGTTGGACGGGGGTTTTGATACTCTACTGATAGCTGTGACGGTATTGACCTCAATGAGCCAAGACAATCTGACTCAAATTGGTATCAATGATAGCTTGGATGCACAAGTTAATCGTTTAGCTGCCTTAACAGAGCAAGCTGGCTTGGACGGAGTGGTCTGTTCTGCAAAAGAGGCCAAAGCTCTAAGAGGTCAGTGTGCTAGCAGCTTTAAACTAATAACGCCCGGTATACGCTTAGCTGATGACAATGCGGATGATCAAAAACGCATTTGTACCCCGTATCAAGCGTTAAGTGATGGATCAGACTATCTCGTGATTGGGAGATCAATCACCCAAGATCAAAATCCTACTGCTAAGCTCCAAAAGATTTTAGCAACGCTTTGACTATCTATGCTTTAACTATTTGTGCTTTAACTATCCATTAAAATTAAGCGGTACTTTCAAAACCAAAATGTTACTCTGACAAAAAGACAACTTTTTAGTTGTCTTTTTATTTTTTGTCGCAGAGTCAATCGATGCTAAACTAGCCAAACCAACGCAAAACCAGCAAGCCCTGCGCTTGTCGTACCTTCTACTACTGATGAATTCCATGAAACTACAAATCGTAAGTGATTTACATATAGACAGCTATGCTCGTCAGTTGCACACATTAGGGCAAATTCCGAAAACGGATGCTGATATTGTATTGGTGGCAGGGGATACTGCCAATAGTGATAGCGGTATGCCGTGGCTACAAGAACAAGCTCGCCTCCTAGGCGTACCTGTGATCACAGTGGCAGGCAATCATGAGTACTTTGGTGAGGACATATTGCATTTTGACCATAAGCTTGCCACTTGGGACAACTTCGATGTAGACACGCAGCAGGGCGTGCGTTTTTTGCAGTGTCAACATATCGATATTGGCGATGTGCGTTTGCTTGGCTGTACGCTGTGGACTGACTATCAGTATCAAGCCAATGGCGATACTATGGAAGTGGCGAAGCGCTTTATGCGTGACTATAAGCAGATTTATGCAGGTAATGAAATGTTCTCGCCAGAGCTGTCTATGCAGATACATGGCGAGCATCGCGCATGGTTACGTCAGGCGTTGATAGACGCCAAAGAGCTGGGCAAGAAGGCTGTAGTGATGAGCCATCATAGTATTAGTCCCTTATCTGTGTCTGAAAAATATGCAACCCTGCCGAGTAATGCTGCATTTGTCAGTAACCTGTCGGCTTGGATGTATGAGCCATGGGCGCCTGTACTTTGGGTACATGGACACACGCATGAAGCGTTTGATTATCGTATCAATAATACTCGAGTTATCGTCAATCCCCGCGCTTATCCTAATGAGGTGAGCAGTACCGCGATAGCTTTTGCTTGGGATAGGGTTATCGACATAGGCTCTTGATAAAGGTGCTATAACTGAAATGGCTGATTATAGGTGAGTTAGCTTAATGGTAAGTATTTATTTATTCACTTAAAATCTAAATTTCCACATTAGCGCGCAAATTTGCTAGGCTTATAACCATGAATAAAAGTTACGATAATATTAAGTCCGATCTTACAGCTGCCGATAGGGATGTTTATAAGCCAAGCACGCCTGCGCCTTCACATCTGCCTGATAGTATGATGTCCTCGGTCAGCCTATTACCCAAAGATAAGCGTTTGATACTGTTTACTCGTCACTCACTGCGTGCGCGCTCTGATGGCAATGGATTTGCTAGTGATCAGTTGCCCTTGACGCCCAAAGGCCGCGTGCTTGCAAAGTCATGGGGTCGCTGGCTTGATAGTCATCTCCCGTACTCACTTGATGTTGATAGTATCTCAAGTCCTATCGGGCGCTGCATTGATACCGCGCAGCTGATGCAAGAGGGTGCAGGGCTGCAGCGTAGTATTATCCATCAATCCTTGCTCGTTGAGCCAGGCAGCCTAGTGACCCAGCCTGAGATCGCAAGTAAAGTGTTCAAAGAAGTGGGCGTTTTAAACTTTATCAATCGATTTTTGCAAGGCAGTCTACAAGGCACCAAAAACGCTTATCAAGGCGGGCTGGATATCTTGTCGCTGTTTTATCAGCATCAGCCGAAAGAAGGTCACCTGATGCTGGCTGTGAGTCATGACACACTACTATCAGCATTTTTAGCAGTCATGCTAGATATGAATGAGATTGACTGGAATGATTGGCCCAAGATGATGGAAGGGGTGTTTTTGTGGTTCGATGATGCGCCCTTTGACAAGGCTCATGCGCATTTTGTTTGGCGCGGGGAGATTTATAGTCGCTCTATTATTAGTTTACTGGAGAGTTATTCAACCTCAGGATTCTCTCAAGATAAGCTACTGCTACCGCCAGATGTCACCTGGCGCTAAAGAAAGCCGCTACTGACCATAAACGATCAACTAAGAGCCACAAAAAAACCTTGTCGCAAAGACAAGGTTTTTTATTGAGCATTTTATTTTACATGAGTCGTAATAAAATGCTCTAAACAGAGCTATTCTTAAGCTTGCAGGCCTTTGATAGTCTTGTTCAAACGACTCTTACGACGAGCCGCTTTGTTCTTATGAATGATACCTTTGTCAGCCATACGATCAAGAACAGGTACCGCTTGCTTGTAAGCTTCGGTAGCAGCATCATAATCTTTAGCTTCGATAGCAGCATCAATGCGTTTTAGATAAGTACGAACCATTGAGCGCTGTGATGCTGAATGTTGGCGACGTTTGGTGTTTTGACGAGCGCGTTTACGAGCTTGTGCAGTATTAGCCACGCGTATCTCCTTGGTAAAAGACAGATAAAAAATGAATGTCGATTGCGATTATGGATTTGGTTGTCATCATTGACGAGCAGCCGTCTCATCAAACATGATGTCGATGCCAAATAAATAGGTCATCTAAAACGTCAAAGACATCTGGAATAATTAGACAGCCTTGACGTGTAAAGCCGGTTATCTTAACAAATTATTGCGCTTAGAACAATATATTTGCACGCTATTGGGTAAAGATGACTTGCGAGTAGTACCTTACATACATTTGCAGCAATCATTCAGCAAGTATTAGGGCGTTATAGACAAAATCTCTTACAATATAATGAATATAACGGCATCAGTTATCCGCTAACTTAGGTATTATTACTTTATTAGGTATTATTGCCTTAGTAGGTATTGTTACATTAGAAGCTATTTTGTATTTACTGCAGGTCAAAGAACCTAGTTTTAATTTGTAGAACATACAAAGTTTGGTTTTTTATATGAGATCGATTTAGTAGTAGCGGCTACTTTAGTAAGAATTAAGTTTTAATCATACAAATACAATAAAGTTGGATAAAGTATGCAGCGAAAAGCCATTATAATAGGGGCAACTGGGCTGGTTGGACAGCATCTAGTTAAGCAGCTTAGTGAGTTGTACGACAAGCTCATCGTCATTGCACGGCGTCCGCCGCGTTACATCAATGCCAGTATGCATTTTTATCAGGTCAATGATTTTGATAATTTAAGTGAGGTTTTTGCCAGTGTTGGCGTTGACAAAACGACGGATGCTTTTAGCTGCCTTGGCACTACCAAAAAACAGGCGGGCAGTGATGAAGCTTTTCATAAGGTCGATCATGATTACAACGTCTGTTTTGCGCAGCTTTGCTTGGATAAAGGCGTCGAGAACTTCTTTTTACTATCATCAATGAATGCTGATGTCGACAGCCGATTTTTATATAATCGAGTCAAGGGTGAGACTGAGCATTCCATCAGTGCTCTTGGCTTTACAGAGCTGGTTATTTTTCGCCCCTCATTGCTGCTTGGCAAGCACAAAGGTCGTCCTTTAGAAAGTATTAGCCAAACAGTATTTGGTCTGATATCGCCTTTGGTATCTGAGTCTCTGCCTCTGCATCCTATATCAGCCAAGCGGGTGGCCAACGCGATGACGATGAGCGCGCAAGAGATATATGAGCGGCGCAAATTTAGAGATTATCATACTAAAGACGCTCCTAAGACGACGATTATTGAAAACAAAGCCATGCTCTCAATGACACGAGTTAAATCTTAAATGAGTATCAATAAATAGCCTAAGCACTATAATTAAATTAACATAAAAGGAGTTTTATCATGTCAGAGTCTCAAGCTATGACCAAAGAGGATTTTGTCACCTGTGATCTATTAGATGCCAATCCTGAGTCGCAAGTTTGTCTGCCTAATATCGAAGGCAAATCTTTTTATAGTTTTGGCGGCAAAGACAAGTTTTGCGGTGAAATAGTGACCGTTAAGTGCTTTGAGGATAATAGCCGCGTTAAGGCGCTCCTTAATAGTGATGGCAAGGATAAAAACGGCGAAGGTAAAGTACTTGTCGTTGATGGTGGCGGGTCTATGCGCTGCGCTCTGCTAGGAGACATGATTGCACAATCTGCTATTGATAATGGCTGGGCTGGGGTTGTGGTCTACGGCTGCGTCCGTGATGTCGATGATATGGCGCAGATGGAGATAGGGGTGATGGCGCTCGGCTGCATACCACGCAAATCCACACGCCGTGATGAAGGTCAAACCGATATAGAGATTCGCTTTGGTGATTTGACCCTTAACTCTGGTATGTATGTCTACGCTGACAACAATGGCATTATCGCTAGTGACAAGCCGCTCATTTGATACGTATAAAATACTAGTTTTTACATTTTGTCAGTCTCTGTTTTTAGCCCCAGCTTATTCGCTGGGGTTTTTGCTTGTACTAAGACAGCATTTAGAGTCGTATTATAAGATCTAATGCGTAACGAGCACTGACTAACTGTCTGAGTGATAAACTTAGTGACAAACCGTTACGGCATACATTTTGGTCAATGAGCAAAATATTCGTATAATGGTCTTCTGACTCCTAACCTTGATCTCATCTGCTATGCCTATCACTGCTTTGACTGACGCGTTTGCTCCTATTAATCAACACCTATTTCCTATCGATAATGCTCAAAAGCGCTGGCTTGCGCCAACTTATGGTGCTGTCGGTAGCTTGTGGCTGGCAAGTCTTGTAACATCAGAGCTATGGGAGCTGACAGATCGATTAAAGGTCGTGGTGACGCGCGACCAAAACCAGCTCAATCAGATAGAAACTGAGCTGGCATTTTGCGGCGTTGATGCTTACGTATTTCCTGACTGGGAGACGCTAACCTATGATGAGCTATCGCCGCATCAAGATATCGTCAGTGAGCGCATCAATTTATTAACAGATATGCCGACATCAGGGGTGCTGCTAATATCCGTACAGGCGTTGATGCACCGAGTAGCGCCGCCAAGCTGGCTTATCGGTCAGCATTTTGATCTTAGCGTTGGTGATCAGTTCGATATCAACACTCAGCGTGAACTATTAGCTAAAGCTGGCTACCGCGCGGTCGATAATGTCTTTGAGCCAGGTGAGTTTGCGGTACGCGGCAGCATCATAGATATCTTTGCTATGGGGCAGCCATTCCCACTACGCCTTGATCTGTTCGATGATGAGATTGAGACCATTCGCTTTTTCCATCCACAAACCCAGCGCACGCTGACGCCTGATGATCTCAAAGCTATGATTAGCGGCAACGATACTAGTATGGCTCAAGAGTCGTTATCGCTGCTGCACAAGTTGCCAGATATCTCAAAACCTATTACCCAGTTTCAAATACTCCCTGCAAAAGAGTTTCCGCTCGATGAAGGTCGCGAGACTTTTCGTACTAATTTTGCCGCAATGTTCCCAAACACTAGCAGCCGTAAGTTTGAGCTACACAAAGACGTAATGGCAGGTATTGCTAGTAGTGGACTAGAATATTATCAGCCGCTATTTTTTGATATAAAAGACTGGCAAGAGCAAAGTAGTTTATTTTCTTACTTTCCAAAAGACGCTCTGTTTATTACTGATGAGTTCATTAACGAGAAGCAAGCAGATTACTGGTCACAGATTCAGCGTCGTTATGAGGAGCGTCGTCATGATATCGACAAGCCAATCGTAGCGCCTGAGCTGCTATATTTGTTATCTAATGCATTAAACGAGCATCTCAATCACTACCCTAGAGTGATTATGAGCGCTCGGGATGAGCTGGCAACATCGAGTAATAGCGCGATAAATAATACTAATGGTAGCGATACTCGATCAGATCAATTACCTACCAAACAAAAAGGCGTTACTACCTTGAGCGCCCAAGTACCGCCGCAATTACCTGTCAATCATCAAAAGGCTGAGCCTTTAGCGGAGCTATTAGCGTTCTTAGACTTGCAAATACAAACCAATACGCCAGTGCTTATTGTCGCTGAGACCGCAGGTCGTCGTGAAATTTTAATCGAGCTGTTCAAAGGCAAGATCGATATCAAAGCCTATGACAGCTTTGCAGATTTTTTGGCAGCAGATACGCTAAGCGATACCTCAAACAAGGGCGTACGCCCGCAAGTTGGGCTGACGGTTGCGCCTATTGAACGCGGCGTTTATGTGCCTGAGCGATTGGTACTGATCAGTGAGACGCAACTGTTTGGTAGACAAGTGCTACAAACTCGTCGCCGCAGACAAAGCGGCGTATCAGAAGAGTTTTTGGTTAAGAGCGTCACTGAAATCACTGAAGGTAGTCCGGTTGTCCATATCGAGCATGGTATTGGTCGCTACAACGGCTTAATTACACTGGACGTTGGTGACGGCGAGCAAGAGTTTATTCATCTAAAATATGCTGATGATGCCAGTATCTATGTGCCTGTAGCTAACTTACAAATGATCAACCGCTATAGTGGTGGCGATCCTGCGCTTGCGCCTTTGCACAAGATCGGCAGTGGCAAATGGGATCGTGCCAAACAAAAAGCGCTTGAGCAGATTCATGACGTGGCAGCTGAGCTACTTAATATGCAAGCTCGCCGCGAGGCCAAAGTTGGAATTCACTTCAAGATAGATCCCTCACAGTATGAGCTGTTTGCCAGTCAGTTCGCTTTTGAGGAGACGCCTGATCAGGCCAATGCTATTCACGCCGTTATGGAAGATATGAGACAAAATCAGCCTATGGATCGTCTCATCTGCGGCGACGTTGGTTTTGGTAAGACTGAAGTCGCTATGCGCGCAGCCTTCATTGCGGTTAGTGCAGGCTATCAGGTGGCTGTTTTAGTACCAACGACACTGCTGGCAGGTCAGCATGAGGATAATTTCCGTGATCGCTTCGCTGATTGGCCGGTGCGCATAGAGACGCTCTCACGTTTTGGCGGCAAAAAACATCAAGACACGGTACTCGCTGATCTGGCCGCGGGCAAAGTTGATATTGTCATCGGTACGCACAAATTGTTGCAACCTGATGTTAAGTTCTCAAATTTAGGTCTAATGATCGTCGATGAAGAGCACCGCTTTGGCGTGCGCCATAAGGAGCGTATCAAAGCCATTCAGACTGATGTCGATAGTATGTCGATGACCGCCACGCCTATTCCTCGTACGCTTAATATGGCGCTCTCAGGTATGCGCGATATGTCAATTATCGCCACGCCGCCTGCACGAAGGCTAGCGATTAAAACCTTTGTCATGCAAAAGACTGACTCGCTAATGAAAGAGGCCATTTTGCGTGAACTACTGCGCGGCGGGCAAGTATATCTGCTGCATAATGACGTGGCAAGTATCGAGCGTATGGCTGAGACCGTACGTGAGCTGGTGCCAGAGGCACGCGTGGGCGTCGCCCATGGTCAGATGCAAGAGCGTCAACTTGAGCAGGTCATGCAGCAGTTTTATCACAAAAAGTTTAACGTATTAATCTGCTCAACTATTATCGAAACTGGCATTGATGTGCCTAATGCCAACACTATTATCATTGAGCGCGCGGATAAGTTTGGTTTAGCGCAGCTGCACCAATTGCGTGGCCGCGTCGGTCGTAGCCATCATCAAGCTTACTGTTATTTGCTAGTCCCTTCTATAAAGGGTCTTAAAGGCGATGCTAAACGCCGCCTACATGCTATTGAGCGCGCTAATACTTTGGGGGCAGGCTTTATGCTTGCCAGCGAAGATTTGGAGATTCGAGGAGCAGGCGAGATACTTGGCAAGCAGCAAAGCGGTAATATGCAAGCCATAGGATTTAGCCTCTACATGGATATGCTAGAGCGCGCGACCAAAGCCATTAAAGCGGGCAAAGAGCCCGATTTGAGCACGCCGCTGTCCTTGACCAGTGAGATTAATCTGCACGCCTCAGCGCTGATACCAGAAGAATACTTACATGATGTGCATCAGCGCTTGTTGTTTTATAAGCGTATTAGCAACGCCGATGACAAGGATGCCTTGACTGATATCCGTACCGAGATGATAGATCGTTTTGGTGTTTTGCCAGATCAAACCAAGCAGCTGTTTGCGGTTCATAGACTACGCATACAAGCTGAGCCGCTGATGATCAATAAAATCGATGCGAGCACTAGCAGTATGACATTGGATTTTGCGCCAGATACGCCAGTCGATGCGCTGGCGATTATCAAACTGATCCAGTCCAATAACAAGCACTACCGTATGAATGGTGCCTCTGGCATTCGCTATCAAAATGCCGATAAGCTTGAAACGCCGCAGCAGCGCGTAACAGCGGTACAAGAGCTGCTTCAGTACTTCAGCGAGCATCTAGTCGCTGACGCTGCATAATGACTGAGCAAATAAGGCCTAGTCAAATTGCTCGCCCGTACGGCTATTTTATCGACAGGATACCTGATAAAATAGCTAGATTGTATTTTGCTTTTTAATTGAGAGAAACCGTCCTTATGTTCCAACTGCATCCTAAGCTTGCTGCTGATAGTTTTTTGGTAGGCGATTTTCCATTGTCAACATGCCGTCTAATCAACGACTGCCAATTTCCTTGGCTCATTTTGGTGCCGCGAGTGACGGGTATCAAAGAATTGTATGAGCTATCTGATGCTGACCAAGCGCAGTTTTTGCGTGAGTCCAGTTGGTTATCTAGTCAGCTGGCAAAGACCTTTCAGGCGGACAAAATGAATGTAGCGGCACTTGGCAATCAAGTTCCGCAGCTACATTTTCATCATATTGTGCGCTATCAAAACGATATGCAGTGGCCAAATCCTGTGTGGGGTGTACCTGCGGTTCCTTATACTAACGAGGTTATGTCGCAGATGCAGCAGACTTTGATGATGGCGCTACGTGGTCATCATCAGATGCCTTTTGATTGGCAAATGTAGATTTTAGCTTTGACGACTCAGTATTAAACACTAAGTACTAAACATTAAGTATCAAACACCAAGTACCAAGCATTAAGCATTAAGTATTTGATAGTTTGAAAGAATTAAGCAGCCTCCTTTTGTTATTTATACAGATAATCTCTGTATCAGGTAATGATTGGAGGTTTTTTGATGATTAATGGTATACCTTTTGCATAACTATTCTCTTATAATGAAGGGCTTTGCTTAGTTTTTTACAAAAAGCGTTCTGATTATTGTTAAGAACTAAGCAAAGTGCTGAATCTATTCTTGATGAGTTTAAAATAGGCGATGATTATGGCAATCTTGGATGTGTTAAGACCGCCAACTTTAGCAAAAGATGACGGTATCTATCAGTTTGATTATCCAGAATTGTTTGTCCTATTACTTAGTGTCGCGCTCATTGCTTTGTACTTTGAATTTAGTCCGACCTCTATGGCATTACTCGTAGTGGTCAGCCTGCCCACTTTATTGATTGTTATCTATAACTATCGACGCCAAACTAGTTTTTGGACCTCTAATCTTACGGTCATTTTACTCTCAGTGGTCATAGGTTCTGTTCAGCTCTGTACTATCATCTCGTTAAGTTTAGCCTTACTCATTGGTGCACGTATTATAGTGAGTCAAGCTGACAATCAGCTTAAGCTTGCTATGGTATCTATTGTCACCATTGTCATTTTTTATTATGTCAGCGTGATATTGAATGGCGCTGGTATGGATTGTGCCAGAAGCTGGTTGCCTCCTGTGATACTATTGGTGAGCATCATAACCATACTTTTTCAGTTTCGACACATTTATCAGCAGTATGTAAAGTTTGAAACCGATGTCAATCAGTCTAGCAAACGACTGACCACTATGGTCTCAGTGATTAATAAACTCACCCGTTTTGTACCGCCGCAAATCTGGCAACCTATTGTAAAAACAGATAGTCCCGTTAGCGTTTCAAACAAGCGCGTCAAGCTATCTATCATGTTCTCTGACATTGCAGGATTCACTGAATTGTCAGACAGTCTAAGCGCTGACAATCTAGCAGATATCTTAAATACCTATATGCATTGCATGACGCTCATTGCAAGCAAACATGGCGCGGTACTTGATAAGTTTATCGGCGATGGTATGGTGTGCTTCTTTGGTGAGCCTGATAGCCGCGGCACGCGCCAAGATGCTTTGGACTGCGTAGCGATGGCAGTAGATATGCGCCGCGAGATGCGCTCGCTGCGGCAAAGGTGGCGCTTGATGGGGTTTGATGGCCTTGATATACGTATTGGTATCACAACAGGCTACTGTCATGTGGGTAACTTTGGCAGTAGTAGCCGCTTGAGTTACACTTTAATAGGCAAAGAGGCCAACTTAGCCTCAAGGCTCGAGCTTAGCGCGAATAAAGGCGAGATTTTAATCAGTCAAAACACTTATGACTATATCTGTCATGACTATGAGTGCCAGTTTGCAGGTGACTATGATTTAAAAGGTTTTGATGACAAGGTGAGTGCATGGCAAGTACTAGACCCTGATGTTAATAATGGTCGTTTGTCCAAATGGGTCGATCATACGTTGCCAGGATTTAATCTGCATTTAAACTTTAAAGATATTAAAGACGATGATTACAAGGATATTAGACGCCGTTTAAGACTAGCGCTTGAGCGTATTCAAGAAGAGGAAAAAAACCCTAAATCTTAAACCAAAAAAAGCCAGTTAGAAGTTATAACTGGCTTTGTTGTTTGACAGGATGCTTATACACATCAGTGATTTTCTTTGGCATGGTTGAGCGTGTATTTGGGAATCTCAATCGTTAGATCTTCATCCTCTAGCATTACCTGACAAGATAGGCGTGAGTCAGGCTCAAGTCCCCAAGCGCGATCTAATAAGTCCGCCTCGATATCATCCATCTCATCCAAACTATCAAAACCTTTACGTACTACCACATGACAGGTTGTACAGGCTTTTGACATCTCGCAAGCATGCTCAATTTTGATGCCTTTTTCTAAAAGCGCTTTACATAAGTTGTCGCCAGTTTTGAGCTCAACTTCAGCGCCTTCTGGGCAAGTTTCAAAATGGGGAAGTACTGTAATTTTTGGCATAACATGGATATCCGCTACTAAGGTGTTCAAAGGATTGGTATTCAAAGAATTAATTTGCATTAATACTACTAAAAATTTTACGTGTACCGCTATTACCAGTCCTGAGCGCTGGTTCCTGCCATACTGGTTTTGACACTCTGGTTCATGATAAGAGCGGCAAAAGCATCACTATGCGGTTTAAGAGCCGCCTGCTTAGCTTCTATATCTGTCAAATCAGTGCTCGTAAGCGCTGTTTGCAAAGCTTGCATATGAGTTGCAAGTTGCTCTTGGGCCTCAGCTGTCAACAAGGCTGCGAACTCATTGAGCGCTGATTGCAGTGCTAACAGTTCACGCTCAGCTTCAACTTTAGTCTCTATCATTGAGCGCGCTTGTTTGTCTTCTTCAGCATGCTTGAAGCCTGCGGTCAATAGCTGCTCTTTTTGCTCATCTGAGAGCCCATAAGTCGGTTTGATCTCAATCTGACTCTCAGTCTTGGTCGTAGTCTCTTGTGCACTTACCGTAAGCTGACCATTAGCATCGATACTAAAGGTCACCTCAATACGTGCAAAACCTGCTTTCATAGGCGGGATACCATACAGCTCAAAACGACCCAGCGAGCGGCAGTTGTCAACCGTTTCACGCTCACCTTGGACCACATGGATCACCATGCCGTTTTGACCATCTTGATAAGTGGTAAATACTTGACGTTTTTTGACAGGAATAGGGGTATTGCGTGGTATCAATACTTCAACCAAGCCGCCCATGGTTTCAAGGCCTAATGAGAGCGGCGTGACATCGAGCAATAGTAGATTGTTATCGCTATTACCATTGACCAGTTGATGCGCGGTTTGCGCCGCGCCCAACGCGACGACCTCATCAGGATTGAGACTAGATAGAGGCTCTGTATCAAAAAACTTAGCAACGACTTGCTGTACCGCTGGCATGCGAGTAGAGCCACCGACCAATATTACCTCATCAAGGTCTTGAATGGTCAATTTGGCATCACGTAATACCTGCTCGCAAACGCTGAGCGTACGGCGGTTAACTGGATCAGCGATAGCTAATAGATCGCCGCGTGTCAATACGCCATCAAAGGACTGACCATTAATAGAAAGTGAGATATCAACTTGCTCTTGTGCGCTCAGTAGCTGTTTGTACGCTTTGGCCTCTTGCGCGAGTATAGATTTATCATGCAAGCTAACATCAGCGGACAGAATATTCATCTGTTTGATAAGCCAATTGGTCAATAGACGATCAATATCGTCGCCACCAAGGGCACTATTACCACCAGTCGCCAGTACTTCAAACACACCATCAGTGAGCTTTAAGATAGAAACATCAAAGGTGCCGCCGCCTAAATCATAGATAAGATAATAGCGCGCTGTATTGTCTTGGGTGGGCTCATCTAAGCCGTAAGCAACTGCAGCAGCTGTTGGTTCATTAAGTAGTCTAAGCACATTAATACCAGCAGCCTGCGCAGCATCCTTAGTTGCTTGACGCTGCGCTTCATCAAAGTAGGCGGGTACAGTGATGACTGCGCCTTCAATACTATCGATAGGCAGTGCGCTGTTAGCACGCTTCTCAAGCGCCATCAAAATACGCGCTGAGACCTCAACAGGGGACACCTCGCCTTGAGCAGTAACAAAAGCTGGCATCGCATCCGCTTGACCTGTTAGTTTATAAGGATGTGAGAATTTGATGTCGGCTTGACTACGACCCATAAAGCGTTTGGCGGAGATTATCGTATTTTGAGGATCATCTGCTAGATGTGCTAGTGCTTGCGTGCCAACTTGCGGCGCGCCATCAGCGGGATAATAGACAACAGAAGGCAGTAAATTATCCACGCTATCGCTTGCCTCCAATACTTGCGCCTTACCTGAGCGTACAACAGCGACTAAAGATCGCGTCGTCCCCAAATCTATACCAATACCGAAACGATGCTGGTGTGGTTGAGCGCTTTGATTGGGTTCGGCGATTTGCATTAAAGACATAGGACAACTCAGATCTAATATAAAATGAATAAATGAAAGGCGAATAGGTGCGCTAGATTATACGGGATTATGACTGCTAACTTAATAGGAATAATAGTATTTAAATAATGATATCAAACCAAAACGTACTATACGTATAGATCATCATCGTCAGATTGAGCACTGCTAGCGACAGCATCCAGGCCAGATTTGACGTCTGCTTCTAGTTTCACCAAAAACTTAAGTTTTTGTGTGGCATCAATTGCCTGTTCCCAGTTTTGCTGCTCATAAGCACCACTGAACCTCTCAGACTGCACCGCTATGCGTTGAGTGATTTGTGGATGCATCTGTTGTAACGCCGCTTGATTATTAGATTCTATAGCGTCGTCCAGATTAATGCGCAAATCCATAGCATCATCTAAAAAGTCCAAATCTGCAATAGATTGCTCAAGGGTAATCGCTTGACCTTGTATATCAAGTAAGTAGCTTGCGCGGCTATCTGCCATACTCAAAGTTTGGTAGGCTTGATTGATAAGCGCTGAAGTACGCTCTGAATGTCGCTTGGCGTCGCTAGCATTATCTTTATCTGCATTGTCAGGATGATAACGTTTTTGCAGCACTCGCAAACGCTGATCTAAGTCCTCTTGTGCAATGTTAAAGGTAACTGGCTGCTCAAATAAAGCAAAAAAGGTATCAAACCTTACTTCTTCACTAATTTTTATACTGGTCTCTTTAGTGCTATCTGTCATACAGGATGCCTAATTTCTAGTTTTTGATTTCTATTTTTTAATAGTAAGTTTTATTATATAAAGGTCCAACATGTATACGGCTACAAAAAAGATGCAGTCACAGTTATATTAATATTAAGCCATTTTAAACCGTAAAGGACTCACCGCAGCCGCATTCGCCTTTTTGGTTGGGATTACTAAATTTAAAACCCTCATTTAGGCCTTCTTTTTCGTAGTCCATAAGTAAGCCATCTAAATAAACGAGACTTTTTGGATCAATAAAAATACTCACGCCAAGGCTTTCATAACGTGTGTCGTTCTCATCTGGAGTATCGACAAATTCCAAAACATAGGCCAAGCCTGAGCAGCCCGCCGTACGAATACCGACTCGAATGCCTTCACCCTTGCCGCGATTATCCAAAAAATCCCGAACATGTTTGGCAGCGCGTTCTGTCATCTCTATCATGACAACTCCTATTAACAGTTAGTAATCGGTAGTACACAAACTATCTTTTGATATAAAGTAAAAGGTGACAATGGCATAAGCGTAATTGTCACCTTTTTTACTTGCAACTTGAGTGGCATCTGGGCTACTCAAATGCTGAAATACGATTATGTCTACAATGAAGGATCAACAACCTAGCTGGCTACTTCTTCAGTAGCCGCGCCATGCTTACCTTTATAGTCGCTGATTGCCGCTTTGATAGCGTCTTCAGCAAGTACTGAGCAATGCACTTTTACAGGCGGTAGAGCAAGCTCTTGTGCGATATCATTGTTTTTGATCTCGCCTGCTTGATCAAGGCTTTTGCCCTTGAGCCACTCGGTGACGAGCGAGCTTGAAGCAATTGCTGAACCGCAGCCGTAAGTTTTAAAACGCGCATCTTCAATGATACCATTATCATCAACTTGAATTTGCAAGCGCATAACATCACCACAAGCTGGAGCACCAACCATGCCAGTACCAACATTTTTGGCGTCTTTGTCTAAATTGCCGACGTTGCGTGGGTTTTCGTAATGATCAATAACTTGGTCGCTATAGGCCATGAGTTTTCTCCTGGTTAGATGATGAGTAAGTATTTATTAACTTCAAGCTAATTCTAAAAAGCAACTGACTCATCGATAATTGGGGTCAAACGTAACGTGTGTATTTATAATTTAATAATGTTTTTAAGATTAATGCTCAGCCCATTCGACCGAATCCAAATCAACGCCTTCTTGATACATATCCCAAAGTGGCGATAGGGCGCGTAGTTTATCAACGGCTTCGTGCATTTGCTTAATCACTCTATCGATGTCCTCTTCGGTGGTATAACGACCAAAGCTAAAACGGATTGAGCTGTGAGCAAGCTCATCAGGGCGACCGATAGCGCGTAGAACATATGAAGGCTCAAGGGTTGCTGAAGTACAGGCTGAACCTGATGAGACGGCTAAGTCTTTAAGCGACATCATAAGCGACTCGCCTTCAACAAAGTTAAAGCTAATATTGACAATATTAGGAACGCTATGCTCTAGGTCGCCGTTGAGATAAATCTCTTCGATATCTTGCAAGCCATCCCATAGCTTTTGACGCAGATGGGCGGCATGAGCGCGATCTTCTTCACGTTTTTCTTCAGCTAAGCTAAAGGCTGCACCTAAACCTACGATCTGATGCGTCGGTAAGGTACCTGAACGCATACCGCGCTCATGACCACCGCCGTGCTGTTCTGCTTTTAGACGAATACGAGGCTTACGGCGTACAAACAAAGCGCCGATACCTTTGGGGCCATAAGCTTTGTGGCCTGAAAAGCTCATAAGGTCAAACTTAGTCGCTTGCGCGTCAATCTTGACTTTACCAATAGCTTGGGCGGCATCGACATGGAAAATAACGCCAGCTGCGCGTGTAATCTCGCCAATAGCGTCGATATCAGTAACGGTGCCAAGCTCGTTGTTTACCACCATCAAAGAGACCAAGATAGTATCATCACGTAGCGCTTCTTTAACTTGCTCTGGCAAGATAAGGCCAGTGCTTTTTTGCGGCTCAAGATAAGTAATCTCAAAGCCTTCTTGCTCAAGCTCACGGCAAGTATCGAGGACCGCTTTGTGCTCAATCTTACTAGTGATAATGTGCTTACCACGAGAATGATAAAAATGAGCAACACCTTTAATGGCTAAGTTATCAGATTCTGTAGCACCTGAGGTAAAGACAATCTCACGCGGATCAGCGTTAATGACTTCAGCAACTTGGCTACGAGCAGTCTCAACAGCTTCCTCAGCCTGCCAACCATAGCCGTGCGAGCGTGATGCTGGGTTACCAAAGACACCGTCGACAGTGAGGTATTCACTCATTTTGGTGGCCACAGGTCTGGCAACTGGCGTTGTAGCAGCGTAGTCTAAATAGATAAGTTGATTCATGCTGGATTGGCCTCGCTAATCGATAAAGTAATAGTATTGATATCTTGTATAATGTTGTCATTGCTTGCGTTGTTCTGACGCTCTGATACTGATTTTACGTTCTTCATGTCTAATAATTGCGCTAAAGTTATATTTTTCAAGTACTGCTCAATATGGTTAGATAAAGCGCACCATAGGTCATGAGTAAGACACATGCTACCGCCTTGGCAGTCGCCGCGTCCCTCACATTGCATAGCATTTACGGACTCATCGACTGCTGATATAATGCTCATGACATCAATCTCATCAAGCGGTTTGGCTAGATAATAACCTCCTGATGCGCCGCGTATACTCGTTACAAGACCTTGCTTACGAAGTTTGGAGAACAACTGCTCAAGGTAGGAGATGGAGATAGATTGACGCTTGGCAATATCTGATAAAGATACTGCGCTGTCCTGTTGACTGGCCTGTAATGCCAAATCTAATAGCGCAGTTACCGCGTATCTGCCTCGAGTAGTCAAACGCATAAGTCATCTCCAATCCATGTCGTTGTCAAAATTTATTCATAGTCTTAAACCTATTACGCCATGTTTGCTCCTAAGCGCTATCATCTAAGATATATCGCCGCCATCTAACCACAGCAACAAGCTATAGGTTGGTGACGGTAAAGCTATTATACTTAATCCCGACTAATTTAGTCAAGATTGAAATGTGGTTAATGCGTTAATTGTATTTATCATTGCTATTTAAAAAAACAATGATACCTATTAAGTCTAAATATCTGCAAAGCTAGCACCAATAGCGCGTGTTAAAAATGATGCCTATTAAAGACCTTATAGCAAAAAAAGGTATCTAAAAATTAGATACCTTTTATGTGATGTGCTTGCAGGCGCCTGTAGCAAATAATAACTATAAGATAAAGAACAGGGTAGTGAGGTTGCAAACAATGACATCAAAACAGTGACATGACAAGCAACACATTATCGGCTCTGAGTTTTATACATTAACTCATAAACAAAGCGATAAGCGAGATGACAGCGATAATAGCAGCAATAACAGTGGCAATCGTCAGTGTCTTTTGCTTACTCTGTAGCTCTTTTGCGGTCGTTTCAAGCTCACGATTTTTAATCGTTAAAGTATTAATTTGCGTCTGCTGCTCTTTGATACGTAACTTGTAATCGTCTCTTTTTTTATCAAGCTCTGTCTCGTTTGGCTTCGATTTACTCTTATCGCCTTTAAATTTCTTGATCAGGCTTTGAATCAAGCTACCAAGCCCCAGTTGCATAATAAACTGTTTGACCAGTTTGACTTGTACCGCTTCACCGCGCATCTGTAGTTTGTCGGTAGTAGCACTATCATGAGTAGTGATAGCGTTGATAACCTGCACGCTATAAGCATTGATGATAACATCAGGCTCAGTACGTCCTACAGGAAGATTGGCATCGAGTAGTACCCCTTTACTACTAAAGGTGGCGTAGACTTCAACATGAGGCAGATACAAGCGCAGGCAAACGACAGTCTCTTGCTTAGCTAGCGGATAAGCGGCTTTTCGCAGCTCTGGATCTAAACGTAGTAGCAAAGTCAGGGATGACTCGACAAAAACCAAAACGACATTAAGAAAAGAGTGAGATAAAGTAGAACGCTTCATGTAAGTAGTCCAGTTTGGGGCAACGAGTTAAGGGTAGTCAATACAGCTTGAATGCTATGCGTCTTGAGTACTGCTGTTTTTAAGTACAGTTTTTTCTAAGTGCAGTGCCTTTTTAGTACTAGGCTTATCAAGTATTGAGTTTAATAAGTACTAAGTTTAATAAGTACTAAGTTTCTTAAGTGCTAAGATTAATAAGCACTGTGCTATTGAGACTATATTTATAAGTACCACATTTATAAGTACCGCGCAGTAATTCTTGAATGCTGTGCAACGCTTATAGTACCGTTTTTATTTTAAAAAGTAACGTAAGTTTCTACAACTTAGCCCACTTGTACTAGGAGTCTTTAGTATAAAGATGTGATTTATCGTAAAAATTAGGTTTGAGAGGCTACGAGTAGAACTACAAGTAAATGCCGCTTTTTGTATGCCAACAAACAAATACAGGCGTTTTGCGTAATGATAAGTGGCTAATACGTAGTATAGAGCGCAAAAAAATGTAAAATGACTTGCGCTCGTTTAACACCCTTGCTATAAAGATGCTAGCAAAGCGTAACCTGTTATTACGTAAGTCAGATAATATTGCTACTCAAATAGCATGAGTTCGTTGCTAAAACGAAGTGAGAGCGATACAATGCCTGACGTTAGCGTTTTATTATACTCCCTAAACTTGAAGGAACTTTTATGAATAAGTCAGAATTGATTGATAGTATCGCCGAAAAAAGTGGTCTAAATAAAACTCAAGCTGGTGATGCCCTAAACGCCGTTATGGAAAGCATCGGTAGCGCTTTAGAAGCTGGTGATAGTATCTCACTAGTAGGCTTTGGTACCTTTAGTGTCAAAGATCGCAAAGCACGTACAGGTCGTAACCCAAAGACTGGCGATGAGCTACAGATTCCTGCGAGCAAAGTACCAAGCTTTAAAGCAGGTAAAAACTTAAAAGAGCGTTTAAACTAAGATTTACGCGTATAAAATAGTTCTAATTAAGCACCTTTTATAGGTGCTTTTTTTGTGGGTCAACCCTTTTAGCGCGTAATATTTTGAGTCTATCTTAAAAATCACGTATTATAGGGCGCGCGGTCTCAACTAGCACAATGATGCTCAGATTCGCTCGTTATTGATTACCTTTTTATATTAACCTCTATTATTTTGCCATTGCTCGCTATAGTATGTCCTTGTCCTATCACAATGGTTCTTCATTCATAACACAGAGATAACTATGGATAAGTTGCGCGATTTTTTGAAAACCTGGCCAGGTCGCATTTTATTAATTTTGTGCTTATCGCCGCTTGCGCTTTTGGGTATCGAAAGCTATTTTGGCGGCTCCGTTGATCCCAATCAAATCGCTCAAGTGGGTGAGGCGAGTGTGGGCTTGTCTGAGTATCAAACGGCGGTCAACAATCGTCGCAGTGAGATACTAGATCAGCTAGATGATGCAAGCTTACTTAACGAAGATGTCTTGCATGAGCAAGTACTGCGCGGTCTGATTGACCGTACGCTTTTAGAGCAGCAAGCTGGCAAGCTTGGTATGACGGTGTCTGATGATACTATCAATCGTTTACTGCGCCAAGAAGACGTCTTTTTGGATGCTGAGGGTAACTTCTCAAACGATCAGTTTTCAAACTTTTTGCGTCAGCGCGGTATGACCAAAGATCAACTGTTTGCGGAGTTTCGTAATCAGTTAAGCCTTGATCAATTAAATGCGAGTATCGTTGGTACAGCCATCTATCCTATGAAAGCGGTCAATCAATTAATAGACTTGCAATTGGAGTCGCGCAATATCTGGTTGCATCGCTTTAACTGGCAGGACTTTGCTGACCAAGTCAAGCTTACCAAAAGCGATATAGAGGGCTACTACAACGCCAATAAAGAGGCGCTAAAAAGTGTGGCGATGGTTGATTTGGCTTATATTCAATTAAGCCCGCAGACCATTAACGTCACTGACATTACCGATGAAGAGTTGCAGCAGCAGTATGAAGGCTACAAGCAAGAAATGGCGGTTGTTGATGAGCGTCAAATCAGTCAGATACTAATAAGCGGTGATAATGCTAAGGCGCGCGCTGACAAGGTTGCAAAGCGTTTGGCTAATGGTGAGGCCTTTGCAAAACTGGCGCAAACAGAATCCGATGACCCAACGGGAGCCACAGGCGGCGCTATTGGTAGCTTTAATCCTTCTGTATTTGGTAGTGACGCCCAAGCGGTTGAACAGGCACTAGAAGGTCTGAGCGTTGGTGACACTACGCCCCCTGTCAAAACCAGTTTTGGTTATCAGATATTTACCATAACCGAAGATAATGGCCCTCAAGTGCCTACGCTTGAGAGTATGCGCGAGGAGCTAACGGCAAAGGCAAGAGAGTATAAGCGTCAAGAGATCTATGCTGATAAAGTCACTGCCATTAATGATTTGGCAGCTGATGGCTTTAGTATCGAAGATATCGCTCAGCAAGAGAACGTCGCCTTAAAACGTTTAAAAGACTACCGCAGGGACAATAATACTTCAGTATTAGCGCAGCCTGCGGTCATCAAAGCCGCTTTTGATGAGTTTACTATTCAAGATCAAGCAGTGACCTCAGGTATTGAGGTTGGTAATGGAACGGTATGGGCGCAGCCAAGTAATTATCGCCCGACTAAAACCTTGTCGCTCGCTGCTGCAACGCCGCAAATCACCCAACTACTGCGTCAAGAAAAAGCCACTGAGCTGGCACTTAAGCAAGCTAAGCAAGTCGCTGCAAACATTAAGACGCTAGCAGATATCAATAACCAAGTGGTGAGTTTTCAAGCACTAGGTGATGTCAATCGTCAGACCACGCAGTTAACTGAAAAAGAGCGCGGTATGGCCTTTAGTCAGCAAGCGGATGATAATGGCGTCGTGGCTGTAGCGGGTGCAACTGAGATAGGCGCTAGTGTTATCGCCGGCGACCGTATCAAAACTGAGCAGCAATCGCAGCTATCTGCGAGCGAGAAGGCGCAAACGGCACGGATTATTCGTGATAATTTGGGACAAGATCAGTTGCAAGACTACTTAGATTACCTGCGTTTGATATATAGCATTGAGATTAATGAGTCCAATATGGCAAGTGCTCAAGAGCGTTAATTAGCAAGCAAGTTTGACACTACAGTGTCAAATATAAGATAAAAAAAAGCCACTATATGAACTGACCCCCTAAACTTGGACGGTTTAAGTTTATAACAAGGACTGAGTTCTGTACTGTACAGGGCTTAGTCCTTTTAGTTTTAGCTGA
>NZ_JBQQEZ010000014.1:0-91502 GCF_052258425.1 Psychrobacter sp. T6-4
ACGTGTCCGATGGTGCCGACGTTAACGTGGGGCTTTACGCGTTCAAACTTGGCCTTTGCCATGAGGTTTTCCTTTTTATGTGGAGTCAGCCTTTAGCCTATAATCTTATAGAAGATAAGAGTAAGGGTTAAAACAAGCTGAGCCCTTAAGATAATGAGTAAGGGTTGCACTTTTAGTGTGCAGATATTATAAGAAAATTACGACCAATAACAAGTCTTTTAACCAATTATTGGCGTATTCTATAGTGGCAATACAGAAATAAAGCCTGTATTGCCCTTGTTTAATTAAATTATAGCGAGCAAATAAATTTACTCGTCGTCATCTTTTGAGTTGAACTTAGCGATGATCTCAGCAGATACTGACTTTGGAATCTCAGCGTACTTTTGGAATTCCATTGAGTAAGTAGCACGTCCTTGCGACATAGAGCGCATTTGCGTGGCATAACCAAACATCTCTGCTAGTGGTACTTCAGCGCGGATCTGTTTAGTTCCACCAGGTAAGTCTTCCATGCCTTGTACCATACCGCGGCGACGGTTAAGATCGCCCATGATATCGCCCATGTAGTCTTCTGGCGTTTCAACTTCAACCTTCATGACAGGCTCAAGTAGCGCAGGATTGGCCGCTAAGAAACCTTTTCTAAAGGCCATAGAACCTGCCATCTTAAATGACAACTCATCCGAGTCAACGTCATGGTAAGAACCATCATACAAAGTCGCTTTGACACCGACAACTGGGTAGCCTGCAAGTACGCCATTTTTCATGCGCTCTTGGATACCTTTGTCGACCGCACCGTGGAACTCTTTTGGTACCGTACCACCAACAACTTCTTCAGCGAACTCATATTCTGTGTCGCCTGCTGGATCGAGTGGCTCAAGGCGTAACCAGACGTGACCGAATTTACCACGACCACCAGTCTGACGGACAAACTTGCCTTCTTGCTCAACGGTTTCGCGGATAGTTTCGCGATAAGCAACCTGCGGCGCACCGATGTTAGCATCAACACTGAACTCACGCTTCATGCGATCAACCAAGATCTCAAGATGCAGCTCGCCCATACCACTGATGATCGTCTGACCAGACTCTTCATCCGTATGTACACGGAATGAGGGATCTTCTTTTGCCAAACGGCCAAGCGCAATAGACATTTTTTCTTGATCCGCTTTAGTCTTAGGCTCAACCGCTAGGCTGATAACTGGATCTGGGAATTCCATACGCTCTAGCGTGATGACGTTGTCTTCATCACACAAGGTGTCACCAGTTGTCACATCTTTCATACCAACCAAAGCTGCGATATCACCAGTACGAATCTCGCTCAACTCTTCTTGCGAGTTTGCCATCATCTGTACGATACGGCCAACACGCTCACGCTTCATCTTAACTGGGTTATAGACGCTGCTACCTTGCTTAAGTACACCAGAATAAACACGAACGAAGGTTAAGTTACCAACGAACTTGTCATTCATGATTTTGAATGCTAGTGCTGAGAACGGGCCTTCATCCGACGCTTCACGAGTACCTTCAGATTCGTCTTTGTCGTTTAAGATACCGCGAATAGCCGGTACATCCATAGGTGCTGGAAGATACTGAATAACAGCGTCCAACATCTTTTGTACCCCTTTGTTTTTAAAGGCAGTACCACAAAGAAGTGGGATGATTTCGTTATCGATAGTGAGCTTACGAATAGCATCGTTGATTTGATCAACAGACAATTCGCCATTCTCTAGGTAAGCATCCATAAGCTCTTCTGATGCTTCAGCCGCGCTTTCAACAAGATATTCACGATACTCTTCTGCTTTATCTTGTAGCTCGCTTGGGATTTCACGCTCTTCAAACTCCATACCTTGAGACGCTTCATCCCAATATAGAGCTTTCATAGTCACAAGATCAACAACGCCTTCAAAATCGTCTTCTTTGCCAATTGGAATAACCAAAGGCACAGGCTTGCCGCCTAGGCGAGTTTTGATCTGCTCAATGACGCGGTAAAAATCAGCACCAACGCGATCCATTTTGTTAACGAATGCTAAGCGAGGTACTTTGTACTTGTTCGCCTGACGCCATACGGTTTCAGACTGTGGCTGTACGCCACCAACAGCACAATAAACCATACACGCGCCGTCAAGAACACGCATAGAACGTTCAACTTCGATCGTGAAGTCAACGTGACCTGGGGTGTCAATAATATTGATGCGATGCTCATCAAACTGCTTAGCCATACCTGACCAAAAGCAAGTCGTTGCCGCTGAGGTGATAGTAATACCACGCTCTTGCTCTTGCTCCATCCAATCCATGGTAGCTGCGCCGTCATGGACTTCACCAAGCTTGTGGCTAACGCCAGTATAAAATAAAACACGCTCAGTAGTAGTGGTCTTACCAGCATCAATGTGTGCTGAGATACCAATATTGCGATAGCGTTTTAGGGGAGTTTTACGAGCCATAGTATTTTCCTAAGAAAAGTCGTGAATGTATTAATATAGGGTGGTGCTCTACCTCACAATCTCAATAAAAGCGCTATCTAGATAAAAGCAATCGGCTTTTATACTTTTAGCTTTTATATTTTCAGCTTTTATACCTGAAGCTTTTAAACGCTCAGCTTTTACAAAACATAAAAAGCGATAGGTCAATAAAAAGAGATAATACGAAAATATGGAGGCATCGAATTTGGAATACTGCTAAAGCACTAACTATAAAACAACGCGCTCAAAACAGTATCAGGATAGATGTCCGCCATCTACATGCTTATAATTTAAACTTAAAACATAAGCAATCTAAACGATGGCGGCAATCAGTAGAATAAATAAACGTCAAACCATCACAGCAAAACTTGTGATTTAAAACAGGCAATGTGCCTAGAAGCGGTAATGTGAGAACGCTTTGTTCGCATCAGCCATACGGTGAACTTCATCACGCTTTTTCATAGCATTACCTTTGCCTTCTGATGCATCTCCAAGCTCGCCTGCAAGGCGTAGAGCCATAGATTTTTCAGAACGCTTAGCAGCCGCTTCAGCAAGCCATCTCATAGCCAAAGCAGTACGACGGGAGGGACGTACTTCCATAGGTACTTGATAGGTTGCACCGCCGACGCGGCGAGCTTTTACTTCTACCATAGGGCGAACGTTTTCTAGTACGTCTTCAAAGAACGCAACAGGATCTTCAACGTTACGTTTTTCACCGATAGTCTCAAGAGCACCGTAAACGATACGCTCAGCGGTAGATTTTTTGCCATCACTCATGATGTGGTTGATGAATTTGGCGATGGTTTGGCTACCAAACTTAGGATCCGGTAGGATCTCACGGGTAGCGACGACGCGACGTCTTGGCATAATATAGTCCTTGTCTTCAGGAATGTCTGACATTCACAACATCTCACTGCTTAGCAGGAATGATAAAGTTGTCAGTCAGCCTTACTGCATAGTGGTATGTTATTTATACAACACCAAGCCTATGCACAGTTAATGGGGGTAGTACTAACTTTTTAAGTTTAAAAGCTTAAGGTAAGTTAAGTTTAAAAGCTTAATGAGTCTAAAAGCTTATTTAATAACTGATTATCAGTGATTAAACTTTAGGCTTCTTAGCACCATATTTAGAGCGACCTTGCTTACGGTCTTTTACGCCTGCGCAATCTAATGCACCGCGAACGGTGTGATAACGTACACCTGGCAAGTCTTTTACACGACCGCCGCGGATAAGAACAACACTGTGCTCTTGTAAGTTATGACCTTCGCCGCCGATGTAGCTTGATACTTCATAACCTGAAGTTAAGCGTACACGGCATACTTTACGCATGGCAGAGTTAGGTTTTTTTGGCGTAGTTGTATATACACGAGTACATACACCACGGCGCTGTGGGCACGCTTGCAACGCAGGAACTTTTGACTTTTCCTTGATGGTTTTGCGACCCTTACGAATCAATTGGTTAGTTGTTGCCATAAGGCATCCTTCTCCCGTTGGGTATAAAACAAAAAAATGGGCCAATCCGGCAAAATCTTGTCAAAAACAACATTTTGTGGCACCCATTTTTAGGACAATGTATTATAAAGACTTGTTACTGTTATTTCAACTACTTATAAGCAGGCTAACTTTTCGCTATCACTGCAAAACAGGCACCTTGATATCGTCTTTGAGAAGCAAGTACTTCTCTACAGACAGACGCTTTTGACGTATAGGCATTAGCCAGTAGTGTCTTTAAGAATAAGTAAATGGCGCTATTAGTCTATTTTTCAAGAGCTTATTGAGTAATAGCGTCATTCAAATAAAAAATTATTATGGCTAAAGATTATTTGCTGCTAGCGGCCTTTTCACTATCCGCTGTTTTTTCTTCCTTATCGCTACTCTCTTGTTTGTCATCAGACTTGCTATCAGCAGCAGAGTTGTCTTGTTTTTCCTTCTCTGCATCCTCTACTTTATCGTCATCTTTTTTGGCATCAGCATCAACATCCACCTTGGCTTCGCTAGCGCTGTCATCAGTAATAGCAGGACTGGCAAGCTTTGGCTCTGGACCAAAGGTCGCTTTGGCAACACCAATCACTTCATCAATCAGGCGGCTATTATAGCTCATACCGATAGCGACCGCGGTCACAGGTAAGAAGCGGCGTAACCAAGCAAGGTTGATATTATCAAGGTCTATGCCGACTTGACTTGCGATACTGTCGACTTGCTCAGCGTAGTAGTTGACGTTTTGATTTTTTAGACCTAGGTTCTTAAGCTCGCTGTGTAGACCGCTGCTTTGTGCGTTGTCTAGTAAGCCTTTACCAACGCCTAGACCTGCTAGCAGTGCCTGTTTTTCTTGCATCTTACTCAAATCAGCGCTCGAGAGTAGCTCATAAGCCATCTTGATCCCTTGCTTACCTGTCAGTGGCTTATCGTATACTGCTGCTAGTTGATAAACCGTACGTAACGACACCAGTAACAACCAAAGCGTATCGGCGAGCAGTCCTGGCAATCCAGCGAGACCTGTAATACCGCCTAAAGTCGCTAGAGCGCGGTTTTGATTGGCGATATCAGTGGCTAACGCATAGCGCTGTTCGTCATCTAAATCAGTGATGTCCGCAAAACGGTGTTCGTTTGGTAAGTCAATCTGGCTCCAAGTGGCGGCAAGTTTAGCCACTTGTGCAAATGCACCATCTACCGTGTTTTGAAATAGGCTATTTGGCACAACCTTTTTGGCATACTTACCGTAAGTGGCAAAGCGCGTACCTATGAGCTGCTGGGTTGCTTTTAGCGTTTGCTCACGAAACAAGTCTTGCTGGTAATCGTCATCGCCTAGGTTTACCGCTTTGTATTGACGCGGTTTGCCCGCCTTGGCATTGACCCCATCGATAAGCGAGCCCATACGTTCAAGATTGTTACGCGTAAAATGACCTACTAAACTGATGCCTTTGTTCAAAGGGTTCTGCTTTGCCATAATGCTATCCTTAATATAGTTTTGATGAGATATTATTTTAATAGAAACACTTAAACTCAAAGTCTAACTGCTTTGCCGCTTAAATTCAGCCTATCAGTTTACTCAAATTGCGCAGGCTTTGTCAGTGCCAACAATGTTATTGCTCATATAAATTTGTATCAAAGTTTTGGTTGGCTACAAATGTTAATAGTAGGGTTATGGCAAAAGCCTCACTTGTGCCATAATGCTACTTATTATAGGTATAAAAATTTAGAGTCAAACACCGCTATTATAAGGAGTAGAATATGCGCCGAGTTGTTATTACAGGAGCAGGGATCGTCTCTTGTATCGGACACGATTTGGACGCTGTGACTACAGCGCTAAAACAAGGCCAGTCTGGTATTACCTTCAACGAGTCCTACGCTGAGCACGGATTTAAGTCGCAGATAAGCGGCAGTATCAACAAAGAAGAGCTAGATACAGCCGGTATCGACCGTAAGCTCAAGCGTTTTTTTAGTGATGCCAGCCTCTATGCTTATGTCAGCGCGCTAAACGCTATTGAGCAAGCTGGCTTATCGCTTGAGACTATTAACAACAACCCGCGAGTAGCACTAGTGGCCAGCTCAGGTGGCGCCTCTACTGAAAATATTGTCAACGCGGTAGACGCTATGCGAGACAAAGGGCTGCGCGGCGTTGGCGCTATGGCTGTACCAAAAACTATGGGCAGCTCGGTATCAGCAGCGCTGGCGACGGGTCTTAAAATTCAAGGCGTCTCCTACTCGCTTGCCTCCGCGTGCGCCACCTCTACTCACTGCATCGGTCACGCCGCCGAGCTTATCCAATTAGGTAAAGCGGATGTGGTGCTCGCAGGCGGCAGTGAGGCGGAGCACTGGACACAGTCTTGTATGTTTGATGCGATGGGCGCAGTCAGCACCCAGTACAATGACACCCCAAAGCAAGCCTCAAGAGCCTATGATAAAGATCGCGATGGTTTTGTAATTGCTGCAGGGGGTGCGATGGTTGTGGTTGAGAGCTTAGAGCATGCCGAGGCACGCGGCGCAAATATCTTGGCTGAAATCGTCGGTTACGGTGCCAGCTCAGATGGCGCTGAGATGGTCGCCCCAAGCGGTGAAGGCGCTGTACGTTGCATGCAGCAGGCTTTGAGCGAGGCAGGACTTAAGACTGTCGATTATATCAATAGTCATGGTACCAGCACCCCGCTCGGTGATATCACTGAGCTCAAAGCCATCGCCAAAGTGTTCGGTGATAATATCAGTCAAGTCCCTGCCATTAGCTCTACTAAATCTATGACAGGTCATAGCTTAGGTGCAGTTGGGGCGCAAGAGCTGATCTACTGCTTACTAATGCTACAAGATGGCTTTATCGCGCCTAGTATCAATGTTAAAGAGCTAGATCCTGCTGCTAAAGGGTTTGATATCGTCACTCAAAAACGTGATGTGGATCTAAACACTTTGATGAGTAATAGCTTTGGTTTTGGTGGTACTAATGCCACTTTAATTATCAAGAAATTTACCCCTTAGACAATACCTTTATGAGCTTATTAAAAAACCCATATCCTCTAACAACGCCAGTTATTCAAAGTAATAGCTGGCGTTTTGGTGATTTGGCGGCAGCTGATTTGTTGCCGATACTGCAGCGGCATCTATTGGCGCAAGACCAAAAGGCGAGATGGCAACTGGTCTGGCTCAATAATAAGGATCAGCCTGTTATCGGTCTACTACCTAAGGTCAGCTGGCAGGTTTATCCTGATAGCTCTTATCAAAATGACATCGATAACAGCGCGACTTATCAAATTATTAAACACTGCCGTGATACTGGCTCAAATAATGATAAAACAAGTAACGATAAAACCTGCACTAAAATAATGACTTATCATGCTTGGCAAAATGAGCTCATCACCTATAGCGAAGACTATAGAAGCGGTAATAACCACTCAGCTCTAACTGATGCACCTAAATATCATCATGGGCTAATGGGTTTTATCGGCTACGATATTGCCGCGCATCACTTAAGTCCAAACTCAAATATCAAGCAAGCGCATCAACCCTGCGCGGTACTTGGGCACTACGATATTTATTTAAGTGCTGATAAAGATCAAACGCAGTGGACACTACAGGTAACATCAGATAATAGTGCTTTACCTCAAGACTCAAAAGCGGCGCTCATAAAAAAGCTGATAACTTATTTAGATGTATTAAATAGCCAATTAGCGATGACAAACACTTTTAAATCGGCAACCAAGCCTTTAGTGCTTACAGCAAAATGGCAAAAGAGCGATTACCAGCAAGCCTTTATTCAAACTCAGAATTATCTACAGCAAGGCGACTGCTATCAGATCAACTTGACGCAAGCGTGGCTTGGTAGTTTTGATGCTGATGCGAGTTTTAATGATAAATCAGCGACGCAGCTTCTTGATTACTTGCCTGCTCTGCATCGCAATACCCAAGCGCCGTTTGCTGGATATATGAGTGTGACTCCCTCTATTCAACATAGCCAGATAGATAGACAGAAGGCGCATTTTGAATTACTAAGCTGCTCACCTGAGTTGTTCTTTACTTTTATCAGTGATAGCAAAACTAGTACGCATCATATCCGTACCAAACCTATCAAAGGCACGCAGCCGCGCGGCGCAACTGCTGAGCAAGATAAAAGGCTCAAACAGCAACTCATCAATAGCGCTAAGGATCGCTCTGAGAACGTGATGATTGTGGATTTGCTGCGTAATGACTTGGGCAAATATGCCAAGATAGGTAGCGTTAAGGTGCCGCAGTTATTTGATATTGAGAGCTTTAGTAACGTGCATCATATGGTGAGTACCATTACCGCTGAGCTAAAGCCAGATACCCATCCATTAGCGGTATTATTTGGCAGTTTGCCTGCAGGCTCGATCACAGGCACACCAAAAAAACGTGCGGTTGAGATTATCGCAGAACTAGAAACCGTGCCACGCGGTGCCTACTGCGGCACCATGGGCTACATGAATTTTAATGGTAGTGGTCAGTGGAATGTATTGATTCGCACGCTACAAGCTCAGCATAACCCTAAAAATAACAGTGATAGCCAAGTGAGCTTGTGGGCAGGTGGCGGGATAACAGTGGCGTCTGACTGCTCCGATGAGTATCAAGAATGCCTCGATAAAGTCGGTAATTTACTTGCTGTATTGCACCAAAACAAAGACAAGACAGCAAGCTAATATCAAGAAGACAAGGCGTCCTGATTTTGATCTATCTTATCATGAAGCACCGTTAGAGCGTCGATTAGACGTTTGTGCTGATCAGGCGTACCAACCGTGATGCGCACATATTCATTAATCCGCGCCTTATCAAAATGACGTACGATAATGCCCTGCTCGCGCAATTGGCTTGCGATTTCTTGCGCATTACCCAAAGGCGGACGCGCAAATACAAAATTGGCGTGGGACGGTAGCACCTCATAACCAAGCGCGCTCAAACCAGCCGTTAGTGACTGACGCAAATCTATAACTCGCTGGCAAGTTTGCTTAAAGTAGTCGCTATCTAAAACACTAGCCTTTGCCCCTGCTTGCGCCAGCTTATCGAGCGGGTAGCTGTTAAAGCTGTTTTTCATACGCGTTAGCGCTTCAATGAGCGAGAGGTTGCCAAAGGCCATCCCTACCCGCAAGCCTGCAAGTGAGCGCGATTTTGAAAAGGTCTGCGTCACTAGCAAATTATCAAATTCATTGATGAGACTAATCGCTGAAACATCCTCATCTTCTGCAAAATCAATATAAGCTTCATCGATAACAATCACAGCATTAGTGTGCTCGCTGGCAAGCTTGCTAATATCAGCTAGTGACAAAAGCAGCCCTGTTGGCGCATTAGGATTGGCTATGATAATCCCGCTACAAGGCTGGCGATAGGCGTCAGGATCAATACTAAAGTCAGACTCTAGCGCTATCTGCACCAGCTCCACGCCAAAGGTTTGTGCATATACTGGATAAAAACTATAGCTGATATCAGGTGCAAGCACAGGGCGCTCTTTCATAAAAAAGCTGGCAAAGACTAGGGCCAATACCTCATCAGAACCATTACCGACAAACACTTGATCACGCTCAAGGTCATAATGCTCTGCTAGTGCTGTGCGTAGCTCATCAGACTCAGGATCAGGATAAAGGCGCAAATTGTCCGCTTGCTGCGCGAGCATATGCGTAATTGCCTCGCCGACTTTCGGTGACGGCGGGAAGGGATTTTCATTGGTATTTAATTTGCACAAATTGTCGTGCTGGGGCTGCTCACCTGGCACATAAGGTGATAAGTTACGCGCTTTAGCTGACCATAATCTGTTGTCTATTCTTTGCTCGCTCATAATTTATCCTAAAGCTAATCGATAACTATTTATCGCATCATTTATGACATCTCTATGTCAAGAGCATAATCGAATACTGCTCATCAATGGTGCTTTATTTCTACTGTTTTGTCTATTTAATCAGCGTTAACATCAACTGATTACTGATAGCGATAACGCGCTGATCTGGCGTGTGCCTCTAGATCTTCGTGCTGCGCGAGGATATCTGCCGTTCTTGCCAGCGCTTGACTGCCGCTTTGCGTACAATAAATTATTGAAGATTTTTTTTGAAAATCATAAACCCCAAGCGGTGATGAGAACCTTGCAGTACCTGAAGTTGGCAGTACGTGGTTGGGGCCTGCGCAGTAGTCACCGATAGCCTCTGGCGTATGACGACCCATAAATATCGCACCTGCATGACGAATATCGTTAAGTAAGATATCAGGATCATCCACGGATAATTCTAAATGCTCAGGCGCAATACGGTTAATCAGTGCCATGCCCTCGGCTCTATCTCTGACCAGTATTAACGCGCCGCGGTTCTCAAGAGAGTCACGTGCAATATCCGCTTTTGGTAACTCAGCCAACGCTTTTTCGATCTCTATCGCCACTTCTTTAAGCTGTGACGCACTGGTCGTTACAAAGATAGCTTGCGCAATACGGTCATGCTCGGCTTGTGAGAGTAGATCCATTGCCAGCCAGTCAGCGCGATCCGCCGCTTCGCCCTCAGCATAAACCAAGACCTCGGATGGGCCTGCGATCATATCGATGCCGACTTTACCAAATACCGCACGCTTGGCAGCCGCTACGTATTTGTTACCAGGCCCTGTAATTTTATCAACCGCTGGAATCGTCTTAGTACCGTAAGCCAGTGCTGCGACGGCTTGCGCGCCGCCAATAGTAAAGACACGGTCCACTTGAGCCAGATGAGCGGCAGCCAATACTAAAGGATTAAGCACCCCTTTGGGCGCAGGTACGACCATGATGATTTCAGTTACGCCTGCAACTTTTGCAGGAATCGCGTTCATGAGTACTGAAGAAGGATAAGACGCTAGACCACCTGGCACGTAGATACCAACGCGATCGAGTGGCGTGACTTTTTGTCCTAAACGGTTACCCAGCTCATCCTCGTACTGCCAAGTCTCTTGTACTTGGCGCTCATGGAAACTCTGAACTCGGGTCGCCGCCGTAGTCAAAGCGTCACGAACTTCATCATCAAGGCTATCGAAAGCTTTAGCTAATGCCTCTTTAGATAATTCAAGCTCACTCATTGATGTTGCTGGATGCTGATCAAACTTCTGCGTCAACGCCAGTACCACATCGTCGCCATCAGCGCGAACTTGCGCGATGATGTCATCAACGGTGCTTAGTAATTTGGCATCGTTGACGGTCTCAAAAGCTAACAACTGCGTCAATTGACTATCAAAATCAGTATCCAAAGTGCTTAACTGGCGCATAATTTGTCCTATATTCTATCTATTTGACTAAAAATAATGAGGGCGGCCTAACCGTAGACACAACAAAACCAGTTTAGCATGCCATATTCCTTTTATAGCGCTCAACTGGTTTTATAATCTGTATAACTGTGTTTAATTTTATGCTTACTATCAGTACTGACAGCTAACGTTATCATTAGAGATGAGCTAGGCTGTGGCAGCAATACTGTCTTTAAAACTGTTTAAAATAGGCTCAAGCAAAGCAAATTTACGCTTATAGCTGACTTGATTAACGATTAAGCGCGAAGACACATCACAGATATGATCGCGCGGCTCAAGTCCGTTAGCACGCAGGGTATTGCCTGTATCGACCACATCAACGATCAAATCGCCCAAACCGACTAAAGGCGCAAGCTCCATCGAACCGTACAGCTTAATCAAATCGACCTGCTGACCTTGACTAGCAAAGTAAGCACGGGCAACGTTGACGTATTTAGTCGCAATACGCAGACGGCGGTTAGGAAGCGCGGCTCCCTTAATGCCTGCGGTCATCAGCTTACACTGGGCAATGCGTAGATCAAGCAGCTCGTACACATGATTGGCCCCATGCTCAAGCAAGACATCTTTACCCGCTACGCCAAAATCAGCCGCACCGTGCTCTACATAAGTCGGTACATCACTTGCGCGCAGGATTAGTACGCGCACGTTGGGATTAGATGTCGGAAAAATAAGTTTACGCGAGGCCTCTGGGTCTTCTAATAAGTCAACACCAGCCGCTTGGAGTAGCGGCATAGTCTCCTCTAAGATACGCCCTTTAGATAACGCTAAGGTTAAACCTGAAAACTCATCGTTTACTTCGTTTAGTAAGCCACTATTTGAGTCGTGCTTGGTTGCTTCGGTCATAATGACACAGTGTCCATTTGCTATTTATAGTCTAATTGAAATCGGTATTGATACTAATTTTGTTCTTAGTGCTTAATGACTACTAATCATTAGTATTGACGCGCTCAATATTCACGCCTAACGCGCGTAGCTTGTTTTCGACGTCTTCATAACCGCGATCAATATGATAAATGCGATCGATGAGGCTCTCGCCTTCAGCCGCTGCCGCTGCCATAACGAGTGACATAGAGGCGCGCAGATCAGTCGCCATTACGGGAGCAGCAGTGAATCTCTCAACCCCTCTGACGACTGCAGTGTGACCATCGACCTGAATAGAGGCGCCGAGACGATTAAGCTCAGGCACATGCATATAACGGTTTTCAAAAATGTTTTCTATAAAAGTGCTAGTACCATCAGCCAAACAGGCAATCGCCATCACTTGCGCCTGCATATCAGTTGGGAATCCTGGATGCGGCTGGGTACGAATATCGACAGGCAAAGGACGACCACTCATTTGGGCGCGAATCCAATCATCACCTGTGGTAATGACTGCACCCATGTCTTCAAACTTCTCTAGCACCGGCGTTAATAGTAGCGCTGAAGTGTTTTTAGTGAGTACATCACCGTGCGTCATTAAAGCGCCAGCCAAATAAGAGCCGGTCTCAATACGATCAGGAACGACTGAATACTCGCAGCCATGCAAGCGCTCAACGCCTTCGATGGTCATGATCGAGGTACCAATGCCGCTTATCTTGGCACCCATCGCAACTAGCATATTCGCCAAATCAACGACTTCTGGCTCAAGCGCGCAGTTACCTAGTACTGTCGTACCTTTGGCAAGAGCGGCTGCCATAATGACGTTTTCAGTACCGCCAACAGTCACCATATCAAAAGAAAAATGACAGCCTAGCAGTTTGCCACCTTTAGGTGCTTGCGCTTTGACGTAGCCATTCTCAACCGAGATCTGTGCGCCCATCGCTTCAAAAGCTTTGAGATGTTGATCCACAGGACGTGAGCCAATAGCGCAGCCGCCTGGCAAGGAGACTTCTGCCTCACCAAAACGCGCCAGCAAAGGCCCAAGCACCAAGATGGAGGCGCGCATAGTTTTAACTAAATCGTAAGGCGCGTAAAAGCTGTCGATATTTTTGGTATCGCAAGTAACAGTATCCTCTTGCTTTTGAATGTCGATACCCATACCACCGATCAGCTTAATCAAGGTTCGCACGTCTTGTAGTGAAGGGACATTATGCAAAGTCGTCGGACTCTCAGCTAGTATCATCGCTGCAAGCAGTGGTAATGCTGCGTTCTTGGCCCCTGAAATAGTAACTTCCCCTGCGATACGACTACTACCGGTGATTAAAAACTGATCCATAAAGGTAACAACCTAGCTGTGCTTGCAAATAAAAGTATGCAGGCGAATAAATAGAAAAAGAACAAAGGTAAAAGTGCTAAATGAGTTCACTTCAAATTTTGATCAAATACAAAAGCCATTAGCCTTTGGACTGAATATCCCACTCTGCTGGCGTAAGCGCTTGAATGTTAAGCGCATGGATATCGCCGCTTGCAATCTTATCGTTGACCAAGGCATAGATGGCCTGCTGACGCTGAACGGTGCGTTTGCCCTCAAAGCTGGCGTCCACCACGCGGACATCAAACTTGTTGCCTTGGTTAGCGGCTTGAATAAAAGCCTCTGGATAATGCTGCTGTAAAAAGGCGATAAGATCGTCGGCATTCATGCTCATAGAGTAACCTGTTATTAGATGTTTGGATAAATTAGTGGACGTATTATAACAAGAGTTTAGCTATCTTACAGCACTGTCTGTGTATAAGCGCACATGACATATACACAGACGATATTCACATTACTATAGTGAGATAATAACGGCTTTTACGATTATGCAAAAGCGAAGCGCTTTATCTTAGCTTTAACGCATTCTCATCTGCGCAACACGCTTTATCGTTCGTTTTTCAATCACTCGATCCGATTGACTCGCTAAGCTAAACTTAACATCGGACTGACGCAGATTCTCTGAAATATTGAGTTGGATAATGATATTTGATTTAGCATCGCAAGGCACGGTGATACACCACTGCTGCTCAATGCCTTTTTCGATGATTGGATTCCATTTTATATCATAGTTGTACTTTTGATTGACGCGCTCAAGCTTCGGCACGATGACTTTATTGAGATAAGCGTGGCGATCACTCTCTCTTAGCTCGTTATATTGATTTATCTCTGAATTAGTGAAGGGTATATTGGCGATAGGCTGCGAGCTAGGATCTTTGAGTATGATAATATCAATCCCTAATATAGGATCACTACCTCCCGCGGCAAATGACAACGAAGGTACGGCTAAAGTTAGGCTTAATAGTGACAATTTGAGTAGTTTCATGGTGGTAGTCCTTTAGTTGATTTAGATTTCCTTAACTTATAATCTTGTATATTTTAATAGTATTTCTTCTATAATAGAGGTAGACCGCATTGAATGAACAGTCTTTTGTTGTATTTATACTTCTAAATATACAGATATAGCGAAACATAAAAAACCCCAGCAGGCGCTAGGCCAAACTGGGGATTTAGTATGAGAGGTTACTTAACAGTGCTGAAGACCTATCAAAAATCTATTTTAGGGCTGTCTAAGACGCTATCAAAAAACACCCTAAACTATTTTAGTTATTTTAGCTCTTTATCCAAATAAGCGACCACTTGCGCGCGCACATCATTGACCCAGCGTAGTGGCGGCGCCATGGCGCCAATACTCGTCGCATGACTGGCGCCTTTGATAACGCCTGTCTCAACGGCGACGCCTTTTTCTTTTAGTGCTTGCGTCATTTTAATGGTGTTTTGATCATGGACAATTTTGTCATTCTCAGCGGTCAGTAACAGATATGGTGGCTGTGGCCCTTTGATCTGTCTATCTGGCATTACCTCATCTGGCGTTGCATTATCACCAAAGGCACTCGCGCTACTAAATTTACGAAAGTCATAACTATAAGGGCCTGCAATACCAATGACGGCGCTAATATCATCAGGCTTAACCCCATATGGCGCTAAAAAGTCTTCGTTAGAGACCGCGGCCACGGCATTGAACGCACCTGCTGAATGTCCAATAACCGCAAAACGCTCAGGGTCGCCATAGTAGTTTTGGGCATTGTCATAGCTCCAAGCGATCGCTTTTGCCGTATCTTTAACATAATCAGGATAAGCGTGTTCAGGCGCTTTACGATAATTGATGACCGCTGTGATATAGCCTGCCTGCGCTAGGCTTTGACCGACGAACGCATACTCTTCTTTGTTACCACTCTCCCAAGAGCCGCCGTGTACGAACACCACCATAGGATAAGTATCGCTAATGACCTGCTGCGACTTCATAGCTTGCGCTAATGGTTTTGGATAATAAATATCCAAATCTTGCAAAGGCTCATCACCGTACAAAATATCCTTGCTAACGCCAACGCCGCCACTTGCGGTGATGCCATTGACGATAGCCAATGCTGACAAGGCTTGTGCTTGCTGCGTTGCAAGCGCAATACCGCCTATTGCGACAGCGGTGCTGATGCCTACCGTACCCAAATTAAATTTGCGTGACCCAGTTTTACCTGACTTAGTCTTACGTGACTCTGTCTTACGTGATTTAGTTTTACCTGACTCAATATTGATATTTAACTTTTCATCGTTTATAGCCATTATTCCTACCCTATATTATCCCTATTTTATTTTAGTGTCAGTCAACAACTTAAATGCTGCATTGCAAGTACGACGTTATAAGCATTACGTTGACTCCTCCCTTGATTTTACTGGTTATAGTGTAATGGCTATCGCTTTAGTTATCGTGCTTTTCCTGTTATGTCTGTTTAGGGTTATTGTCATTCACGTTGCACTAACTGCTTATACTATCTTTGAGCGCTTTTTATTTTAAGTTATTGATCCTTATACAGATCGATGTAAGGACTTGATGAGTTTTGATAGGAGGTCGGGCTTTGTGTCTCTGGACTTTGCGTACTTGGGCTTTGAGTGATGACTGGGGTTTGGTTGGTAGAAGGTACAGGGCTTGTATTTACTGACCCGACAGGTGCATTGACGCGATTGGCAGTATCTAACTGTCTGACAATAGGCTGAGCTGGCATCTGACTTGTCGCATCGGTGGCCAAATTAGCCTCGTACATAATGTCATCACGGCTAATCTTGATACCTCTATCATCGACCACAGTCGTTAGGAGCACCAGCTCTGTTACGCCAACGGTACCATTAACAATGTCGATCAAGTGGCTTTGCTGCGTTGGGGTCAGGCGTCCCATTAGGTAGACCACGCCATTGTTGCTGACCGCTTTGATTTGTGAGGCTTTGACGCCGTCATTAGCGGCGGCCTTTGCCACGAGTTTTGAGGTGATATAACCATCTTGCACAGTTGAGCTGTAACCGCGAGCCACGCCGACGTTGAGCTCGTTGTAGACAGCTCGTACATCTGGCATGGAGCTGATGACCTTTTCAACTTGGGTCTTTAACGTCTCGGTAGGTACTTCGCCCGTGAGCAAAACTTCACTATTAAAGCTATCGATACTCATTCGGCTGGTTTGCTGTAGATTCTCTTGTAGACCATAGACATTTATCTTGGCGGTATGTTCGATACTGCGATCAAGAAGGCGCTGCGGTATAGTACGCTCAGTGACAGGCACGCCGTATGTACCCTCAGTGCTATTGGTCAAATAGTTCGTCGTACAACCTGTTATCGCTATACTAGTAGCAAATGCTAGGCTTACTATCGCTTTGTAAGATAAAGGTTTGGCAGCAGTTGCATACGTCCGTGTCATGGTTTACTCCATAAAGTTATTGGCTTGTTTTAGGACAAATTATTTCTGTGAGATTTTTTGTGATCGCTTAAAATATAATCTTTACTACGTGATGTCATTCTTTATTTATACGTTTTATTCATAGTGTATCTTCTTGCCATTTGAAACTTGTTAAATAGTAGCGACGACTTACCAAGCAGTAGTGACAAAGGCGCCTTTGAGCCACTCTGGTACTTCACTATCAAACATAGTTGTAGTAGAAGGCACAACATCGTAAGCTAATACATCAAAACGGCATTCGTAATCGGCGTACTTTGGATGCTGCTGCAAAAAGCACTTAGCTGTCTTAATAATCTTTTTTTGTTTAGCTTGGGTTACGCTCATCGCAGCACTACCAAAACCTGAACGCTTACGCTGACGCACTTCAATAAAAACTAAAATTGGCCATGCTACGCCTGCCTCTATCATGACTAAATCGAGCTCACCGACTTTAGGCTGTTGCCAATTTTGAGCGATAAGCGTTAAGCCTTGTATCTGTAAAAACGAGCAAGCTTGCTGCTCAAAATAGCCGCCTTGGCGCTGTTTGGGTGAGGACAATTGTAGCGGACGCTTGACAATATTGGTGCTACTTCGCTCGCTAGTATCACTGGTACTTAGATCAGCCATAACGCTGACTTCCCTACTCGAACATTTCATAATTATCATAGCACAACATGCTAAACTAGCTATCTTAATACCCTGCATTTATGTTTTAGCACTTTTTTATCTCATTTATCGTCAAACTATCTTGAGGTCTTCATGTCTACTGTCACCGCGATGCCAGCCTGTCTTTATATCATCGCCACCCCTATCGGTAACTTAAGTGATATGACGCCGCACGCTATCGACACCCTCAAACAAGTGGCTATTATCGCCTGCGAGGACACGCGCACTTCTGGCAAATTGCTCTCACACTTTGGCATCAATACTAAAAATAAATCTGATGACATCCAAAGCAAGGCAAATGCATCAGACAAAGAGACAAAAAACGCTACAGATACTGACCGTGGACATAACAAATTGTGGGCGTATCACGAGCACAATCATGCCATTCAAACGCCCAAAATTATCGAGATGATCCAGCAAGGACACTCAGTCGCGCTGATTAGCGATGCAGGTACGCCACTGGTCAGTGACCCCGGCTACCAGTTGGTGCAAGCTGCGCACGCAGCGGGCGTGAGCGTCTCCCCTATCGTCGGTGCTTGCGCCGCTATTGGCGCGCTATCGGTCGCAGGACTGCCCTCGGATCGATTTAGCTTCATTGGGTTTTTGCCTGCCAAGACTCACGGCCGACAAAAACAGCTTGAGGCGTTAAGTGCGCGCACCGAAACGCTTATATTCTATGAAGCGCCGCACCGTATTCTTGCCAGCCTGACAGATATGGCAACGGTGTTTGGTCACGACCGCGCGGTGACCTTTTGCCGTGAGCTGACCAAGACCTTTGAGACGGTATACAAGTCAACGCTTGGGGCGCTGATTGATTTTGTCAAAGCAGATGATAATCAGCAGCGCGGTGAGATCGTGTTGGTGATAGCAGGCAATAACACTGCAACTGGTGATGACGATATGAGTATTCATGATACTTTGCTACAGCGACTATTGCTGGATCTATCGGTAAAAAAAGCAGCAGCGCTGGCATCTGATATCACGGGCGTCAAAAAGAACGCTTTGTATCAGCGGTTGCTAGCATTACAAGAGAAGTAGGCATTGAACAAAACCGAAAACTTAACACAGATAAAGGTATAGGAGAGTAAAGCGATGTATGACGTAATGGCGATAGGTAATGCTTTGGTGGATCATGAATATGTGCTAAGTGATGCAGCACTAGAGGACACTGACCTTATCAAAGGTCAGATGACGCTGGCCGATCTTGATGAGCAACAAAAGCTATTGGCGTTTTTTGAACTCGCTGATATAGCGCCCTCCAAGCAAGCAGGCGGAGGCTCAGCTGCAAATAGCATGTACGTGTTTGCAAGTTTAGGCGGCAAGCCGTTTTATGCCTGCCGCGTAGGCGATGACACGCCGGGACAGTTTTATTTACAGGACTTGCATGAAGCAGGCGTTGCCACCTCAGAGCAGTCGATACACGCAGGCGGAGTAACAGGCTCCTGCGTCGTGGCAGTGACCGAAGATGGCGAGCGTACTATGCAGACCTATCTTGGCACCTCAAGCGAGATTACCGCAGACAACGTCAATTTTGATGCCTTGACTCAAGCGGATTGGTTGTATCTAGAAGGCTACCTAGCGATGTCTGAGGGTATTCAACCTGCAATGACCCAGTTGCGCCAACAAGCGGGCATCAACGGCGCCAAGATTGCGGTCAGTTTTGCCGACCCTGCTGTGGTGCAGTTCGCCAAAGACGGTCTGCTTAATATGCTCGGCAACAAGGTTGAGGTGATATTTTGCAATAGCGAAGAGGCCAAAGCCTTTACCGATAAAAAACAGATCAAAGCAGCGGCGCGTGCGCTACTTGAGTACTGCCAAATTGCGGTAGTGACCGATAGTGCCAATGATACTATTATTGCGCAAGCTGGCAGCGCACAAAGTGGCGATAACCAGACCGATATTATTATCCATGAAGTGCCTACGCCTGCGGTAAGTAATGTCATTGATACCAATGGCGCGGGTGATAATTACTCGGGTGCGTTTTTATACGCGTTATCGCAGCATTACAGCCTGCCTGAATGTGGTCGTTTGGCGAGTGAAATATCCGCGCAGGTGATTCAACAGTTTGGGCCGCGTCTTAGCTCACAAGATTATAAAGACATTGCTAAGCGTGTCTTAACGGTTTAAATGCGACAACTTTGCTTTACGTTATCTTAAAACCACAGCACTCCAAAACAAAAGCCCGTATCCAGAAAGATACGGGCTTTTTTAGCACTATTTAGTTTATGCTGATGCCAACGCCTGCTCCAAATCAGCCTTGATATCTTCGATATGTTCAATACCAATTGATAAACGTACCATATCCTCGCTCACGCCAGCTTGCTCAAGCTCTTGACCATTAAGCTGACGATGAGTGGTCGTTGCAGGATGACTTGCCAAAGATTTGGCATCACCGATATTAACTAGGCGGGTGATGAGTTGCAGGGCATCGATAAAGCGTGCGCCCGCTTCACGACCTCCCCCTTCTTTATCACTTCGGACGCCAAAAGTTAAGATCGCAGATGGTGTACCTTTCATGTACTTCTGAGCCAATTCATGATCGGGGTGATCTGCTAGACCTGCATATTTAATCCAAGCGACCTTGTCATGGTCACGTAGATATTCAGCGACCGCTTGTGCGTTTTGTACATGACGCTCCATACGCAGGCTCAGCGTCTCTATCCCTTGCAAGATACTAAAGGCATTAAGCGGACTGAGCGCGGCACCGGTATTGCGTAGCGGAGCCACGCGAGCACGCGCAATAAAAGCCGCCGCGCCGACGTCTTTGACGAAGTTAACGCCGTGGTAGCTCACATCTGGTGTGTTTAGTAGCGGGAAACGCTCTGGATAATCTCCCCAAGCAAAGTTGCCACTATCTATAATAGCGCCGCCGATTGAAGTGCCCGTACCGCTCATATATTTGGTCAAAGAATGAATGACGATATCTGCGCCAAATTCAAAAGGACGGCATAGCGCAGGCGTAGCTACGGTGTTATCAATAAAAACAGGAACGCCGTACTCATGCGCGATATCACTGACCGCTTGAATATCGATGATATTACCTAGTGGATTACCGATACTCTCGGCAAAGACCATTTTGGTTTTGTCATCGATTAAGTCGCGAATAGACTCAGGTTTATTGTGGTCAAAGAAGCGCACTTCGATCCCTTGGCGCGGCAAAGTGTGCGCAAATAGATTATAAGTACCGCCATACAAGGTTGATACCGCCACGATGTTATCGCCCATCTCACAAATCGTCTGCACCGCATAAGTGATAGCAGCCATGCCTGACGCTACCGCCAGACCGCCTATACCGCCCTCTAATGCGGCGACGCGCTCTTCTAAAACGGCGTTAGTCGGGTTCATGATACGCGTATAGATATTGCCCGCCACTTTTAAATCAAACAAGTCAGCGCCGTGCTGGGTATCATCAAACGCATAAGAGCTGGTGTGATAAATAGGGACAGCGACCGCTTTGGTCGTCGGTTCAACACTGTAGCCTGCATGGATAGCGAGGGTTTCTAGACGTTGGGCTGGGGCTGTTTGGTCATCACTCATAATACATTCCTTGATCATTATTAGGGTTGGTTAAACGCACTCTTAAAAGCTGTACATAAAAAAAGCTGAGTTTATAATAACCCAGCTTTTTTATGAAAAGAACCATAAGTCTTTGCTTTGCTAATTCCAATAAGGAATATCTACTTATAATAGGCGTTTTCTGTCAGCGTATGATCAGTCTCATCAACGACTTGAGTCAGCTCAGGTATTTGCTGCTTAAGCTGCACCTCAACGCCCTGACGCAAGGTCATATCGACCGCCGAGCAGCCCTGACACCCACCGCCGAATTTGAGTACCGCGGTAAGACCAACGCCCTCTTCTTCGATCAGCTCAAGCAACTGGACGTCACCACCGTGCGCCGCTAGGCTTGGGTTAATCTCAGATTGCAAGACATAGTTGATACGCTCCTCGACACTGGCATCCGCGCCGACTTTTGGCACTTTTGAATTTGGCGCGCGAAACGTTAACTGACCACCAAAGCGGTCTTTATTATAATCGATGACCGCATCTTCTAAATACGGAACGGATGCTGCATCAATAAAGGCGGCAAAGCTATCATAACTAAACTTTAAATCTGCGCTGTCCTCTTCACCTGGCTGGTTGTACGCCATACAACATTCAGCACGCGGCGTACCTGGATGCTCAACAAAGATACGCACACCGATGCCGTCAGTATCTTGCTTAGCTAATAAGTCCGCTAAGTAACCTTGCGCCGCTTCAGTGATAGTAATATTGCTCTTAGTTTCAGTTTGCTCAGTATCTAATGCTGATTCAAACTCAGCAGAATCTTGGCTTGTTGGAGCAGTTTCGTTTGGGTTGTATTCGCTCATAATGCTTCCTATTAATTAAAACAGACGCTGTTTTAGCGCATCTAGTCATCATTGTAAAAGTATGCTGGATATCAAATCTGTGTAGCGCTGTTGTTTATCTATAAAAAGTTGTCAATTGATGTTACCTAGTATACCGTATTTAAAAGATAATTCCGACCGTGCCACTAGGGTTTAAATGTGTCGAAAATTTTTATAAAGGGAACTACAATCACTATTGACCTTTATATTAAGACGCTTTAGTCAATTATCAAGCGCTACTCTATATTTGCAACAACTCTTTATTTGCAAAGATTAAGGCGGCAAGTCAAATATTTTATACCCTATAAAAATAACAACAAACGCCTTATTTCAAGTGAGCCTTTTCCATGATAACAAAGCACTTAACTCTAATTCCTACGTCTGATAATGAGCAAACCGCACTTTGGACAGTAGCTGACGATAATCCTGAACACTATGTCTCAAAGCGGCAAAATGTGTTTTTGACGCATGGCACTTTTTCAGATAAAGGCGTGTGTATGGGTATTGCTAGTTATCTTGCTGCTTTAGGTCATACGTGCTACATCATGGAGTGGCGCGGACATGGTCATAGTCCTGTACCAAAACATAAGTATAAGTTCGAAACTATCGCCCTTTATGATTATAAAGCGAGCTTTGATTATTTATTCGATGAGCTAAAATTAGATCATGTGCACACGGTTACTCATAGCGGCGGCGGGCTGTGTTTGACCATGTTTTTGATTCAAAATCAGCAGTACATCGACAAGGTAAGCAGCGCTACTATATTTGCCTGCCAAGGATATGGCGCGGCCCTCAACCCTATAAGTTACATAAAAGTCATAAGCGCCAAAATAATCAATCGACTCTATGGCTATATCCCTGCCAAAACATTTAAATTAGGTCCCGTCAACGAGAGCTATTACACGATGGTGCAATGGTATGACTGGAACTTGCATAAAAACTTTAAAAGCAGTCTGCTCAAACAAAACGGCAGCGCATTAGGCGCTACCGACGCTCTTGATGACCGTTTTAATTATAAAAAGCATATGTCTAAAATCACCATACCTATCTATGCCATCAGCGGTAGTGGCGATCGCTTTATTGCCCCAAGTCGAGGCTGTAAATTGCTGTTAGATGACTTTGGTCATGATAAGAATGTATTTCGGGAGTATTCAACGCACAGCGGTGATTTGGAAGATTACACGCATAGCCGCATCATTATAAGCCGCAATGCAGCCAAAGAGATTTGGCCAACGGTAGCGACTTGGATTGAAACACACAGCGCCACTTCACCCTGTACATCTCCTCAAACTAACTTCACATAATATAACTGAACTAAGTTTGTGCGCTGGTTACACTCAATAGCGTTATCTATTAATTTGATGGAGTAAATTATGAAGTTATATGTCATACCAGGTACTTGCGCTGTCGTACCCCATACCACACTTGAATGGACGGGCGCAGATTACGAGCTTGAGCTATTAGATCACGACTCCTCTAAGTCAGCAGAATATTTGCGTATCAATCCACAAGGCACTGTCCCTGCGATCGTTGATAGCAGTAGCGATGGCTCTGAAATCATAGTCACTCAAAACATCGCCACTCAAGTCTACATTGATGCCAATTATCCTAAAGCCAATATCTTTGGTACAGATGCTTCAGCTATTAGTAGAGCAAAGGTGATGTAGTGGCTAGCATTTGTGAATGCTGATGTGCACAAAGCCTTTGCGCCACTCTTTGGACCTGATGGCTTCGTTGAAGGCGACTCGGCACAAGAGAATCTAAAGAAAAATGCAAAAGAGAAGATTGCCCATCTCATGAGATTGCCAAACGAGCAATTGGGTAAACACGATTATTTGACCGGCAATAAAACCACTGCTGATGTCTATCTATATGTGACGCTAACGTGGGCAAAGAAGTTTGAGATTGATCTATCTAAGTACAGCAATCTAAACGGGTTTATCAAACGTATGGAGTCAGACGAAGGTTTGAGCGCTGTCATCGAGCAGCAAGGCTTAGATAAGATTGGGTCGCTATAAGTTATGTTATTTTAATCAAATTCGTAAGCCTTCTTTATTAAGTTAAAGGAGGCTTTTTGTTTTATTTATAGTAAAAATCCAATGTCGTCAGCGTCACAAAACATCTTTACACTTGTCAGCCCCTAAGCGCTTGTGTCAGTATTAGCGTCATTGCAGGTACATACCAAAATCGTTTGTCGTAGGGAATTGGCGTTTATGAGTGCATCGTTAGCAAACAGCACAGATAACAAGAATAATAAGCATTATAAATATCTAGTCTTTATCGGACGCTTCCAGCCCTTTCATTGCGGACATAAAGCCGTCGTGGATGAGGCGCTCAAACGCGCAGATAACGTCATCATGCTTATTGGTTCTGCTAATTTGCCGCGTAGCCTGCGTAACCCGTTTTCGGTGAGCGAGCGTACCGCTATGATCAAGGGCGCATACTCAGATGAGGATGCTGCGCGCATTCACTGCGTAGCCTTGGACGATGCGCTATACAATGACACACGCTGGCTCAAATATGTACAAGCGGGCGTGCGCTCAGTCACCCATGACTTGAACGCGGATATTGGCTTGATTGGTCATTCAAAAGACAGCTCTTCTTATTACTTGTCACTATTCCCCAATTGGGCGTCGGTCTCTGTACCCAATTACCATAATCTATCAGCGACACCTATCCGTGATAGCTATCTAATGGGCGCTATGCCAACGCCTGAGCGTACCCCTGATGCCACACGCGGGGTATTAAGCCAGTTTAAAAACACGGCTGAATATGAGCGCTTACATGAAGAAGCAGGCTTTATTGATAAGTATAAAAAACAGTGGGAATCTGCGCCGTACCCGCCGACCTTTATGACCGCAGATGCCTTAGTTGTGCAATCTGGACATATCCTACTCGTTGAGCGCCGTAGTATGCCAGGACGCGGACTGTGGGCATTGCCAGGTGGGTTCTTGAACCCCAAAGAGACGCTATTTGATGCCTGTATACGTGAGCTGCGCGAAGAGACGCGGCTCAAAGTGCCAGAACCAGTACTGCGCGGCTCTTTTCACAGTCAGCATACCTTTGATGATCCGTATCGCTCAGCGCGCGGTCGCACCATCACCCAAGCCTTTTATTTACAGCTCAAAAACGATGCCAAAGGCTTACCCAAAGTAAAAGGTAGCGATGATGCCGCTGCCGCATTTTGGCTACCATTAGCTGAGCTTGACGCGCAAATGATGTTTGAAGATCACTATGCCATTATTACCAAGATGGTTGGGCTTTGACGCTTTATTAGAAATATAGAAGGTTAGGTTCAAAGTATGCCCTTATTTTTGTGATATTGGTCTACATAACTTGTATAAGACGTAACCAGTTTCACCGCCTGCGCCGATAGACGGCAAAGGTTAATCGCCGCAACGCTGCGGCATTTCAAAGCAGAGGAGTTCTGTGATGTACACCAGTAATTTTAATAATTTAATCTTAAATTCAGACAGCTACAAAACCTCACACTGGCTACAATATCCGCCCGGTAGCGAGTACATGTCAAGCTATGTCGAAGCGCGTAGTGGCGATTACGATGTAGTGTTCTTTGGTTTGCAAGCCTTTATTAAAGAGTACTTGCAAACGCCTATTACCACCGCTCACATCGATGACGCTGAATTGGTGATTAAAGCCCATGGCTTACCTTTTAACCGATCAGGTTGGGAGCGTTTGGTTGACAAGCACGATGGACGACTACCGATACGTATTCAAGCCATCCCTGAAGGCAGTATCGTACCTGTGTCTAACGTCGTCTGCCAAATCGTCAATACTGACCCCGAGTTCTATTGGTTACCGAGCTATCTTGAGACTGCACTGCTACGCGCGATTTGGTACCCTTCAACCGTCGCCAGCTTATCTTATTATTGTAAGAACATTATCAAATCAGCGCTGGAAAAGTCCGCCGATAGCATAGAGGGTCTGCCGTTTAAGCTACATGACTTCGGTGCGCGCGGGGCGTCCAGCATGGAGACAGTCGCGTTAGGTAGCCTTGCCAATTTAGTGAACTTTTCAGGTACTGATAGCATGACCGCGTTGGTTGCAGCTAGCCGCTGGTACGGTATGGACAAAGATATGCCCGCCTTCTCTATTCCTGCCGCTGAGCACAGTACGATGACCGCTTGGGGACGCGAGCGCGAAACGCAGGCTTATGAGAATATGCTAGAGCAGTTCGGTGGAGACGGTAACTTAGTCGCTGTCGTCTCTGATAGTTATGATCTGTGGAATGCCATCGATAATATCTGGGGTGTCGCGCTCAAAGATAAAGTCGAGACCATGGGCGGCACTTTGGTTATACGTCCTGACAGCGGCGACCCTGCCAAAGTCGTGCGCGAAGCCTTGGAGCGCTTAGCGATAAAATTCGGTACGACGACTAATAGCAAAGGCTATAAAGTGCTGCCTGACTATGTGCGCCTCATTCAAGGCGATGGTATCAACCCGCAAAGCCTTGGCAAGATATTGGGTACGATAATGGAAGCGGGCTTTAGCGCGGACAATGTCACCTTTGGCATGGGCGGCGGTCTGCTACAACAAGTCACCCGCGATACTATGAGCTGGGCGATGAAATCCAGTGCAATCTGTATTGACGGCGCGTGGATGGATATCTTTAAAGATCCAATTACCAGTCGCTCAAAACGCTCTAAAAAAGGTCGATTGGCTCTGATAAAGAGTGATAATAACCAGCTTACCACTATTAAAGAAGATGCCTTGGCAAATTCTGCTGATAACCTACTCCAAGATGTATTCGTCGATGGTCAACTATTAATCGATGATACTCTAGTCACTATTCGAGGACGTACAGGATGGTAGCCTCTATCAATAAAAAAACGACTGGCAAAATCACTGCCGCCGCAAAAGATGTGCTGCTTGCGCCAATCTATCTATACCAAGGCAGTAAAGTAAAGCGCGATACGGTGCGTTTGCCAGAACCTGAAGGTGAGCGTCATGGATCTGTTTCACTACATAGTATTGAGGATAGCGTGTTGCCTGCGCTCAATCTCATGCTCGTTGGTGACTCTGCTGCCGCAGGCGTCGGTAGCCAAACGCAAGCGGATGCCTTAATAGGTAAACTAATACCAGCGTTGCAAGACCAATCAATAATCCAAGCCATGTTCGGTGTACTTAACTGGGCAGTGCAAGCTACCACAGGACATACCAGCTTTGATATTTTGCGTAGGTTGTATGTCCTGCCGACTCCAAGCCAGTCTGTAGACGTCATGGTATTAAGTGTCGGCGTTAATGACACCACATCCAACATCTCTGAGCGCAAGTGGCAACAGCAACTCGAGGAGATCATCGCTATTGCTCAGCGTAAATTTGGCGTGCAGACTTTGATATTCTCAAGCCTACCACCGATGGCAAAGATGCCTGCCCTGCCTATGCCACTCAACGGCTATGTCGGTGCAAAATCTGACAAGCTCGATCGGATATTACAGCAAGTATGCGACAAGCATAGCGATGTGCACTATATGGCAGCAGACTTTGCTCGTATGGCTAAAGAGTATGGCAACGGCAAACCTATAGATAGCAAAGCTATGTTTGCAAGCGACGGCTTTCATCCTAGCAGCCTAACATATGGTTACTGGGCGCTACAGTTAAGCGATCTGATCAGTGAGTTGCTTAACGATTCAAAGACTTAGGCAGGCGTTAAAGTGATAGTGTTAAATAAACAAGCATAAAAAAACCGCTGAATATTCAGCGGTTTTTTTGTTTTGGATATTAAATCAAAATTACTCAGCAGCATCAGCTTTTTTAGCACGGCCACCGAATGCACCAAAACGCTTGTTAAAGCTAGCAACACGACCTTCAGTTGAGCTTTTACGCTGCTCGCCTGTATAGAACGGATGTGATGCACTTGAGATATCAAGTGGGTAGTATGGGTATTCTACACCCTCATACTCGCGCGTGGTTTTAGTCTTCGCCGTAGAACGGGTCAAAAAATACACGTCGGCATTAGTGTCATGAAACAGTACTTCTTGGTAATTGGGATGGATATCTGCACGCATAATAAACTCTCTAGGTCCGATGTATGTATAAGCTGTTGCTATAAAAGCGCTACATACGTAACTGAGGCACTAAGCACATTGGTAATGCTGGCAATTGTGTCACTGGCTTATTCCAGCACCCAACACCACATCACAGCTCTCTTAGCCTATCCCCAGCGGGAAAATGAAGCAGCGATTTTAACGGTTTTTGCCATTCTTTGCAAGGTACTGCTGAAAAACTACATCTGTTAGATTCGCTCCGTAGAGAATAAAATTATGTTCTGATAATGAAAAACGTACTTGTTTAACCTGGTAAATAAAACATGCTTTTGGATAATTTTTCTTTTCTTACCACAAATACAACTCAAACAATCATCAATTCAAAACAAACATTTCTCTGAAGCTTGTGTATATATTCGTTTATTGATATATTATATATTCGTTAATTAGAATATATAAGTATTAATGACATATTGCATTGCTTAGCTCTAAGGGAGATAACGAAATGAACAAAATAGTAGTTAGTTTTAGAGATATTGATGAAAAATGGGACCAAGATATTTTAAATTATAGATTTGATATTTACCATTTGTCTGGTTGGATTAATAATTCGGCACCTATGGATGGCGGGCAGGCTCAAGGGATTGTTGCTGAATACAAGAACAAAAAGCTTTTTTTACCTATTATTATTAGAAACATTGACAGTGAATATTGGGATGCCACTTCTACATATGGCTATTGCTGTCCCTTAATTGATGACACTTTAACTGATGTCGAAACGAACATGATTTTAAAAGAGGTCAAACAGTTCTTATACAAAGTAGGATGCGTCTCCCTATTTATGAGATTGCATCCAGTGATCAGCCAAAAATGGACCCCTTCTATTGGTAGCTCCTTTACTCACGGTGTGACGCTCATGTCCGACCTGACGAAGACTGAAGCTGAACATTGGGCAGAGACTCAAAACCAACATCGTAGAGGCATTAAAAAGGCGTTGAAGATGGATGTAACTACTAAAATTGAGCAGTTAGATGATAGAAATATTGATACCTTCTCAAAGATATATAAAGAAACAATGACACATGTTAATGCAGATGAGTATTATTTCTTTGATGATAGTTACTTTGATGGTTTATCAAAAAACCTTGGTCATAGACTATTATTGATCACAGCTTATAAAGATGGTCACGCCATTGCCTCATCCATTTATACTTGCTGTAAAGAGTCGGGCATTATGCAGTTTCATTTAGGTGGCACTGTTAGTGAATATCGACATTTACAACCCTCTAAACTTATCACTCACGTGGCACGCGAGTGGGGTCGCCAAAATAACTATAAGATACTGCATTTAGGCGGCGGTGTTGGTAGCAACCTAGATACTTTGTATGAATATAAAAAAGGATTTAGCTCTCAATCGTTGCTATTTAAAACCTACAGATTAGTGATTAACCAAGATAAATACGACGATTTGGTAGATGGTGCTGGATTTGATAACAGCGAGCTTGATTCAGACTTTTTTCCTTTATATCGACAAGTTGCTGCTCAGAAAGTACAACCTGTTGAAGAGGTCGCTGAAGTAGTCGAAGAAGATATGGCTGAGGTTGCATAACTACTCGTATCAGCAAAAAAGCAGCCAATATAGTGGCTGCTTTTTTATGTTTATAAATAGACTCAGACTGTATTTAGCTAAAGATTACTTAGTGCGGACAATGTGCCAGACGCCGCCTTTATTATCGCCATCTTTATCGCCGACTTTAGTGTCGTTGGCGTAGAAATATAAGGGTTTGCCATTCATGGCCCACTGATAACTGCCGTCTTCGCGCTGAAATGCTGCAAATTGACCAGAAGCTTTAGCATTACTAGGTGCCATAAGGGCCGGCCAAGCGACCATGCAGACAGAGCCACATTCTGATTTGTTTGCCATCGTATCTTTATCATAAGTATACAAAGTCATGTAGTCTTTTGAATCGACCAACATACCGCCTCTACTGGTTACAGGCGCCATGTTGCTACTAGTGGCTTTTACTTCATGCATACCTGAGTCATCATTGCCGATGACACTTTTAAGTGTCGTACAACCAGTCAAGGTAAGCACACCTGTTAACGCTGACAACATTATAATATTTTTCATTGTTATATCCTTGTGATCTAAAATTTGATTTGAATATCCATATAGTGCTCTGTCCAACACGCTCACAAGGAGTACTTAGTAGCACTCCTTTTTTTGAAGTTACTTATTTTAAAGTTACGTGTTTTTGCCAAGTAAATATAGCATGTCTGTTTAGTCAATCAATTATGTACGCTTATAAAATTACAAAACTATCTCAAAAGCGATTTCCTCATATAATTACCACACGCCTATTATCTGTAGTGTAGAGATCAAAAATCTTATATCACACGTAAAAAAATAAACATCTTTCTGCTTAGATATTCATATTTCTTATTTATGTAAATTCCCTCTAGCTTTATACACACTTTATGTTATCTGCTGACAAAAACAGTGCATGTTTTTACGCATATATCCCAAATAAATTTGCTTTTTTTTATATCATAGGCTAATGATTATTTAATACTAACAATGACTCACAAGATACAGATCAGACATTGAAATCAGTAGGTATCACGCTTATATAGTCTATATAGCACTATTTAACTACGCTTCACTTAAGTAGCACTCTCTTTAGTCATTGACGACTTAACTTAAAAATCAGATTGCTAGATAACATCTGATAAATACACTGAAATTTTAGGTATAGCGGCATGTAATATGATGAGCCGATGCCAGCAAGGATAAAACAACGCTGATGAATTCAATTACTATAGACGACCGGTACAAAGACCTCAAAATTACGATGCCTAGTACCCGTTATGGTCAAGCAAAACGCGTAGGTATACTCGGCGGTGGTACTGCAGGTGCCACTATTGCTATTCGCTTGGCTGCGCTTGGCATTGAGACTCATTTGTTTGAAAAAAAGACCTCACTTATTGATGGCCCTCCCATGTGTCATCTACATGCTGGTGGTAATTTGTACCGTGAAATTCCAGACGAGGACTGCGTAGCGCTACTTGAGCAGTGCATTGATATATTGCGTCTGTACCCGCATACGATGGATGTGCGCCCTACTGTCTTTGCTGTACCTAATCGTGATGAAGGTCAGCCTGAAGATTTGCTGCCGCGTTTGGACATCTTGACTGAGGCTTATCGTAAGCTTATTGAGCAAGACCCTAAGAATAAAGTTTTAGGAGAGCCTGAAGATTACTACCAGCTCTATAGCCATGAAGATCTTATCGCTTTATCTAAGCGTGAGCAGGTTCTTGCGCCTAGCACGGTAGATGAATGGGTAATACCTGCCGCTAAACACTTGGATTTGAATAAGATTAAATTCCCAGTGATTGTCGTACAAGAATACGGCTGGAATATCTTTCGTCTGGCAGCTTCAGCGCAATTAGCGTTAGAGGGTTATGACAACGCTCATGTCTTTACCGATACGCAGGTTAAGCAAGTGACAGCAGTTGATTGTGAAAATTGTACTAATGCTGATCATCATGTGACTAAATGGCGTATTGACTATCAGCAAAACAGTCAATCTGAAACCGAGTCTGTTGAAGTGGATTACTTAGTCAATGCTTGCGGATTTCGTACTGGTGTTATCGATGACATGGTCGGTGTTGAAGTCACGCGTATGGTCGAGTTCAAATCCTCTTATATTACTCATTGGGATGATGCAGGTGGACAGATACCTGAGATTATTATCTATGGTAGCCGCGGTACACCAGAGGGCATGGCGCAGCTTACGCCATATCCAGGCGGTTATTTTCAGATACATGGTATGAGTAAATTCATCACTTTGTTCAATGATGGACTAGTCGCCTCAAATGAGATCAGCGCGCAGCCCAAACTTCCTGAAAAATACGTGCATTATATTGAAGATGGTTGGGATAAAGCGCCATTGCAAGCGCGTGGTCAGCAAGCCATTGAATATGTAGCTGAGTTTGTGCCGACCTTCAATAGTGCGCGTACCGTTGGTAATGCCCTCTTTGGCGGTCAACAAATACCAGGAAAAGATGATACGCTGCGAGTTGCTGATGTGAGCTTGTACTCAAACATCCGCTACGCACGCGCTGAAAACGTCAAAGCCTCTTCGACGCTAATTGCCGCCGACCAGATCGTTGATGAGTTAACTGCTCTAGGGTTAGTTGATAAGGATACTACTGCCAATTGTAGTCGTTACGCTCACAATTGGGCTTATCTTACGCGCCATGATAGTGAGGATATTCATCACTTGGCACAAGATATTGCACTACAAAGAAATTTTCCAATTGCAATGGCAGGCGTTAATCGTACTATAGATAGCGTGATAGATGACGTATCAAACGATCTTGCTATCGCATAGATTTCGTATCAGGGTTAAATATTATCTACAAAAAAGGGAGTAGCCTGCTATCGATTAGCGAGCGACTCCCTTTTGCGGTTCTTAATTTTGATTTTCTAAGTAGTCATTTACTGCCCAACCATCTTATCAGTATCGACGCCGCCATTGAGAGTGACGACAGTCAATAACAGATCAATTGCTTCATCGATGCTATTGCACACAACTAAGCGATCAAGGTCTTGCTGCTTCATAAAGCCCTGCTCTGTCGTATATTTAAGATGTTCAATCATCCGATCATAAAACCCGTTAATATTAAGAATAATCATAGGCTTTTCGTGCTGATACAGCTGACGCCAAGTGGCAATCTCCATGATTTCCTCAAGCGTCCCAAGGCCACCTGGTAGAGTAATAAAAGCGTCTGCGTACTCTGCCATAACCGTTTTGCGCGTGTGCATGGTATCAGTCAGGTGCAGGCGCGTAAGCCCTTGATGAGCGATTTCATGCTTGAGCATAAAGGTTGGAATGACGCCGACTGCTTGGGCGCCGCTGTTGATGACCTCATCTGCGACTGCACCCATCAGGCCAATACTCGCGCCGCCGTATACCAATCCCATGCCATTTTTGGCAAGCGCTTGACCCAAATCGCGCGCGGCTTGCTCGTATATCTCGCTGTTACCTAAGCGCGAACCACAATATACGGCGACAAGCGGCATGGTTAACGTTGATTTATCTACGGCTTTTTCGATATGGGTGATATCTTGACTGGTAATTACTTCATAAGTGTCATTATTGATTTTCATTTGCATTACTTTTGCCCTTAGCGTTTTATTTGAATTGTAAGTCTTCAGTTGTCTATTGGAAAACATTCCTATTTATCTTAACATAAGCCAAGTTACTAACCTGTAACCAGCACTTATCAGTACGCACTTACCATACCGACTGCTATTGATAGTCGTACTCTATGTCTTGTTTCAGCTTATGTTTTAATTTTCTCGATTCGCTAACAACCATAATATACTTTTTAGGATGCCGCTATGCTCAATGATGAAGCTCTAAACCAATCAGACGCCAACGATAGCTTTACTGTTGAGAGCAACTTTACTGTTGAGACTTACCTATTGACCATCATGACTGAGCGCAATCAGGCTTTGGCAGCGACCGTTTATCGTCCTAAAGCTGATATCAAAGCGGCGGTAATGATGGCACCTGCCACGGGTATCAAGCGTCAGTTTTATCATAATTTTGCCAGCTATTTGGCAGAGAACGGCTTTGGAGTCATTACCTTCGATAATGAAGGGATTGGTGAATCACTTGCAGGTAATTTGGCAAAATGTGATGCCTCACTCATTAGTTGGGGTCGTCATGATATGCCAGCGGTGCTTGACGCCCTACAAGATGAATTTCCAGATGCAGCTTTCCATTTGATCGGTCATAGTGCAGGCGGTCAGCTGATCGGTCTTATGCCAAACTACGAGGCCATCAGCTCAGTATTCAATGTCGCTTGCTCCTCAGGACAAATCAAAAACATGGATATGCCCTATAAGCTCAAAGCAATGGGTTTTATGGACGCTTTTATTCCGCTGAGTAACTTAGTGCTAGGCTATACGCCAGCCGACAAGATTGGTATGGGTCAGCCGCTACCGCGCGGCGTGGCGCGTCAATGGCGCGAGTGGTGTAATGGTGCCGGCTACATCAAAACCGCACTTGGCAAAACCATTCATAACCATTTTTATAATAAAATCGCTATGCCAGCGCTATGGCTAGGTTTCACTGATGATGAGATTGCCAATAGCGAAAACATCGACGATATGATACGCGTGTTCCCCAACATGTCAGTAGAAAAGCACTATCTAGACCCTAAAGATTTGGGCGTCAGTCACATCGGTCATATGCGCTATTTTAGCAGTAAAACTCATGCCAAAGCGCCGCAACTATGGCAAATGGCGGTCGATTGGTTAAATGAGGGAGAGTAAGCTCTTTACTATATTTTATCTTCTGCATTTTGCTCCTCTACGCGCTTGGTCAAGGCAGAATGCAATGAGGGCTGCATATTGTGGATATTACCTAGCATCCACTTAACATAGCTCATAGGCACGTCTTTTATGAGTTTGCCCTTATGCTTACCAAAGGGCATTTTGCCGACGGGACTTGCGGTATTTGAGATGGTATGCGCCGCCGCAAAGTCAGTCGGCGCAATTTGCAGGCGCTCACAGCACGCTTTGTACAATAGATAACACATACGCGCATCGCCTAGCGCATCATGCGCGGCAATAGTCATAGTGCTCGCGGCATCGACGCCCAATAGTTGTTCAATACATTTGGACTGACCATAGTAGCGCCACTCTGGAAAGGCGGCGCGGGCCAGCCTAACCGTACATATCAGCTTAGCCGAGGGTTTCCCTATCACTCGCCAGTCAAAGCGTACATTGTGACCGATTAAGTACTCTGGCAACTCAAACTGCTCCAAATCGAAGCGCTCACACTCGGCAACATCCTCATCAGTAATGCCATGTACCTTGATGACGATAGGTGAGATAGTGCGGCCACTATTGAAGTATTTCATCCACTCAAAGCCAGTCGCCACATTGATGGTCGCTACTTGAATAGGACGCGGGTCACTACCTTGGTCGGTTTCGGTATCGATAATAAGCGCAGTACTAGGTTCAGTCATAATAGAGATCAATCATCAGGAGTTATTGTAGTTATCGCTACTCGTCAAAGAGCCTTAAACCCTTCATAATACAGCTAAAATTTGTAATAACCGTATTATACCACTCATCAGCTCACAAGAGACAATGATGCCACCAGTTCAGCCGCCGCCTCTGCCTAAGTCCCCTAAGCCCCCTAAGCCCCCTAAGCCAAGCCTGTTTACTCGTTTATTAAGGGTACTGATCAGAGCTATAGTATTGTTTGCACTGTTATTTATCGTTGATAAAGTCCTCCCTACGCTTAAATGGCAGACGCAGGACTTTGTCGTAGCAAAATGGAAGCAGGTCAATCTATTGCAACAACCCTTGCCAGTAGAGAATAGTCTTCCAAATCCACTACCTGGGCAGCATTTGACTGATACGTGGGGTGCGGCGCGTAGTCAAGGGCGCTCTCATGAAGGTATCGATATTTTCGCGGAGCGTGGCACACCGATACACGCTACTACGCAAGGAGTGGTTAGCAAGGTTGGCGAGAATACTTTGGGAGGGCGCGTGGTCGTCGTCGTTGGGCCTGGTGGCGCAGGACATTATTACGCGCATATGGAAGATTACGCAGACATAGAAGTCAACGATTGGGTGGATAGTGGCGACATCATCGGCTATGTGGGCGATAGTGGTAACGCCAAAGGCACGCCGCCTCATGTGCATTACGGCATCTATATCAAGGGTAGCGCGGTGAATCCTTATCCTTTACTTATAAAACCTGAATGATCACGACTTAGGTATCTCATACATTGATCCAATACGATACGTATGGTTAGACAATCCTTTAAGATAGTGAGCGTACATAACTGCTAGCAAAAGTCGCACTAAATGTTGAACCTATGCCTAATTCCGACTCGATTTGTAAGCATGTATTGTATTGATGCAATACATGCTTGACGATAGCCAGCCCCAGTCCCGTGCCTCCTGTAGCACGGCTACGACCACTATCGACACGATAAAAACGCTCTGTTAAACGCGCGATATGCGACGTGGCAATACCGATACCATTATCTGTAACAGAGAACTGACAACCCTGAGAGGTTTTAACCCAGCTAATTTCGATATTGCCGCCTTTTGGCGTATACTTAATGGCATTAATGACTAGGTTCGATAGCGCGCTGTTTAAGTACATCTCTGAACCATACAGCCCGTCATAAGTGTCTATTTGCAAATGAATGGTATGTCCATAGTCCTGATTGTAAGCCTGCGCATCATCGTACACATGCGTGAGCAATTTGGTCATATCGATATAACCAAGCTCATACGTCTCTTCGATTTCGATTTTGGACAACAGTAGCAAATCATTTACGATTCTATTCATACGCGCGGTCTGTTGAGTCATCAGCTCAAGCCCACGTTGCCACTTTGGTGGTATGTCGGATTGGTCTGAGTAGTTCTCTAGGTAGCCCATCAATACGGTCAATGGCGTTCGTAGCTCGTGAGAGACATTGGCTACAAAATCGCGGCGCATTTGCTCTAAATGCTGCAATCGCGTCACATCATAGATCATCAACAGCTTATCCTTATCAAAAGCTGTCATCTCACACTTTAAATAACGCTTGGGATCACGCCATGAGGCCATGTGCACACCATCATTATGGACATCTTTGTGCAGATCGTGATGGGCTGTGACCTCTTGATAATACTCGTGAAACTCAGGCGCCTGAATATAGTCAAAAATGCTTTTGCCCTGATCTTTGTCTTGCAATGATAATAGCTGCGCCGCTGCCAGATTCCACCACGTCAAGCGATCGTCACCGTCTATTAAAACCACGGCATCTTTTAGCGCTTCCCAAGCACGGTTCATCTTTGTCATTACTGTTTTATTATCAAATCGATCAGCTTGCTCAGACGTATTTGGCTTGTGGTGGTCAATCGACATGACTACTCTCATCCTTTCTCGTAGCGAGACTGTGTTTAGTGGTTACGTTTACTGCTTTTTTTCAATCAAACTAGACATGCGATAACCGGTGCCGCGAACCGTTTGAATCAAGGTATCACAGCCATAAGGACGTAGTAATTTACGTAAGCGCCGAATGTGTACATCGACTGTTCGCTCTTCGATATAGACGTTGCCGCCCCAAACCTGATCTAATAGCTGCGAGCGCGTATAAGCGCGCTCTGGACGACTCATAAAAAATGCCAGTAAGCGATATTCTGTCGGACCTATATCGATAAACTGTCCATTAGCACTCACCCGCTGGCTTTGATTATCTAAACTAAGCGCGCCTATTGTTATCGGTGTATTACTACTAAGTGCGCTACTACGGCGTAGCACTGCCTTGATTCTTGAGATCAGCTCACGCGTCGAGAACGGCTTGGTCATATAATCGTCCGCGCCGGCATCGAGACCATGAACCTTGTTATCTTCCTCTCCTTTTGCCGTGAGCATAATGACCGGTATCTCGCGCAGCAACTCATCACTCTTTAGCATGCGACAAAAATCAATACCGCTTTTATCACCGGGCAACATCCAGTCTAGCAAAATCAGCGCTGGCCTATGATCCACCACTTGCTGGTGTGCCTCAAACGCGTCCGCCGCTTGCAAACTCTCAAACCCTGCGCTCTCAAGGGTCATCACTACCATTTCGCGAATCGCAAGCTCATCCTCGACAATCAAAATCTGCTCACTTTGCATATACAAGCCTTGTTATAAAACTTTGAGTAATTAACATATAAAGTCGATGCTTACTGACTACTTATTAAACACTTAAATTGTGACGGTTTGATGACACTTAGCTCTATAACATTAGGTTCTATAATTTATAACATTTAGCGCTATAACACTTCTAATATAAAGTTAAGTGGTCCATCATTAATACTTGCAACCTGCATATTAGCGCCAAACTGACCTGTGGCAACGTTTGCATGCTTAGACTGGGCGTAAGCGACCATCTCAGAAAATAGTGCCTGCGCTTTATCAGGAGCCATTGCGCCGCCAAAGTCGGGACGCCGACCTTTATTGGTTTTTGCCATGAGGGTAAATTGCGATACTAACAATACACCGCCATTCACTTGTTGCACGTTTCGGTCAAGCTTATTGCTCTCATTTTCAAAAATACGGTAGGTTAATATTTTATCGATCATACGCTTGCCATGATCTATCGTATCCTCGTGTCCAAGCCCAATATAAGCTAATACGCCCTGCTCTATAGCGCCAACAGTCTCTGCGCCGACCGTGACACTGGCATTATGAACCCGCTGAATGAGTGCCTTCATTCTGACTCCTTTGTTGAGATTGATACTATAATCAGTCTAATATAAAAAAATACAGCGAGGTTGAAATAGTTTTTTTGCAGCATCAAGCGGCGTAGGCACAGCACGCAAGAAAAAACTATTTCAATCTCGCGCTACAATATGACTTATCTGTTTTATTTGATATCGACTATAGCTTGCACGTTTTAGTAAGAGGGCTAAATAAAACAGTCGTAAACCGATAACTTATGCTCACACAGCATCCGCTTTATCGTGATAAAATACCGCCATTCATGTACTTATACAAACACCGCTCTTATACAAAATACTTTGGTAGCTTTATTATGAATTTATTCGCCACGATCCAACAGTTTGTCCCGCAGCAGCAATTAAGCGAAGTTGCTGGGCGCTTGGCCTCAAGCCGTCACCCTATGGTCAAACGTGCTTTTATCCGCAGCTTCGCTAAAGCTTATCATGTCACCCTTGATGAGTATGAGCGTGATAATTTTAATGCTTATGAGAGCTTTAATGACTTTTTTACCCGCGAGCTCAAAGATGATGCGCGCCCTATCGACGACACTTATAACGGTATCGTGAGTCCTGCTGATGGTGTGATATCGCAGCTCGGTCAAATTAGGGATCAGAAACTATTGCAAGCCAAAGGTCGCGACTATGATATAGGTCAACTGCTCGCCAATAGCGCGGATGGCGAATATTTTGCGGACGGTAGCTTTGCAACCGTTTATCTTGCGCCAAGTAACTATCACCGTGTGCACATGCCTTTTGAGGGTAAGCTGATAGCGACTCGCTATGTGCCGGGTACGTTATTTTCGGTTAATAATACCACGGCGGCTAACATACCTGACCTGTTTGCGCGCAATGAGCGCCTGGTGTGTCTGTTCGATACCGAGTACGGCAAAGCGGCGGTGGTGATGGTCGGTGCGATGATCGTGGCCGGTATCGAAACCGTCGCTACGGGTAAAATCACTCGCACTGATAATATACAAGAAGCCCAGCACGATATGGTTTTGGCAAAAGGTGAGGAGCTTGGGCGTTTTTATTTGGGCTCAACCGCTATCGTGGTACTACCAAAAGGCGCAAAAACAGCTTGGCAAGATACCATGCAGCACAGCTCAACCGTACAAATGGGGCAATTGCTAGGAAAGTCTGAAATATGATACTAGTGAGGCGTGCTACCTAAGTGTAGCTACCTAAGTATATATGCTATTTCTAATGTAGCATGATCCCTCCTAGGCTAGCTCGAATCAGCGATAGACAGTCTTAAAAACCATAAAAAACTGCGTAGCCCTTATATTTAAGGACGACGCAGTTTTTTTTCTTGTGTTTGAGGACTGATATTTGAGACTAGTATTTAAGCATTACTTTTTAAATACTCAAGCATAGTGTCTGCATCTGATACTTCAAACGGATCTATTGGGCAATTGTCGCCAAAATCAGGTTCCTTAAACACTTTTTTGATGGCTTTATTGTCGACAAGCATCGAATAACGCCATGAGCGCATACCAAAGCCCAGATTACTCTTATCAACGAGCATGCCCATTTTGCGAGTGAACTCACCATTACCATCAGGCAGCAAAAAAACGTTTTCGCGGTTTTGCTTGAGACCCCATTGATACATGACGAACGCATCGTTGACAGAAACGCAAACGATTTCATCTACGCCTAACGCCTTAAACTCATCGTAAAGCGCTTCATAACGAGGCAGATGGCTGGTCGAACACGTGGGTGTAAAGGCACCGGGTAGTGAGAACACCACCACTTTTTTATTGGCAAATAGCTCATCTGTGGTTAAATCATACCAAGTAAATGGGTTATCTCCTCCAATAGAGTCATCACGAACACGAGTTTTAAAAGTCACATCAGGGACATGGGTAATCATTGTTTTCTCCGATTTAGGGTATTGTCTTCTTTTTAAAATACTGCGTTGATATGATAATAGCTATAGCCGTCCATAAGCAAATCTTTAAACTTATATTCACTATATAAGCTAACAAAGTAATGGGCTTGTATTTAGACTTTGTTAGCTGCTCTTGCCTTCTCGTAAACTGCGCCCTCCTCCAAATTCAGTCCTACTCACTCATCTAAATCCCTTTAAATCTAAATCTCTTTAAATCTAAGTACCTTTAAACAAATGTATAAATAAGTGCCTTTTTTATTTGGCATCATTTAAAGATTATATCGATCCTAGTATTGCCTTTGGCGCTGGCAACTTTTCAGGCTTGTATAGAAACTCTAGAGCGTGTTGAACTTACTTTTCTAGATAAGGGACATGCCCTAACTTCTGTCAATTTTTAACTCTCTTTTGCTTAAATATTATCAATGTCATCAAATTGTCATATTTGCTTGGCATGATGTGCTTATTGATTCACACATCATGCCAAGCATATTCATCACGTTTTTTTGATAAAAGATAATCACTCATAAACCAGTCATTTTTAGGAGCCGTTATGCGTTACTCATTTTTAGTCGTCGCCCTCGCCAGCGTACTTAGCTTAAGCGCTTGTAGTCAGTCAACGAATGATACGGCTGCCGCTCAGAGCAATAATGCTGCTGGCGCTAGCGAAAACGTATCTATGAGTATCACTGGAGCGGGCGCCTCATTTCCGCAGCCTATCTACGCCAAGTGGTCAGACGCTTATAATCAATCGACGGGTGGTCAAGTCAACTATCAGTCGATTGGCTCGTCGGGCGGTATCAAACAAATCATTGCCAATACGGTCGATTTTGGGGCGTCCGATGCCCCTATGACACCAGAGGAGCTAAATGCAGCTGGTCTAATTCAATTCCCAACAGTGATCGGTGGCGTCGTTCCTGTGGTTAATATTAAAGGCATAGCGCCTGGTCAATTAAAATTAGATGGTGACACTTTAGCCGATATCTATCTGGGCAAAATTAGCAACTGGAATGACCTTGCTATCAAAGCCATGAACCCAGATTTGGCGCTGCCTGATGCAGCAATCACTACTGTGTTTCGCTCGGACGGTTCAGGCACGACCTTTAACTTTACCGATTACTTGGCCAAGGTATCTAGCGACTGGAATAACAATGTTGGCGTGGATAAGACTGTCAAATGGCCAACCTCAGCTACGGGCGCAGGCGGTAAAGGTAACGAAGGCGTCGCCAGCTATGTGACGCGTATGAATAACTCAATCGGCTACGTTGAATATGCCTATGCCAAGCAAAACGGCATGTCACACGTCGCGCTCAAAAATGCCGCGGGTAATGTCGTACAGCCTTCTATCGACACCTTTGCCGCAGCAGGTGACATCGACTGGTCACAACAAGAAGGCTTTTACAAAGTCATTACCAATTCTGAGACCGCACAAGCATGGCCTATCGCCGCGGCGACTTTTATTTTAGTGCACAAGCAACCAAAAGATGCGCAGCAAGTCGCAGGCGTCTTAGCCTTCTTTGACTGGGCGTATAGCCAAGGTGATGAAGATGCGCTAGCGCTTGATTATGTGCCCTTCTCTGATAACGCCGTGACGTTGTTCAAAGCGAAATGGAGCGAGGTTGTCGATAGCGAAGGCCAGCCTGTTTACACCTCAAACCTTTAGACGAACACCTAGTCATCTCTATTGTTAAACTTATTAAAATATTGAGACTGTTATGGCAGATCTAAAATTCCAACTGGCAAAACAAAAACGCTTGGATGCAATTTTTGTCACTGCGACCAAAGCTTTTGCTATCTTGGTGCTATTGTCGCTTGGCGGTATTTTACTCTCATTAATAGTGGGCGCATGGCCTAGTATCAGCGAGTTTGGACTTGGGTTTTATACCAGTAATAATTGGGATACGGTCGGCGATCAGTACGGTGCGCTCGCGCCTATTTATGGCACGCTGGTCACCTCCTTTATCGCTATCTGTATCGCGGTGCCTGTAAGTTTTGGTATTGCTATTTTTTTGACTGAGCTATGCCCTACCTTTTTAAAGAAGCCATTAGGCATTGCCATTGAGCTTCTCGCGGGCATCCCTTCTATCATTTATGGTATGTGGGGTTTGTTTGTCTTCGCGCCTTTCTTTGGCGATCATATTCAGCCTTGGTTTATCGAACATATCGGGCCACTGCCTATCATTGGCAAGCTATTTGCGGGTGCACCGATGGGATTAGGGATGTTTACCGCCTCCTTAGTGCTCGCCATTATGATTATTCCTTTTATCGCGGCGACCATGCGTGATGTGTTCTTAGTCGTGCCTGACTTGCTTAAAGAATCCGCTTACGGTATGGGCGCTACTACGTGGGAGGTCATGTTCAAAATCATTCTACCTTATACCAAAACGGGCGTGGTCGGTGGGGTGATTTTGGGTTTGGGTCGCGCCTTAGGCGAGACAATGGCAGTGACCTTTTTGATCGGTAATGCCTTTAATATCAGTCCTAGTCTATTCACCTCTGGGGTCACGATTACCTCAGCGTTAGCCAACGAGTTCGCCGAAGCATCAAGCGAGTTGCACTTAGCATCCTTGTTACATTTAGGGCTGATTCTGTTTGTTATTACCTTTATCGTGCTCTCGATATCCAAATTAATGCTGATGCGTATTGATCAAAAAGCGGGCACTTGAGTTAAATGCATAAGCGCTACAGCCGATAATGTTTTAGAACAAAGTATCACTATTAAACCCAAAAGGATAAATGCCTTATGACCTCAGTGCCTGTGACTACTAAGCCCGCTGCAAGCTTTGATGCTCGCTATAACCAGCATTTATATAACAAGCGCCGCTTGATTAACAAACTAGGGCTTGGATTTGCGCTATTGGCTATGGGCTTTGGTTTATTTTGGCTCTCGTGGATTTTGCTAACGCTTGTCACCGAGGGTGTTCAAGGTCTGGTCACTATGCCCATATTTACGGCAGATACGCCGCCGCCTATGGGCGCAGGTGGTCTGCGCAACGCTATCGTTGGCTCTATGATGCTCGCCTTTTCAGGACTTGCGATTGGTGCGCCGATAGGTATGATGGCAGGCATTTATCTAGCAGAGTTCTCGCATGGCAGTATGTTAGGTAAAGTGACGCGCTTTTTGAATGATATTTTATTATCAGCGCCCTCAATTGTTATCGGTCTGTTTGTCTATGCGCTGATGGTCAAAGGGCAAAGCTTCTCGGGTTGGGCAGGTGCGGTGGCATTAGCGCTGATTGTGATTCCTGTCGTTGTGCGCACCACTGAAAACATGCTCAATCTCGTACCCAATACCCTGCGCGAAGCGGCGTATGCCCTAGGCACACCGAAATGGAAGCTGGTCAGTACGGTCACGCTAAAAGCGGCTAAAGCGGGTCTGACCACAGGCGTGCTCTTAGCTTTTGCGCGCATCACAGGTGAGACCGCGCCCCTACTATTTACTGCGCTGAACAACCAGTATTTTAGTACTGATATGACAGGACCCATGGCTAACCTGCCTAACACCATTTATCAATTTGCGATGAGTCCGTACGACAATTGGCATGCACTGGCTTGGTCAGCGGCACTACTGATTACGGGTACGGTATTAACCTTAAATATTGTCGCACGCTCAATCGGTGGCAGAGACCATACTCGATAGCGCATAACGTTATGGCGCGTTGAGGCGCATTAAAACCTATAGCAACCTTCATTTGATCAAACAAAAAATAGAGAGGTGACACGATGACTGATGTATTGGAAAGAAAAAAAGTGCAGCAAACAGAGACTATCAGCACACGCAATCTGCTAACGCCGTCGATGACCAAAGGTCAACAGCAGCAGCCAGATAAAGCAAGCTTCACGCAGCAAACGATAGCAGATATGCCTGATAACATGCCAGCGGCCAAAATAGCTATTCGTGATTTAAGCTTTTATTATGGTGAATTTCAAGCATTAAAAAATATCAATATCGACATTCCAGAAAAAAAGGTCACAGCGTTCATTGGCCCCTCAGGCTGCGGCAAATCAACGTTACTACGCACCTTTAATCGTATGTATGACTTATATCCAAATATGCATGCAGAGGGTCAAATTAGTCTTGATGGCAAAAATATCTTAGATAAAGATTTGGACGTTAATCTATTGCGGGCGCGCGTCGGGATGGTGTTTCAAAAACCAACTCCCTTCCCTATGTCCATTTATGATAACGTCGCTTTTGGCGTGCGTCTGTATGAGAAGCTGAGCAAGTCAGAGATGAATGAGCGCGTTGAATGGGCACTAAAAAAGGCGGCGCTATGGACGGAGGTTAAAGACAAGCTCAAAGCCTCAGGATTATCGCTGTCGGGTGGTCAGCAGCAACGGCTTTGTATTGCACGTGGGGTCGCCACCAAGCCTGAAGTCCTGCTATTAGATGAGCCAACCTCCGCGCTCGATCCTATCTCGACAGGGGCTATCGAAGAGCTGATTACTGATTTAAAAAACGACTATACCATCGCTATCGTCACCCATAACATGCAACAAGCGGCGCGTGTTTCAGATTATACTGCCTATATGTATCTAGGTGATATGGTAGAGATGGGTGCGACGGATCAGATATTTACCACTCCTGCGCAAAAAGCGACCGAGGACTATATTACTGGTCGTTATGGTTAAATTAATCGTTACTGCTAGCAAAGCTAGTTTTTGCTCGTACCTCCATTGTCGACAATCTATATGACTCAGAGAGCCATTATGCCAATCACTGAAAAACATCTATCCAAAAGCTTTGATAATGAATTACATGACGTGGTCGATTTGTTTATGCAGATGGGACATCTGGCTGCCGAGCAAGTCACCATAGCTACGCGAGCGTTAATAGAAGCGGATGAGCCAGTAGCGAAAAAAGTCATCGCTGATGATCAGCGCATCAATCAGTTAGAGATTACGATAGATGAGCAAATCCTACTCTTGGTTGCCAAGCGCCAACCAGCAGCCAATGACTTACGTCTGGTCATGGCGCTTAGTAAAGGCGTGGTCGATCTAGAACGGGTGGGCGATGAGGCTAGCAAGATTGCGCGCATGGCGTGTCAATTGATCGAAAACGGCGCTTCACCTAGAGGCTATTTGGAGGTGCAACATCTCTCCAATCAGGTGCGCCTTATGCTACTTGATGCTTTGGGTGCCTTTACACAGATGAATCCTCAGCAAGCGTTTTCGGTATTACAAAGCGATGATGCGGTCAATGAAGAATATCAATCAGCCACTCGCGCCTTGATGACTTATATCATGGAGGACAGCCGTCATGTGTCCAAGGTCATCAATATATTATGGGTACTGCGAGCGCTAGAGCGCGTGGGTGATCATGCGCGCAATATCGCTGAATTAGTGATATTTTGTACCAGCGGCAAAGACGTGCGCCATGCTGATTTTGTACAAGTACAACAGATCGTGCAACAAACTACAACTAAGCTTTGATGCTAGCTGCTAGCCATCTAAGTCCGTCAATAGCACTAAAATAGAGCCAAGCTAATAGCGAAAGTGTTTATGAATAGGATAAGCAAAAAGGATATTTTCCTCCCTCGTGCCGCGTCCGATATTATGAAGATGATATCTATCTTGGTTTATCGATTAATCAGCCAGCCTTGCTCAGTTGCATAATCAATTTGTTTGGATAGCCAGTCGTGAATCATCGGGAAGCTATTTTCAATAAATGCATGAGCATTAGCAACCTGCGAACGACTGACACCAAGCTCAAGCCAAGTTTGGCCCTCAGTATTTAGATTGAGTAAAAACGGCAATAGCCGATCGACCACCTTGAGAAGCTGAGCCTCTTTGCTACTGCCCGTTTCTTGCGCCTCCCACACCTCACTTAAATTGGCGATACCATTGCCAGGCTCGCTTTGCAAACGCGCAATACCAGTACGCTCATCGATGTGCGCCTGACTACGAGTGTCAGCGTACAAAAAAGTATCGCCCGCATCAATCTCGCCCAAATCATGTACCAGTGCCATTTTGAGTAGCTGCTCATGATTAACAGCTAACTCAAACGTCTCTGCAATTGACCAACACGCTATGGCTAAATGCCAAGAGTGCTCAGCTGAGTTTTCGCGGCGCGTCGTACCTGTCACGTAACTGCGGCGGTCGACTCGTTTTAGGGCATCTAATTCTAATAAAAACTCTGTTATCTCATCGACAGTAGAAGTTGAGGCAAGTGTTGGTGTTGCTAATGACATAAGTATTCTCAAGCTTTTAGCGATGAATTTAGGTAAAGCCTCTACTTAATTAAATTGCTAATGGTTTTAAACGCCGGATCTTGACTACTACGGCACAGCTCAAACAAAATAGTCTCAACGGTAGTAATTACTCCACCAGCACGGCGAATACGGCGAATAGCTTGTTTTTTATCATAAGGATAGCGCGAACCGACGGCGTCCCCGATGATGACCGGCTGCATACCGTTATCGAGCAGATCAAGCGCCGTCTGTAGGACGCAAACATGAGCTTCGACGCCAAACAGTAAGACAATACTACGATTTTGCTGCGCAAGATGATGCCAAGAATCATCGTTATCACAAGCACTAAAGGTGACCTTTTCAAAGCCCTTAGCATTACTGCCTTCTAATACTTCTTTAACTTCAGGTAGCGTCTCACCCAGTCCTTTTTTATATTGCTCATTGAGCATGATCGGAATGTTTAATGCTTGTAAGCCTTTAATTAAAGTTACCGTCTTTTTGACGATGTTTTCATGATCATAGATGTGCGGCGTTAGACGCTCTTGTACATCGATAATCATAGCCTGCGTATTTTCGCGAGCGATACGATAAGTGCGATCGGTAATCATAGTGGACATAGTACACTCCTTGTACGGCGGTAGCAGTGCGCGACCAGCCAAGCGGTTTTTGAGCTATTTTAAATAATAATTATGCGTCCTCTTATTTAGTCATATTTTGTTGATAGGGTCAATGATGATAATCGCGATTAACAACTTGTCACTCACGCCTGTATATAAAAAAGCTCAATAAAAAAACCCCTAGCCAGAAGGACTAGGGGTTCTTAATAGACTATTATAACTGACTTAAAAGCTTACACACGCTCAATGATAGTAGAGATACCTTGACCTAGACCGATACACATGGTCGCAAGACCGACTTCGGTATCCATCTGCTCCATTGCGTTGAGTAGTGTAACGGTGATACGCGCACCTGAACAACCTAGCGGATGACCAAGAGCAATCGCACCACCATTGACGTTGATGATGTCTTGCTTATCTAGCAAGTTAAGGTTTTTTATTACTGATAAACCTTGCGCAGCAAAAGCTTCGTTGAGCTCGATAGTCTGCATATCATTGATCTCTAAACCAGCGCGCTTTAGTGCTTTTTGGGTGGCAGGTACAGGGCCATAGCCCATGATCGCCGCGTCACAACCCGCGATTGCCATACTACGGATACGCGCACGTGGCTTGAGACCTAAGTCTTTGGCCTTTTGCGCGCTCATGACGAGCATCGCTGAAGCACCATCAGAGAGTGCTGATGAGGTTGCTGCTGTGACCGTACCCCCTTTAGGATCAAAGGCGGGACGCAGTTTTTGCATTTGCTCTATGGTGGCGTCTGGACGAATCACTTCATCGACCGTGCATAATTGCAAGCGACCTTGCTCATCATGGCCTTCAATACCGATGATTTCATTGTCAAAACGCCCTTCAGTCGTCGCTTCCCAAGCGCGGCGATGCGACTCAAGACCAAAGGCGTCTTGCTGCTCGCGGCTAATGCCATTCATACGACCTAACATCTCAGCAGTCAAACCCATCATGTTTGAGGCTTTTGCATAATGCTTAGAGGCCGCTGGGTTTAGATCGATGCCATGCATCATACCGACGTGACCCATGTGCTCAACGCCGCCAATGATGAAGGTATCACCTTGACCCGTCATAATTTGCGCCGCTGCTGTATGCAAAGCTTGCATTGATGAGCCGCATAAACGGTTGACCGTCTGACCACCAGTGGTCTTTGGAATACCAGCGAGCAGACCAATATTACGACCAATATTCATGCCTTGTTCTAGGGTTTGGTTGACACAGCCCCAGATAATGTCTTCGACGTCATTGGTATCGAAGTCATTGCGCTCTACTAAAGCACGAACCAGCTCAGCTGAAATCGTATCAGCGCGAACGTGGCGAAACATACCGTTTTTGGTTCTACCCATGGCTGAACGCACGCCGTCTACGATGACCACGTCATTTGGACTTAAAGTTGTCATACTACTTTCCTTTTTAATGTTGTGAGTGGCCGTAAGGATCTATTTTTTATAAATGAACAGACTTACGGCACTTATCCTAATACGTTATCTCAAATAGAGACTATGCAGTAGCGTAAAACGTTTCGCCTGCAGCGGCCATATCGCGAATCTTTTGCGGGGCTTCATAAGCTTTGCCAAGGTGCGCGTATTTTTCACATAGTGCCAAGTAGTTATCTAGACCCATCTGGTCGATATAACGGCAAGGGCCACCGCGAAATGGCGGGAAACCAACGCCCATAATCATCGCCATATCGGCCTCTGATGGCGTGCTTACGATATTGTCTTCTAAGCAGCGTACCGTCTCGTTACAAAAAGCAAGCATAGTACGGTCAATGATGGTTTGATCATCAAACTCTTGTTTGTCGCTATCAGTCGTAGTTTTTAGAAGCTCATAAGTGGCATCATCAGCGCTCTTTTTCGGCTTGCCGCGCTTGTCCATCTCGTATTTATAAAAGCCAACGCCGTTCTTTTGACCCAAGCGTTTGTTCTCATAAAGATGCTCGATAGCGCCTTTATAATCAGGCTTCATGCGATCAGGAAACCCTTCTGCCATAACCTCTGCGCCGTGGACACCTGTGTCCAAACCAACGACGTCGATTAAGTAGGCCGGACCCATTGGCCAGCCGAATTTTTCCATGACTTTATCCACATGGACAAAGTCCGCGCCTTGCTTAAGTAGTAAGTCAAACGCACCGAAATATGGGAATAGCACACGGTTAACCAAGAAGCCTGGGCAATCATTGACCACAACTGGCACTTTACCCATTTTTGTCGCCAAGGCAACGGTCGTTGAAATCGCTTCTTCAGAGGACTTTTCGCCGCGAATAACTTCTACGAGCGGCATGCGATTTACTGGATTGAAAAAATGCATACCAACGAAGTTTTCTGGACGATCCAGTGCTTCTGCTAAGTAAGTAATAGAGATGGTTGAGGTGTTAGAGGCGATAATCGCGTCTTCTTTAACTAAGCCTTCGACCTCTTTTAGTACTGAGCGCTTGATTTTAGGGTTTTCGACGACGGCTTCGATAACGATATCAGTATCACCAAAATCACCGTAGTTTAGCGTAGGACGGATACGGCTAAGCGTTTCACCCATTTTGGCTGGAGTCATCTTTTTGCGTTCGACCATTTTGCCAAGTAGTTTGCTGGCCTCACCCATGCCCAAATCTAATTGCTCAGATTTGATATCTTTCATGATGATTGGCAAACCCTTGCTCGCCGCTTGATAAGCAATACCGCCGCCCATAATACCTGCGCCTAATACGGCAGCCTCAGAGATATCGTGTGCCAGCTTGCTGTGCTTTTTGGCAAGTTTTTTGACCAATTGATCACTTAAGAATAGACCGACTAAGCTCTCAGCTTGCGGAGTTTTCGCCGCTTTTGCAAAGTAAGTGGCTTCGACCTCAATGGCTTCGTCGCGTGGCAAGTTCACATGCTTTTCAATCGCTTCGATAGCAAGTGCTGGCGCAGGATACTGCTTAGGATTAGCTTTGGCAAAGATCATTGCTTTAGCGCTATTAAACGCCATCGCTTGCTCAAGTTGATTGAGCTTAACAGGGTTTAGCTTCTCTTCACGCTTGGCTTGCCAATCAATCTCACCTGAGATGCATTTTTTGACCAAGTCAGTGGCCGCATCTTGCAAGTCATCAGCGATAACGACCGCGTCAACGAGACCAAGTTTTAAGGCGTCAACTGGTTTTTTGGGGCTACCCGTTGCAATTAATTCTAGTGCATTATCGATACCGATGACGCGCGTACTACGCACGGTACCACCGAATCCTGGGAAAATACCTAGCTGAGTTTCTGGTAGACCGATGATGGCTTTTTCGCTCATGACGCGGTATTCACAAACCAGTGTCATCTCACAACCGCCACCAAGTGCGGCGCCATTGATAGCAGCAACTTTTGGGAAAGGCAGATCTTCAAAACGGTTGAAATCACCGTTGATTTTGATGCCCCAAGCTTTGATATCTTCTTCTGGGTTTTTGAATGAAGCGACGAACTCTGTGATATCAGCGCCTGCGATAAACACGCCTTTGCTTGAAGTGACAATCAAACCTTTAACATTGTCTGAATTCTCAAGCGCAGTGATTGCTTCGCCAAATTGTTTGTTGGTCTCGGTATCGAACTTATTAACGCTCTCACCTTCAGCGTTGAATTGCATATTAGCAATGCCGTCCTCAGTCATGCTGACCGTGATGCGATTTCCTTGGTATACCATTTGAAACTCCTTGCTACGTTTAAAGCGGTGTGATGAAAGTCACCTAATAAACACGGTAATAGTCATCCGCGACTTATTGGTGATTAGAGTAATAATACAGCCATAAAACCCACTTATACTTATAAATGGGATATTTGGCGTACAACGTGATTATCTTTTATTATTTAACGCACAAAAATTTAGAGCAGCTGTTGCTGTTGATTAGCTTGTATCGCTAACGTGTGCCCTCGGCGGTCTTGTATCGTCAATTAGTGCTCTTGACTGGCTTGTACCGTCAATTAGTGTAGGGGATTGTGCCCCTAACTGTCACAAGCTAAAACCGCACTCGTAAGTCACTCTTAAATAAGACGAGCCGTTTACTTAATCAGCGATATCCTTTATGTGAATACTTGTACACTGAAATTAATTTAATAATACTCGTAATGTGCTTGGCTCTTACCAACAGGCGACCCCTTATCAGAACACATTTACATGACAATTTAAATCGATAATACGTAACCAAAGTTAGCTCTCGCGCGTACCTTATAAAGCGAAATACAATATCCAAAATCTGACGTTATCAAAGCGCTTATACTTGCCCTTATATCTATCATGTTACACTAGCAGCGACAGCTTTTTATCTCTCTATTTAGTGGTTGAATTTACCTATGTCCTCTATACCATCCTTAGTACCTCAATTTGTTCCCTTTAGTAATTTTGATGATTTTCATAACGCGGTGCGCGCGCATTTGGCGCAAGATATTGATACCTTATTTGCCTATGCTAAGCTGCCAAGTCCGCTTAATGACGCTTGTCGCTATGTCATGACAGGTCAGGGAAAGCTTGTGCGCCCACTGTTGGTCGCTAGTAGTTTTGCCAATATTTATGAGGGCGGCACAAAGGATGATGAGAATGTAGTCGGCGCTGATTTGATAAATATTGATTCGATGGATGGCGGTTTGGCAAGCGATGACTCAAAAAACAGCGGCTTAGAAAATATCCTAGATTATGACTCGCGCTATGATATGTGTAGGCGGGCTGCGCTAGCAGTTGAGCTGTTGCATACTTACTCCTTAGTACATGATGATTTGCCTTGTATGGATGATGACGAGCTGCGCCGTGGTCAGCCCACCGCTCATATTGTCTTTGATGAAGCCACCGCACTATTAGCAGGTGATGTACTCCAGACCTTAGCCTTTGAAGTGCTTACTGCTGAGATGCCAACCTTTGCACCCTTTGATGCGACGCTTGCCAGCATGATATCAGCAGTATTTGCTCCGCGCGCGCGGCGTATGGTGTCAGGACAAATGCTTGATCTCAATGCCGAAGCCCGCGCTAGTATCACCCAAAGTGAGTTAGAAGCCATTCACCGTGACAAGACAGGTGCGCTGATAGAAGCCGCTATGCTCATGGGTGGTATCTGTGCCGGTGCGACCGCGCAAGAGCGTATGGCACTACAAGACTGCGCGCAGCACATTGGGCTGGCCTTTCAAGTGCAAGATGATATTTTGGATGTGACTGGCAATACTAATGATTTGGGCAAACCTGCTGGCAGCGATGAAAAACTAGACAAATCCACCTACGTCAAACTCATGGGCGTAGACGCTGCCAAAGACTACGCGCAATCGCTCTTCGATAACGGGCGCAGCGCTATTACTCGTGAGCTAATAGACGATAACAGCAACGCCCTGTTAGCCCTTATAGAATGGTTGTGGGCTAGAAAAAAATAGCCTTATAAATGTCAAAAAACTAAATCATCGAAGAGTGGTTAACATGGACAAGCGCTCTACTCCTACCATTTATCTTGGCACTGGCGGCTATAGCGATACGGACTTGCTAGGCACACTTTATCCTCAAGGCACCAAAAAGACTGACTTTTTGCGGGAGTACGCCAAGCAATACGGCGCGGTGGAGATTAACAGCACCTTTTATGCGCCTATCGGGCAAAAGGCTTTTGCGGGCATGGTCAATAAAGCTTATGTGCAAGCAGATAGTGAGCTTAAATTTGCAGTCAAATTGCATCAAGACTTCACTCATGCTAGACGCGGCACAGTGGAACATGCTGGGGCTTTTCTCACCGCCTTAACGCCACTCATTGAAGCCGATTGCTTAGCGCCATTATTATTGCAATTCCCGCATGGCTTTGATCGTACGCGCGAGCATAGGCTGTATCTTGCCAATCTCGTCATCTGGTTTGGCGGGTATCCGCTAGCGGTCGAGTTTCGTCATAATGGCTGGCACACCCCGCAAGTGGTCGATAGCTTTACAGAGCAAGGTCTCATTTGGTGTAGCGTCGACTACCCTAAGGTCAATGGTCTACCGCCTTCGCGATTGATATTTACCCAGCGCACTGGCTATCTGCGGATGCACGGCAATAATACGGGCTGGTGGGATGCGATGAGTGCGAGCGACCGTCATGATTATCGCTACACTGAGGCGGAAATGCAGGACTGGGCACAAGCGATCGCCAATCAGCGCCAGCATTTCGATACGTTATATATCTTCTTTCAAAACACCGTCAATGCGCATGCTTATTATAATATTGCGATGCTACGAGAAGCGCTGGGTAAGTTTGGGTTTGAAGTATTGTAGGATTATAAACATAAGCTCTTTGTAGGCTGTGGCTTTAGCCCAGCAAACCACTATGCAAATTCATATTATCCGAAAACAAAAATTGATTTTAAAAAATAACTATAGATGAAAAACTAATTTTTAAATACTTACAACCCACAAACCTATTCCTAAAATCTTCTGAAAGAGCCAGTCAAAACCAATGGATTCACTCAGTCAAATCGTCCTAGGTGCGAGCGTCCAAGGCGCACTCCTCGGTAAATACCAAGGTCGCAAAGCCTATCTATACGGTGCAATGCTCGGCACGCTACCAGATTTGGACGTACTTATTCGCTACGGTGATCCCATTAGCAACATGACCTACCATCGCGGTTTTAGTCATTCGCTCATTGTCCTAACTGCTGTCGGATTAATCGGCTCATGGTTGATTACTCGCTATCATCAATGGCACGGTATACCTCTGCCCTACTCGGGTAAACGCTTAGCTGCTGCCATGACTTTAGCACTGACGACCCATCCGATCTTAGACAGCTTTACCGTTTATGGCACACAACTACTGTGGCCATTGCAAGAGTCGTTAGCGCTGACCCCTTTTAGCATTGCCTCCATTTTTATTATCGATCCGCTTTATACTTTGCCGCTGCTTATCGCCATGATTATTGGAATCATAAAGGGGCGTAATCTTGGTATTTTTAAAAAAGGTTTACTCGCAAATTGTCAGCGTTTTGCGCTGTGGATGCTCGTTGTCAGTAGTAGCTATTTATTATTATCGCTAGGTCTAAAATATTATGCTCAAGACAAAGCTCAGCAAACGCTAGCAGCGGCTAAAATAGATAATATCACTCGCATCAAAACCATGCCTATGCTGCCAACGATTCTGATGTTTCGATCCGTCGCTGAAGATGAGCAAAATAGATTGATTGAAATACGCGGTAGTGTCCTAGATAGCCGTTTACCTGAGTATCGTTATCTGACGCAATATGATAATTCTCAGAATCTACAAGCAAACTTGCCAGCGTCTAGCCAGCATTATGCCAATCGGCTTGATTGGTTCTCTGGAGATTGGACAGGTTATCGAACACAAATGCCTATCGATAAAGCCGAAGAGCAAAGCACGCAATTAGTCGTTGATGATCTACGCATGATGGCTGGCGACACGGCTTTCTTTAGTTTTGTGTTAGCGAGTAAGGATAAGCAGGATGCAAAGTGGAAAGCTATGATGCCGATAGACGCGCCTATTGTTAGAGACAAAAACGAGCCAGAAGTATCGCGACTTGAACTCGTAAAGCAAGGGTTTGAAAGAGTGTTTGATGAATCGGTTGTTGATGAGGATTGGGTTTTGGTTGATTGAGGCTGAAGCTGAGGCTGAATTAAGTTAAATTATCGCAATCTCGCGTAGGGTGCGTTCCACACACCATTTAAGAACCAGATTTTGAAGTTAAAAGCATTGTTTTTGAATAATTTTGAAGTAGCAAAATTGACATAGATGATTGTATTCAATCTATCTTTTAATACTGATGCGTTGGTGCGCGGGGCGCACCCTACAAAAACTGATTGATGAAGGAAAGAGAATATTATGAATAAAGAGTATAAAGGATCTTGCTTATGTGAAGGTATCCAATTTTCTGTGACGGGTTTTAGCAATCAAGCTGCAAACTGTCATTGCTCAATGTGCCGTAAATTTCATGGCGCAGCATTTGGCACTTTAGTGAGTGTCCAAGGATTAAAATGGCTGTCAGGAGAATCATTACTTAAAGAATTTGTCGCTGCAAATGGCACGACTCGCAGCTTCTGTAGTCAGTGTGGCTCAAGCTTGGGCTTTCGTGTTAAAGGTGCTTCACTAGAACAGATAGAATTAGCCATCGCCTTGTTTGATGATGATATTCCAGTAACCATTGATGCTCAAATATATACTGACTATAAAGCTAATTGGTGTGAGTTAGATAAAGACTTAGCTTTCTTTGGTGAGGGTCGATTCGCTTAAGCCACTCTTAATTTTAGATAAAGTATATTTCACTAGAACTAGGAAGCGTCGCGTAGGGTGCGCCCCGCGCACCATTTAAGAACCAAATCTTGGAGTTAAAAGTATTATTTTTTAAATAAGTTGGAAGTAGTAAAATTGCCGTAGATAATTACCTTCAATCTATTTTTTAATGCTTATGCGTTGGTGTGCGGGGCGCACCCTACAAAAATTTTGAGATTTGAATTAACTTTCAATGGTGGGTTACGCTGCGCTAACCATACCCTACAACTATCTAAAAAACTAAACCAAAAAAAGGACACCAAACGGCGTCCTCTTTTTTATCAATCAAGTACTTAAGTCCTATGAGCGACCTTCGTTACCTGCTTCTTGACCTTTATATTTTGCGTTGGCGTAGTCCCAGTTTACTAGCTTGTCTAAGAACGTATCGACATAATCAGGACGACGGTTACGATAATCGATATAGTATGCATGCTCCCACACATCACAAGTCAATACCGCGATTTTGTCATGCGCTAAGGGGTTATCAGCATCGCTTGTTTTCATGATTGACAGCTTACCACCGACTTTATCAGTGACTAGCCACGCCCAACCTGAACCGAACTGTGAGGTTGCTGCGTTTTTGAACTCTTCACGGAACTTATCATAGCTACCGAAATCTTCTTCGATTTTACCTTTTAGATCACCAGTAGGTTCGCCGCCGCCGTTGTCAGGCGTCATGCAGTTCCAGTAAAACGTATGGTTCCACACTTGTGCGGCTTGGTTAAACATCGTCTGCTTGCTATCATCTTTGGCAGTGCCTTCGATGATTTCTGGCAATGTTTTGTCTTCATAACCAGAACCTGGTAGCAAATCTTTTAACTTATTAACATAAGCGGCATGATGCTTGTCATGATGATACTCTAGCGTCTCTGCGCTGATATGTGGCTCTAGTGCGTCTTTTGCATACGGTAGGTCTGGTAGGGTAATATTTGACATAATTATTTTATCCTTGCTATTTCTAGCCGCTCATATATAAAGCTGATTAACGCCGTATATAAAGAGGAGAGGCTAAATTGGCTGAGTTTATTGTAATGAATTTTCGCTCAAAATTATAAATTTAGAAAATGCTTTTATGTACTAAACAAAGCACTCTAAACATAATGTAATCAAAACCAGAGGATTTAAGCGTTGTACTTAAATCAGCAGTTATAAGCTAACATTCACTGTAGCTTGGCGGCTAGTATAACAACTGCTAGCGCGAATATCCGTTACCGATTGTTATAGACTCCAGTTTGTAGCCCAACTTATTAACTTATAAACAGAATATGGACGACTGCCTTTATGCCAAACTTAAGCTTGCCGCACCACTCAACGGCTCATACTCAAGACAAGTGGATTCTCGCTAGTAATAACAAAGGCAAATTGGCTGAATTTAATAGGCTATTTGCCGCAGCGAATTTAGATATCACTATTGTTCCGCAGAGCGATTTGGGTATTGAAGATGCGATTGAGGATGGACTGAGTTTTATAGAGAACGCCATTATAAAAGCGCGTCATGCCAGCCGTATTAGTGGCCTGCCTGCCATTGCTGATGATTCAGGACTATGCGTGCCGGTGCTCGGCAACGCGCCAGGTATTCACTCTGCGCGCTTTGCAGGCGAGCATGGTAATGATGCCAAAAACAACGCCAAGCTCATTACCGATTTGCAGCCTATACGGGCGCAAAGTCCAGATACGGCTATAAAAGCTCAGTTCGTTTGCGTATTAGCACTCGTGCGTCACGCGGATGATCCATTGCCAATTATCGCGCAGGGAGTGTGGCGAGGTGAGATACTGGAAGCACCACTCGGCGAGGGCGGTTTCGGTTATGATCCGCTGTTTTGGCTACCCAAGTTGCAAGCGAGTGCAGCAAGTTTGGACGCGGCTACCAAGAATCAAATCAGCCATCGTGGTCAAGCTATCCGTCAGCTATTAACGCAATTACCCTCGTAATAAGCTCAGTATAAGCTCAGTTTGACTCTAAAAACAGATAACTTTTACTTTAATTAGCAGATAGATTATACTGTTCTACTTTTAAATTTTGTTTAAAGACGCTGTTGGTGCTGGTAATAGAGCAAAAGGTTTTATTATACAGCCAATCAGCGGGTAATAAGCGTTATCTGATAGTGATACCCATTTGGTAACTGCTATCCCCTATTATTTTTGATTTCAACGGCAATCAGGGCTATCGATTTTTGAGGCGTGATTGTCCACTCTTATTTTAATCCTAAAGGTGTAATGAACATGTCTACAGATTTACAAGTCACAACCAACAAGCTGTCTAATAAAGAAACGCAGCTCACGGTCAAAGTCCCGGTCGAAAAGATTCAAAACAAAGTCGAAGGCCGTATCCGTCAAGTGGCAAAAACTGCCAAGATTGATGGTTTTCGTAAAGGTAACGTGCCGATGTCGCACATCCGCTCACAGTATGGCGCGGGCATTCAGCAAGAAGTTATCAACGATGTCATCCGTGATACTGTCTTTGAAGCGATCAAATCTGAAGACATCCGCGCCGTTGGCATGCCAAATATCGATGATGTCAAACTAGAAGATGATTTTTTAGTGTACCAAGCCACTGTTGAGATCTTCCCAGAAGTTGACGTGCAAGGTATCGATGAGATCGAAGTGGAGCGTCATACCGCAAGCGTCGCTGACGCAGACGTCGATACGATGATTGAAAACTTACAAAAGCAGCGCCAGGAGTTCGTTGAGAAAAAAGGCAAAGCGGCAAAAGACAATCAAGTGACCTTTGACTTTGAAGGCTCAATCGATGGCGAAAAATTCGAAGGCGGCTCAAGCGAGGACTTCAAACTGGTTATCGGTAGTGGTCAGATGATCCCAGGTTTTGAAGAGGGTATCAAAGGCATGAAAGCTGGGGAGGAAAAAGTCATCGACGTAACTTTCCCAGAAGATTACCAAGCTGAAAACTTAGCTGGCAAAGAAGCTCAGTTCAAAATCAATGTAAAACTGGTCGAAAAATCTAAGCTTCCTGAGATTGATGATGCGTTCCTTGAGCTATTTGGCGTGACCGAGGGCGGCGTAGATAAGTTAAAAGATGACGTCCGCAAAAACATGGAACGCGAAATCAAGAACGCCGCGCGTAGCCAAGTTAAACAAGCTACTTTTGATGCCCTGTTAGAAAAGAACGAGTTTGATGTACCAAGCGCTATGCTAGAGCAAGAGATTGATCGTCAGCGCAACATGATGATGCAGCGCTTCTCTCAGCAGTTCGGCGCGAATGCTGATAGCTTCGATAAAGATATGCTGCCAAATGAGCTGTTTGAAGAGCAAGCACTACGTGCAGCGCGCTTAGGTATCATCGTCGCTCGCGTCATCGATACTAAAGGTATCGAAGTCGATCAAGACCGCGTTGAGACCTTTATTAAAGAAGCGGCTGAAAACTACGAAGATCCAAACGAGGTCATTGAATACTACACCAATGATAAGCAGCAACGCGCGAACATCGAGTCTGTCGTTCTAGAAGACCAAGTGGTTGATTACTTAATTGAGCAAGGTCAAGTCACTGACAAAGAAGTCAGCTACCAAGACTTGCTAGCGGCCCAGCAACAGCAGCAGCAAGCAATGTAATTGAGCAGTTTGTTATAAATGCTTGAAGTAATAAAAATGCCCTGACACTTGCTGTTAGGGCATTTTTATTAACGATCTTGTCGTCTGTGCCCTTGATAACTGAGCATACGCGCCCTATTAATAGGGAACCATTTTACTTTTTCACAGGATTACTCCACTATTATGAATATAAAAAAGTTATGATACTTTCATTCATCGTAGTGCTCATGTTTTTAGACTTATAAATAGGATCTTTTATGACAGATTATGATCGCATCACTGCCAACCCCCATTTTGATATGCTGATGAGTGCTCACAACGAAGCGAAGCACATCCAAAGCAGCCCTCAAGCCGCTCTCGTCCCTATGGTCGTTGAGCAATCAGCGCGCGGCGAACGCTCGTTTGATATCTTCTCACGTCTATTGCGTGAGCGTGTTATCTTTTTGACCGGTCAAGTTGAAGATCACATGGCCAACCTAATCGTGGCGCAGCTTTTATTCTTAGAAGCTGAAAACCCTGACAAAGATATCCATCTGTATATTAACTCGCCAGGCGGTTCGGTAAGTGCAGGCCTTGCTATCTTTGATACTATGAACTTTATTAAGCCTGAGGTGTCGACCATCTGTATGGGCGGCGCTTATAGCATGGGTTCATTCTTACTCGCGGCGGGCGAACGCGGCAAGCGTTATGCGCTAGCTAACTCTCGCGTTATGATTCACCAGCCCTCAGGCGGCGCGCAAGGTCAGGCGACTGATATCGAGATTAATGCGCGTGAAATCCTAAAAACTCGCGACCGTCTCAACCAGATTTTGGCAGAGCGTACCGGTCAACCGGTCGAGAAAATCGAAAAAGACGTCGAGCGTGATTACTGGTTAGACGCAAAAGAAGCCAAAGAGTACGGTTTGGTTGACGAAGTATTAGAGCGCCGCCCTGACTCATTATAAAGACTGACGCTTTTTTTACTTATCAAAAGCCTAGTTACGCAATACAAGACTAAATTTTAGGAGCGCCTGTATATGGCAGATGACAAAACCCCGCACTGCTCGTTTTGCGGTAAAGCCAAAAGTGATGTCAAGCAGCTGATTGCCGCTGACGATGCCAATATCTGTAATGAATGTATTGAGCTGTGCACCGACCTGATCGCCGATAGTGATGTCGAAACTGACGATGATAGCGAGATTGATACCTCGTGGGTCAATAAAAAACTACCGACGCCAAAAGAGCTACGCGCCAAGCTCGATGAATACGTTATCGGACAAGACGCTGCCAAAAAAGCGCTATCTGTAGCAGTTTATAATCACTATAAGCGTCTCAAAGTGAGCCAAACTTTAGCACGCGATAGTAAAAAAGCTAAGATCGGCGCTGATGATGCGATGGTCGAGTTGGCTAAGAGTAATATCTTACTGATTGGTCCCACAGGCTCTGGTAAGACATTGCTCGCGCAAACCTTGGCTCGTCTGCTTGATGTGCCCTTTGCGATGGCAGATGCCACGACATTGACCGAAGCCGGTTATGTTGGTGAAGATGTTGAAAACATCGTACAAAAGTTATTACAAGCCTCAGACTATGACGTAGGTAAAGCCGAACAAGGTATCATCTATATCGATGAGATCGACAAGATTAGTAAAAAAGGCGATAACCCGTCTATCACCCGTGATGTGTCAGGTGAGGGCGTGCAACAAGCTCTGCTTAAACTTATCGAAGGTACGGTTGCTGCTATCCCGCCGCACGGTGGTCGTAAGCATCCACAGCAAGAGCTGATCCAAGTCGATACTAGCAATATCCTTATCATCGTTGGTGGCGCGTTTGCAGGTCTCGATAAAGTCATTCAGCAGCGTACTGAAAAAGGCGGTATCGGTTTTAACGCCGATGTCAGCTCAAAAGATGACAGCGCGCGCAGCTCAGATTTGCTACAACAAGTTGAGCCTGAGGATCTGATTAAGTTTGGTCTAATTCCAGAATTGATTGGTCGTCTGCCGGTACTCGCGGCGCTAAAAGAGCTGGATGAAGAAGCACTGGTACAGATCTTAACTGAGCCTAAGAACGCTCTAGTTAAGCAGTATAAGTATCTATTCGATATGGAAGGCGCTGACATTAGCTTTACCAATGAAGCGCTTGACGCTATCGCCAAAAAAGCCATGGAGCGTAAAACAGGTGCTCGTGGTCTGCGCTCTATCGTTGAGAATGCTCTGCTTGAGACTATGTATGAGCTGCCGTCGATGAAAAATGCCAAGACGGTTATGGTAGATGAAGAAGTGATTAACGAAGGTAAAATACCTAAAATTGCTTAACTGGTTATTATACTTGTAGATGTCGTTATTAGTATTAACAAGCGCTTAGCACTAGCTAGGCGCTTTTTTATTGCGCGCTGTTTTTGTTTTACTTGGCATAATGACATTTATAAAATGACAGTGGCGTTTATCAATCCTTGTCAGCCCTAATCGTAAACTATGCTAATCTACAATCACCACTTTTGTTCTATTATTTATTAAAGTCGTATACGATTGTCATTTATCACACAAAGGTTATTACACAAAGGATTGTTCATCATGCTTAACAACGTTACCGCTGTGGCAAGCTCGCTGCGTCAGCAACTGCCCTTTTCATCCCATCAAGATCAAGATATTGACTCTTATTATCGCGATCATGTCGCTGCTATCACGGGTGCCGGCTCCGGTATGGGCCGCGAGCTGGCGCTTCATTTAGCGCAGATGGGCTGTCATCTGGCATTATCAGACATCAATGCCGAGCAACTGGCGCAAACCAAGGATCTACTGGTTGGTTATGATATAAAAGTCACAACTACGATGCTGGATGTCTCAGATAACAAGGCGGTTGAAGCTTGGGCGGATGAGGTCATGAGCGATCATGGTAAGGTAAATTTTATCTTTAACAATGCAGGAGTAGCACTGTACTCAACGGTTGAAGGCAGTAGTATTAGTGAGCTTGAGTGGGTCATGGATATCAACTTTTGGGGCGTCGTCTATGGTACTAAGGCGTTTTTACCTTTGATAAAAAACAGCGTCAAAGCTAGCGCGATTGACAGTAATAGCATTCAAAACAAAAGCTCACGACAATTCAAAGAGCATGGCCATATTATTAACATCTCAAGCCTGTTTGGCTTAACTGCGCAGCCTTCACAATCTGCTTATAACGCCAGCAAATTTGCGGTGCGCGGTTTTACTGAGAGCTTGCGTCAAGAGTTAGATATTCAGCAAAGCGGCGTGTCAGCGACTTGTATTCATCCAGGTGGTATCAAGACCAATATTGCTAATAGTGCGCGCGGTAACGACAGTATTATTGATATCGGTCTTAGCAATGATGCTATCAAAAAGTTCAATAAATTTTTAAAGTTTGATGCCAGCCAAGCGGCTTGGATTATTTTGCAGGCAGCGGCAACCAATCAGCCGCGCTGCTTAATCGGTAACGATGCCAAAGTGATAGACGCGCTACAACGGGTATTCCCTGCGCGTTATAGTCAAGTGTTAAATGATGTCAATAAATTATCGCGTAGATTAAAAGGTAAAAGACCTGCCAAAACGCACCAAGCTTAAAATTTTTGGATAAAAACCTTTTAGGTATGAATTTTTATACAAAAACCCCAGCCATCAAATATGGCTGGGGTTTTATTTTTGAGTACTTCTAGACTTATACAATTAAGGCAGTTTCATATCACCAGCAACCAGCCAGCCCATACGGCGCATTCCATAAGCGACGAGTCCTGCGATAACAGCAGGCAACACAAACATCAATAGGATAATAGCCGTCCACATCTGACTTGTGCTCATAATTTCTTTTGAGGCTTCAATTACCCCAAACACACCGACCAATCCAGCTGTACCCATACCCGCCCCTGTCGCTGTACAAGCCAGCTCAAAGACGACCGTTGCGATAGGGCCAACGATAGCGCTAGCGATAACGGCAGGCAATAAGATTAAAGGCTTTTTGAGGACATTAGGGATCTGTAGCATACTCGTACCCAAACCTTGTGAGATAACACCGCTAAACCCATTGTCCTTAAAGCTGGCGACCGCAAAGCCAATCATATGTGCCGCGCAGCCAACGACCGCCGCCCCGCCTGCTAAACCGCCCAGTCCAATGGCAATACAAATCGCTGCACTAGATGTCGGCAGTGTCAGTAAGATACCGACGACGACTGCTATCACAATTCCCATCAGTAGCGGCTGCAGCTCTGTCGCCGCTTGAATGCCCTGCCCGATAGCATTGACCGCTGCGACAACAGGCGGATTAAGTAGCGCACAGACCGCGAGGGCAACTGCGCATACAAGTAACGGCACTAATAAAATATCTAGCTTGGTCTTGCCTGCAATCCAGGTGCCGGCGCGGTAAGCGAAGACGGAAGCCAGATAAGCGCCTATTGGATTGCCAGGCAGGGCGATAAAAGTAGCAGGCCCGCCAACTTGCGGGGTAAATAAAGTTCCTGCCATTAGCGCTTCAGAATGCGCGCCTAGCATACCAGCGACTAGGCAGCTCAGCATAACCAGTGTCGGTGCTTTAAGGTAGTAAGCGATTCCAACACCAATACCTGCACCCATTAAAATAGAGGCCAATTTGCCGACAGCCACTAGCGAGGGTAAGTTAAGCCAGCCACCAATCTGCGAGATAATCAATCCTGCTATAAGGGTCACAAATAGCCCAAGCGCCATACCGGTAAAAGCATCGATAAAGTACTTTTGAAAAAAAGCTTTGATAGCGCTAGGAGGCGCAGCTAAAGGTGATGATGTCATAGTTATACTCATACTCTTAAGAAAGAAATAAGTCAAAAAAAGAAGCTAAAAAAAGCGCCCTATTGACGCTTTTAAAAGAACTGCTGTAGTTCAGCGGCGCTGCTCGACGATGATAGAGTCGATACCGTTATTTTGTAGGCGCTGCTGAGCGCTTGCAACCGCTTGTCTGTTATTCATAGGTCGTGAGATGACTTGATAGATAGGCAAGTCGTTACCTGTGGTATTTTTGACCACTCTAGCATCCACGCCTGCCATCAACACCTGCGCGCGGCGGCGATCGGCCTCGTCCGCATTACCAAAGCTGTTGATCTGCAAAATATAAGTAGCTGCAGGCGCCGCTCTTTGTACACTTGCCGTCCCTGTCTCAGTTGCTCTATTAGAGGTCGTATTATTAGCAGGGGGCGACCCATCGTAAGTCGTATTTTCTTCAACGATAACGATATCATTGTCGCTATTAGCAGCATTGCTATTGCCGCGAGCAGGCTCTATCGTTGTACTCTCAGCGATACCGAAATTGCCTGTGTCTGCAGGGTTTTCAGATTGAGTATCGGGCTGGTTGACTACGACGTCCGGCTCAAAGTCATTAATATTGCCAATCTGATCGTCAAACTCGCCCAAGTCCTCGTCCGGTATAGTCGCCATCTCTTGATTGGGCAAGATGTCATAGAACTCGTAGTCGCTATTGTCGGTATCGGTATCCACACGCGGCTGTACCTGCCGATCAGGATCGGATTCTGCGCCGCTACCTGCGGGGCTAAAATCAAACAAAGGCGATAAGTACAAAAACACCCCGATCATCAGCGTTAGTATTGCGCCAACGAGCATCCACAATAAGCCTGATACGCTACTTGATTTGCGCTTTTGGGTGGCGCCTCTTGGTTTTTTGGCGAGCATGGATCTTTCTCCTGAGCGATTTTCTAACAAAGAGCCTTTAACATCAGGGCATTATATCAACAAGTACAAGCGCACTTGCTGAATTATTCATGGATTTGGGTCTATAGCAGGGCTACATGCTAGTCGGTGCTGATAGTCCAAGCAGACCCAAACCATTAGCCAGTACTTGCCTGACCGCTTTGGATAGATGCAGGCGCGCTTGCATCATATCAAGCTCCTCCTGATTTGGCGTTGCCCCTGATGTCAGGCTCAATGGCAGGATACGATCACGGTCATACCAGCCATGAAACAGCGCTGCCAACTCTTTGAGGTAATTGGTAAGTATGTGCGGCTCATAACCCGTTGCTGCGCGTAGTAGCGTTGCCGGATAAGCCCCAAGCAGTTTAATCAACTCCTCTTCGCTAGGAGAGGTCAGCAGATGCTGCTGCTGTACGCCGATAGTATCATCTACGCTTAGACCATTATCTTCTAGCTTTTGGAGCACGCGATAAATACGCGCATGAGCATATTGAATATAGTAGACTTGATTGTCTTTACTTTGCGACTTAGCAAGCTCTAAATCGAAGTCCACATGCACCTCAGGTTTGCGCGCCACATAATAAAAACGCGCCGCATCATTACCGACCTCGCCTCGCAGCTCACGCAAGGTCACAAACTCGCCCTTACGCGATGACATCGGTACTTTTTCATCGCCGCGCCATAGGGCAACGAACTGCACTAGTACTACATCAAGGCGATCGGCATCGATTCCTAAAGCGAGTAGCGCCGCTCTCACGCGCGGAATGTAACCGTGGTGGTCAGCGCCCCAGACATTAATAACTTTATCAAAGCCGCGATCAAATTTGTTTTTGTGATACGCAATATCTGAGGCAAAATAAGTGGTTTGACCATTAGCGCGGCGTACTACCCGATCTTTTTCATCGCCAAAGTCTGTCGATTTAAACCAGATATTGCCGTCTTTCTCATATAGATAGCCTTTATCCTCTAAGATTTGTAGCACAGGCTCGATATCAGCATCGATAGAGCGCTCATGAAACCAGCACTCATAGCGCACGCCAAAGTCGTTGAGATCATCTTTGATATCCGCCAAAATACCATTTAGAGCCGCATCCAAAAACAGCGCATAGTCATCACCAAGCAATGCTTTGCTATTAGCAATCAAACCATCGATATGCGCCTCTTTATCACCAGATATCAATTCCTGCTCACCTGCCGCGTTGGTTTGATAATGCGCGTCTGCGGGCACATCTATGACGATATCGGCAAAGCGCTGCACGTATTTATCACCCTGTTCTGCTTTTATCGTCTCTGCAATATCGCGGACATAATCACCCACATAAGCGTTCGATGGAAATACAACCGTTTCATTATTGGCTTGTAAGTAACGCAAATAAGTACTGGTCGCCAAGATGTCCATTTGACGACCCGCGTCATTGACATAATACTCGCGCGTGACGTCATAACCGACGGCCTCTAGCAGGTTGGCAACGCTCATACCAAATGCCGCCCCGCGCCCATGACCAACATGCAGACTCGAGGTTGGATTGGCAGAGACAAACTCTACTTGCACCTTTTGACCCTCAAACTGATCGCTAAGACCAAAGCGTGCGCCTTTATCGAAGATGTCGTTTAACACGGCAAATTTAGCATCGCTATTTAAAAACACATTGATAAAACCAGGCCCTGCAATATCTACTTGGCGAATGTCTTGATTATCAGGCAATGCATCGACGATGCTTTGCGCCAATTCGCGCGGGTTTTTTTTAGCCGCTTTTGCCGCACTCAAGGCAATATTACTGGCAAAGTCGCCATGAGCGGTGTCTTTGGTACGAGTAATTTGGCTATTGTTTTGCCAATCAGCAGGCAAGATGCCTTGATCTTTTAGCGTTTGCGCAGCAGTATCAAACAATTGCGCTAAGGTGTCGATTTGGGCTTGTGACATAGGACTAGTAACTCAAATAAATAAAAGGCGCAAAAAGGGCGCGAAATATGGATAACTGGTAAATATAACAACCTTTAGGATCGATTGCATCTTTAATACAAAAAATAGCGTCACATTTTATTTCTTGGTTCAGGCTGGCAACTACAAAAGGCGTCGCTATTTTGCATCGAATAAAACACCTCTGTAGATGACCCATTAGTCGTATAGTTTGTCGCGTTTGTATTGTATCAAAGCACGGTTAGACGCATATCAGTAAGGTTACACGCTATAATGCGTTTTAATAATTTTGCCTGATATAGGATATAACTATGTTTGCTATCGCTGCTAGCACCGTCACCAGTTGGGGACTTTACGTTTTACTACCGATCTTTATCGCATTTTTGTTCTTTATTATGTGGGATATCTCCAAAAAGTCGGATGCAGGACGCGCAGGCACCTTTTGGATTTTCTTGGCTTTAGGTGCAGGATTTGTAGGCTTTTTACTCAAATTATTATTAGAAGTTGCCTTTAACAAATGGTTTATTGGTTAGGTTTAATGACTTCGCTGACATAAGTCGGCATCTGCCATGCGCCGCCTGCTTCTATGAGTCGGCATAGACCTGTAGTCATCTCACGGGTTTTGGCAAACGTTTTGCCGTCCCAAAGCCAATTCGTCATCGACCAGCAATCGCCCAAGCCTCGTCCTTTGTGCGCAGCAATTATTTTACCCTCATGATAGTCACTGCCTGCGGTCGTAATAAGCTTAGGATTGCTAGGTTTACGATGATCAATCAGCCAATACCCTGCACCAAAATTATAAGCGCCAGTCCAGCAACTATGCACGGCTAGGGTGTACTGCTTATCTACTGGTATAAACTCCCAGCCAAGCAGGCTTGAGCTATATTCTTGTCTGCTTTGATAGACTTGCGTTTTTGGATTGACAAGCTCGCAATCACCCATAATCTGCTCTGAGCCCATTAGTGACTCGGCATCAATATCGACCCATTTGCTAATATTGTTTTGCAGGTAGGTTAGCCTTGAGGCAGAGATCGGCTGATTATTTTTATCTGAATAAGCAAACGCTTTTTTGATCACAGGTTTGGCTATAGCCGTTTTTGGTACCTGTTGTTTGGAGTGCCGTTTACTCACCAAAGCGATCGGCGTCCCGACTCTTCCTTGTGTTTCGTCCAACTTCAATAATACTGCCCTCATACCTTTATCTGATATTTGCCATTGATACTCGCCCCTCTTAAATACTATTTTTGTATGCTTACGAGCCTTATCAATAAGCTGCTTAGTTTGAGCAGTCGTCAATCTTCCCCGGCCCATCTCATCAGTATTTAAGTCCACCTTACCGAAGTATTGATCATCGAGCCACAACTCAACAGAATCGTTTTGCCCTTCAATTTGAGCGATGATTTCGTTTGATGACTCCCAGTAGTTTAATACTACCTGTGTGCTGGGTATTTTCTCGCCTGCCGCTACAGTCATCATAATACTGCTGCGCCATTCGGCAGTTTCCTGCGTATACCCCGCCGCACGGCAAGTCAAGGTATTGTCGCAGATCACATGCCAGTCATCGCTGACAAAACCACTGCCCTCAAAAGGATCGCCGTAAGCCCCGTACGCGTTATTCAGTATTAGGCCTAATACACTAGCACTAAGCGCTTTGACAAGCTGATTTTGTACAACGAATCGTTTTGATAGCTGACGCATCATAGACTCACTTTTAAGAGCATTCATTGTTATCTTATTACAGCTACTGGTCAAAATCAGTTTTATTTTTATTGGTTTATGGCTTTACAAACATAGGCAGCAGGCGTTTTTTGGTCAGTACATAATGTGCAATCATACCGATAACCACGCCCCAAAATACTGAGCTTAATCCTAAGAACTGCATGCCAGAGGCGGTCGCCATAAAAGTAATCAACGCCGAATCCCTTTGCGCCTCATCCCTCATAGCGATATGGATATTGGCAGAGATGGCGCCAATGAGCGCAAGGCCCGCCAGCGCTGCGATCAGCTCTTTGGGCAATAAGCTAAATACCGCCACGATACTGCCCGCAAACAGCCCACCGAGTAAATAAAACAAGCTATTAGCGATACCTGCGATATAGCGCTTGCCCTTGTCTTCATGGGCGTCCTTGCCCGTGCACAAAGCGGCGGTAATAGCGCCCAAGGTCACAGTGATACCGCCAACGCAGGCGACCGCTAACGAGGCAATACCAAAGCTGCTGACAATAGGCTTTGCTGGTATCTCATAGCCACTTAATCTCAAGATCGCCATGCCTGGCAAGAACTGACCGCTTAGGCTGACCAGAATCAGCGGAATGGCCAAATTAAATACCGAGCGCCATGTCCACTCAGGGGCGATAAAGGTCGGTATCGTAATTGCCAAATCGATATCGACAGGATTCATTTTGCCAAACAGCAGGCTTAAGACGACGCCGCAGGATAACACCCAAATCATGGTATAGCGCGGCGTGTAGCGCTTAGCAAATAAATAACACACCAGCATACTAAAGACAATGACGGGCATAGTATCCGTCGCCACAAACAAATCTAGTCCAAACTGAAACAAGATACCTGCCATCATGCCAGCTGCGATACCATTAGGAATCAAGCGCAATAGCTTATCGAATGACCCTGTGATCCCAACTAAGAACACTACAATAGCGCAGATGATATAAGCCGCGACTGCCTCGTTGATACTCATCTGCGGGAACAAAGTCACCAGTAGCGCTGTACCGGGTGCTGACCAGCCGGCAACGATAGGCGTTTTGTATGTAATCGATAGATAAATGCCCGGTATCACCGCGCCGATGGAGATACCCCAAATCCAAGACGCCATCATCGCATCGGACACTTGTGCAGCTTGCGCCGCCTGAAAAAATATCACTAGCGGCCCAGCATAAGCGATAAGCACGGCTAAGAAGCCTGCGACCGAAGCGGACAGCGACCAGTCATTCTTCAAAGTCTTTAGTAAGCTTGCCATAGGGCGTCCTTGCAACTGAGCAATGAGCAGTCAGCACAATTATAAGAGAGTCTGTGATTTGTGATTGGGCATAGCTTATTAGTATTATTTTTTGGCAATGAGGGTCGCACGCATTGGGGCAGGATAGCCTTCTAAGGTCTTTGCCCGATCATTAGGATCTAAAAAGTCTGCCAGCGATTGATACGTCATCCACTCCGTTGCTCTCTGTTCTGCTGTTGTCGTCACATCAACATCAACGCAGCGCACCTCACGAAACCCTGCTTTTTCTAACCAACCGATTAATGCTGCGACGGACGGCAAAAAATATACGTTATTCATCTGTGCATAACGCTCATGCGGCACCAGTACGGTATTGGCATCGCCTTCAATCACTAGAGTCTCAAGTACCAGCTCGCCGCTTTTAATTAGCTGCCCTTTAAGCTGCTGCAAATGCTCAAAAGGGGACTGGCGATGATACAGCACGCCCATACTAAATACGGTATCGAACAATTGGCTGTGCTCAGGCAAAGCTTCTAATGGCACAGGAATATAATGGGTACGATAGTTATCCGCAGCGCCGACAAAATGCCGAATCGCCATAAACTGATGATAAAACAAACACGATGGATCAACGATTATTACCGTATCCGCGCCCGCCCCTGCCATACGCCAACCGTGATAACCCGAGCCGCCGCCCACATCTAAGATACGTCTATTTTTCAGCGCACTCAAATGCGGCGCTACTCGCTGCCATTTCCAATCACTATGCCACTCGGTATCTATCTTGATACCTGACTCATCATCGCCAATTTGACCCCCAATTTGAAAAGGCCCTTTACGCCACGGCATCAGCTGCTTGAGCAATGCCGTTGTTTGTTTGCGCTGAGACTCACTAAGATTCGCCTCAATCTTTAACGTATCGCTACCCAAATCGACACTATTGACGGTTAACTCTGGCAAACGCGCCACGGCCGCTTGATACGCTGGCGCATGTGCGTAGCGGCTTTTGTCTTTTATATCACCTAGCCACGTTGGTAAGTGCTTGAGCCACTCATAAGCGCTCGGCTGCTGCTGCGCCAGTGCTAGCAAGGTTAGATATAGTTCGCGTTCGGCATTAGCAATGGTTTGATTGGTCATAAAAATTTCAATTTTCGTTAAGTTATGATTAGATAGATAAGCGTTATAAGAGGAACAATAAAGACAAAAAGATTGGCCTCAACATCGCTTGCTTTAATAATGGGCAAATATGCAAGTCAGGGGACGGTTTTCTTTACCGATTTATTCGGCGCTCGTCCCTCGCGCGCAGCTTTCGTCTCGCGCTCGATTGAAGTAATGCTTTGTTGTTTCTTTGCTCACTCTCGGCAAGAGCAAAGCATAGTTTTCGTTTTGTACTCGGGCAGTGCTCTGCTTAATCCTCGGCAAAAAAGAAGCATTGTTCAAGCTTAGCATTTAGCGATATTCTGTAATTTTCGTAGGGTGCGCCCCGCGCACCGATAAGCAAAGATAATGACATGAACATTTACTTATGTTATCGATTTGAATATATCCTACGCCTGTCCTTGCAAAATCTCAGCCTCACTACGAAAGTCATCGTACTCAAAAACGTCATAACTGTTACTATGAGCTTTAAAAACAATTTTGCCTTCGTCTAGCCAGCTTAATAAATTCTTAGCATCGTCAATAATGTCAGGATAAAACTCATCTAAGATGTTATTTAAATTATCGTTTGCTACTGAGGTATCAAAATCTGTTAGACGGACACCATATACCATTCCAATCTTATCAAAAAAAGCATAACCATCGAGATAGAAGTGATATGTCATATAAATCGAATCGCCACAGTCTTTATCTCTATTTATAATTGAATGTAGATATTCTTTTAGTCGGTCGGCTTCAAATTTGTAAAAACCAACGTGCTTTGCAAAATTCTCGTAGAAATAATTGAAGCTCCCTTCAGAAGTATAATAAAAAGAGATCAACTCAAAATACAAGTTAGGATTACTAGATTCTAGTATATTATCTTCATACAGCCATTTTTCAAACGATTGTAAGCTTATCTTCTTTTTTAATACGTCGTGAATTTTTCTTTCAGCTATAGGTGGAATCATATTTATACCTTAGGTTTTATAAATTGGTGCGCGGGGCGACACCCTACAAACGATGCTCAAATTTGAATCAGGCGTAGATACCATCTTGCCAAACCACGCTAAATAGTCGCAAAAAAAACGATGTCACCGCTAGCCTCGATTGTAGCGGTTATCCTGCTGGGTGGGATGAGTTGCGAAGGCTTGGTTTGGGGCGGCTCGCAGAGCAAGAGACGCGCCAAAACTTAGCCTCTCGCCTCATACCAGCTAGCAGATAATAGCGAAAAGCGAGATTAGCTCCCCCAAATCATTCAAGACATTCAAACACCCTATCTAAACGCCACAATAGACACAAAGTTTAAAAACTGAAACCACGTCAGATGGCGCTTAAAACCAACTTGGTGTAGGCGCTGATGATGCTCGTCTAAGGTGTCGGTAATCAGTACGTTCTCAAGCGCGTTGCGTTTGCCGCTAATTTCCATCTCGCTATAGCCATTAGCGCGTTTAAAATCATAATAACGCTCGACCAGCCATGCATCATACTGCTCATCAAGCGCATGGGTCTTTTCGGTCAGCACCAGTATGCCACCCTCCTCTAGCGCATTATAAATATTTTCTAATACCGCTACCCTATCCGCTGCGGGTAAGAACTGTAATGTGAGGTTTAAAATGACCATATCGCAAGGCTCAAGCTCGATATCGCGAATATCAGCGGTAATCACTTCAATGTCATGCTCAGGATAATTATCACTTAGCAAAGTTTTGGCCTCTGTCGTCATCGCTGGAGAGATATCAACCGCTTTGATTTGCAAGTCATGTGGCGCAAATTCACCTGCCAGCGTCATTGTTGCCCCACCAAGTGAGCAGCCCAAATCATAGATGCGGCTAACTCTTTGCCCACTGTCGTTTTGCTGACGATATTTGCAATGACGACGGGCGAATATCGGTAGCATAGCGAGCACTTGACCGTAACCTGGGACGCTGCGGCGAATCATATCAGGGAAACAGGCGACCACTTGCTCATCGAAAGAGAAGCGCGCCGCTTTATCGAGTGGTGTGGTAAAGGGTTTATCAAAGATCGTATCGTGTTTGCTAGTAGGCTTGGCTTGGCTCATGAGACGGCTCGTTATGACAGTATCGTTGCTTGGTACGCATTGCAGACAGTAGAGGTAGCAAAAGCTCATTATAACATTACTGTTTGTTACTTATTACGTTTGGCATGCCTGCTAAGCTAAATGGGTATTGCTTGGGCAATGAAGTATTGAAAATCAAGCAGTTGCAACCATATAAAGACCCTAGCGCACATTAATAATAAAAGGAAAAAATATGCAAACGATCGTATTAGGCGGTGGCTGCTTTTGGTGCACCGAATCCGTATTTTTATCGGTAAAAGGCGTGCAATCTGTCGTCTCAGGTTATATGGGCGGGGATGCGGCTACGGCCAATTATCGCGCGGTTTGCGGCGGCAATAGTGGTCATATTGAAGTCGTCAAAGTAGAGTATGATGAGTCTGTCGTACCGTTAGAAGTGATCCTTGATGTGTTTTTTGCCACTCATGATCCTACTACAATGGATCGCCAAGGCAACGATGTCGGTAGCCAATATCGTAGCGCAGTGTTCTATACGGACGAAGATCAAAAGCCTACTGTTGATCGCACGATCAACAAATTGCGTGACATGGGTCTGGGCATCGTCACCGAAGTGCATCCTGCTGTTGAGTTCTACGCCGCTGAAGATGAGCATCAAGATTTCTTCAATAGAAACCCTAATCAGGCGTATTGTAACTTCTCAATTCCGCCCAAGCTTGCCAAACTACGTAAAGAGTTTAGTCAATACATGGTCGCATAAACGCTTAAAACTGTTAATGACAGATAAAGCCAAGGGTTAATACGCTTGGCTTTTTTATTGCGTTTAGCGGTATGATAATCGCTGATGAAGGATTTAGGATTAGGAAAAACGGTATGAATGCAGAATTTTGGCAAGCGCGTTGGGGTCAGGGTCGTATTGGCTTTCATAAGTCTGAGGTCAATCCGCTGTTGCTCAAATATTTTACGGCCCTAAAACTGAAAAAAGGTAGCCGAATATTAGTACCTTTAAGCGGTAAATCGTTGGACATGACTTGGCTGGCGCAGCAAGGTTATGAAGTCGTCGGTATTGAGCTGGTCGAATCCGCGGTGCAAGCCTTCTTCGCTGAGCAAAATATCTCGCCAACTGTACATCAGCATGCAGATAATTCCGCTATTAAATATTATCAAGGGAAGCTTGCAAATCAAATGATTACTTTATGGGTCGCTGATATCTTTGCCTTAACGGCTGATGATATCGGTCACATTGATGCGGTCTATGACAGAGCCGCGCTAATCGCTATGCCAGCTGATATGCGACTAAAATATAGCGAGCAGATCCGTCAGGTGAGCGGTAATGCGACGCAACTATTGATTACCCTTTATTATGATCAAAACCAAAAAGACGGCCCGCCATTTTCTGTCAGCCGTGAGCAAGTACAGCAGTATTATAGTAATGATTATCACATCACAGAGCTTGAAAATAATGCTTCGACGCTAAATGCTAATGCCGCTCTTAGCGTCACTGAACACGTTTGGCTATTAAGCGATCCACGAATCAATCAAAGAGAAGCCTTATGAAAATTGTCGTCAGTCTCATAAGCGTGATTGCTTTTTTATTAGTGCTACTTCCAGGCCCCCTGTACAAGTTTGGCATTGTCGATCTAGGGAGCGCCTTTGTAGGCTTTACTTTTAGCATGCTGGCAGGTGGTATCGCGTTGATTATGCTAACTATTCAAGCTTTGTTTAAGCGAGAGACGCTGACTATCTCTAGTGTCCTGCTAGCGGTCACTCTGTCTTTGATTGCCATCATCATCCCCCTTGGTATGCTGAGCACCGCCAAAAGCGTTCCTCCCATTCACGACATCTCAACTGATATGATCAATCCGCCGCAGTTTGTCGCTATCGCCCCGCTACGTGCTGATGCACCAAACCCTGTTGAATACGCGGGTAGCGAGAGCGCCGAGCAACAGCGCGACGCGTATCCTGATATTCAAACCCTTACTTACTCACAATCGCAGAATGAATTGATAGAAGCTTGCGAACAAGCAGTAAATAATTTGGGCTGGGATTTGGTCAATACGGATACGAGTACAGGTATCGTTGAAGCCACAGACACGACGGTGTGGTTCGGCTTTCAAGATGATGTTATCGTACGCGTTACAGACCAAGGTGATGAGCGTCTGCTCGATATCCGTAGTAAATCACGTATAGGTGGCAGTGACTTGGGTAAAAATGCTGATCGTATTCGTGACTTTGTTAAGGAGTTGGATGAGGTTTTGGGTTTGCATTAAAAAACTCATTCGGTAGTGTATCTAAAAACCTCTATTTAACTACCATAAAACCACCTGTTTGATATCAGTACTAGTTAAAACTCACCAGAAGGTGACAACAAAGTGATAAGAAGTAACGAGGTGATTCAACATCTTTTCTTTATCCATAGGATTGGGTACTCTAAAGCATCTTTATCATACTGAACGCTTGATTACTCTACTCATACGGACACTTTTGCCACTTATAGGATATTTTCATGCGCATATCTACTCTCTCACTATTGACTGCCGCTATTGGTATCAGTCTTGCCAGCACCGCACAGGCCGCCAAACCTGACGCCCCTTACTTATCTAATAGTGAGTTTCAGCAGTGCTTGGATGGACTCAAAAACTCTAGCAAGTTTCGCGGAGTCGATAGCTTCACCTTTAATAACTACCGCCCGAATGAGCCAGATCCTAGCGTGATTCAATCGCTCAACTATCAGCCTGAATTTCAAAAGGACGTTTGGGATTATCTATCGGCACTCGTGGACAAAGAGCGCGTTGAGGACGGTATCCGCGCTAAGCGTCAATGGGGCGACACCCTACGCCAAATCGAATCGCGCTATGGTGTCAAGCCTGAGCATGTTTTAGGCGTTTGGGGCGTGGAATCCAACTTTGGGCAGACTTTGGGTAAAAAGCCTTTGTTTGAATCTCTAGCCACCTTGTCTTGCTTTGATCGTCGTCAGAGCTACTTTCAAGGTGAATTTGCCAATGCGCTAAAGATCGTCCAACGTGGTGATATCGCGCCAAGTGATATGACAGGCTCATGGGCTGGGGCATTTGGGCAGACGCAGTTTATGCCAAGTACCTTTTTGGAATTGGCAGTGGATTTTGATGGTGATGGTCGTCGTGATTTGGTCAATAGTGTGCCTGATGCTCTCGCCTCCACTGCTAACTTTTTGGACAATCGCGGTTATCGTAGCGGCGAGCCTTGGGGTTATGAGGTCAAGCTCCCTGATGGCTACTGGGCAGCATCAGACCGCAAAAACAAAAAATCTATAAGCCACTGGCGTAATCAAGGCTTGACGTTAGCCAACGGTCGCTCTTTGCCTTATGATTTAAATAGCGCAGGATTGCTATTACCAGCAGGCATTGATGGCCCTGCGTTCTTAGTCGGCAAAAACTTCGATACTTTTTATGCTTATAATGCTTCAGAAAACTATGCTTTAGCTATCGCGCATTTATCTGATTTGATTACGCGCGAAAACAGCAGTAAAACCGACTTTGTCACGGCATGGCCGACCAATGACCCTGGTATTAGCCGTCAGCAAGCCAAAGACATTCAGCAAGCACTGTTGGATGCAGGTTATGATATTGGCGGCGTTGATGGCATCATCGGTGATAATACGCGCACCGCCATCCAGCAGTATCAAACTAGCCGCGGTATCTTCCCCGCTGATGGCCGCGCAGGACAGAATTTTTATCGTACTATCTTCGGTAGCACCGCGCCAAGCCGCACGCAGTATACTAATCAATATGGGCAACCAGCAGGCGCACGTCCACTAACCCCAGCACCAGCACCAGCTGATCGTATGGGTCAGTTGATTCAACGGCAGACGACGATTGCGCCAAGTGCGCCCTCATATTCATCACCCGCGCCAGCGAGTACCGTTCGCTACCGCCGCGTTGTTGGCGATGATGGGGTAACGCGCTTAGTACGCATTGATTAAAACGCCGATTTTATAAATTGAAGATAAATAAAAGCCACGCTATTAATAATAGTGTGGCTCTTTTTATACTGGTTTTAATAAGTCAGAATTTAAAATTATACGATAGGCGGTGGATTAGGTTCACCATTGTCGCCATCCCAATTCTCACGAGCTTTATCATCGAGATCATTTGGAGTTTTGGGCTCCCATTTACCGTTTTCTCTCCAAGTGGCATCGCCCCAATCGTCATCTTCTTCTTTTCTGTCTAGATCTTTGTAGGCTGCACTAGGATCGATACCGCGGCGCTTCATATCAGCCACTTGTTCTTCTAACGTGCGAAACTGATCCGCGTCATGCATCTGGTTTTCTAGATTGTCGATATCTTTTCTCAAATCATCTCTTTTAGAATCAGTCATTATGTTCTCCTTGATAGGTTTGTGTTTTTTAGTCATTAATCATTATTTATATTATCTATCACTCACTACAAAATTGATAACATTAGCTCGTATGCTTTGTATTACAAAACGTAGTCTTAGCTACTCACTATAGATTGTGATCAAGCTCTTGCTGATCTTTAGATAAGCTTTTGGCGTAAAAGGTAAGCTTCCAAAGCTCTTGCTTGACCCTGGTACCAAAGGTCGTCAGCTCAATCCAGTTGGCGGCGACTAATTGCCGCTGTAACCTATTGAGATCATTTTGCGTCATTTGACAGCGCGTTACTGCATGAACCTTAGGCATAAGCTGCTGAACATCGCTCTCAGCTTTGCTAGCGATTAGGCGATTGATGCTGCTTTGCAGACCGTAGCTTGAAAAGGTTGGCGATATTTTGATAAGGGCTTGGAGTATATCAGACCACATCAAAGCCATAGGCATGGTCACCTCTGTCAGATTACCGCCTTCATACGCATGAGCGCTGTACTGAAAACTAAAAATATCAGTCAGTACGATAGGCCGGCTCAGGCCGGTTGCAGAGGAGATAGTAGTAGAGCGAACGTCTTGGTTTTTGGTAGATACTGAGCTTTTGCGCGGCGCCTGCATGTCAGACTCATACTCAGGTAGCGATTGCGTGCGCGCCTTTGTCCAGCTGCCCATGATCTTGTGATTGTTCACAATATCATTATGCGCCTGTACCAGCAGCGGCTCAATATAAGTACTTTCATCATAGTAATACACATACTTTGCATGTTTTTCGACGGTACGGATAAACTCTGTTAAAGAGGGCTCAAGGCTGATAACGTGATGATGCGTCTTTATAACGATCAGTAGCGGCTTTAGCTTAGCCTCGGCGCTTAGATAACTTAGATGCATCTGACTGATGCCAGTACGCTGCGTGGTGCCATAACTATCACCGATGATGATTAACGCATAATCACAAGCCTCAATGCATTGACGCCCATATAAAGAGGCTTTTGGCAGTTTACTTGAGACGTCATAAGTCAAAAAAGCACGCTCTTGAAAAGCTATTGCTACACTATCTAAAATCAAAGACTGATCGTTGTCAGCATGTATAACATGAATGTGATAGCGGTAATTTGGCACAATACCCTCTAATATTTAGCAGCGATGGCATCACTGCTCATTTAACATCACTATATTCAATTTTGAATGTAAGTAGCCTAGCACAACTCGCTTTTGAGTGTGAATTTTATTGTCGCCAAAATCATCGTCACTGTCACTTTAAAGACTCTATCTTAACTAAATTAAGGTTGATGCCTTGGATTTACTATCAATAGTAGTAAAATTTTGCTCTTGATACGTCATGAGCGGTGACAGTTTGAATACGCGCGCGCCTAATAGACGCTGAATCAGTTGCCCAAGCTTGTCATCATATTTACTCGCATAAAAAATAAGGGGTCGCTGAGTATGAACGTCTATAGGACAGGACTCTACGACTTCCCTCAAGGATTGGGGCGCTAAAACGCTAGCAGACGGCGCAAGTAGGTGATGACTTGCCAGCAGCTGCTTGACCCGTTCAGCGACAGCGTGCCCTGAGTCAACAATTTGAATAGACAGATTTTGCTCTGCAATTTGCTGTTGCAAGTAGGTTCTAAAAAACGGATAGTGCGTGCAGCCTAAGACCAGTTGATCCACGCCTTGCTCTGCAAACACGTCAAGCTGATGGCGTAAATGCTCAGCGGTGACGCTATCCTCTGGCATGCCAGCCTCAACCCAAGGGACGAGATTGGGGTCAAAATACTTAGTGACTTTGGTTTGATTAGGTAGAGCGATATCACTAATAACTTGATTGAGTAAAGTGCCATCTAGCGTCGCTTTGGTCGCTAGTACTGCGACATGAGCACTTTTGCTGGCTAGAACTGCAGGCTTAAGCGCTGGCACAAGACCGACAATAGGTAGGTTTGGGTAATGCAAGCGAGCGGTTTGCAAGGCATGAGCAGAAGCGCTATTGCAAGCGATAACGATCAATTTGCAGCCTTGCTGATGCAGCCATTTCACCGCTGTCAGTGTCAAAGCTTCAATATCTTGGCTATCACGATTGCCATAAGGCACATGCAAAGTATCAGCGTAGTAGATATAACGCTCGTTTGGCAGTTGCTCGGCCAAATGCAAGTAGACAGACAGGCCACCAATACCTGAATCGAACAAGCCGATTGGCGCACTGGCCTCTTTATGTTTAGCAGTACTCATGATGTCATCATAGTCATAGTTACCAGATATAAACGTAGAGGCAATTATATAATCCCCTTGGCATTTAACCAATAGCCAAAAAGCCTTTCACAAACCGCCTTATTCACAAGTAGCATCAGTCAGATGGCATAGATAGCTCATATGATTTACCGCCGCTTTGCAAAGTCAATATAGTCTCACCGTCTTGCTCGCTCAGCGTACCAATCTCGACGAGATGATAAAAGGCATTGCGACCAATAAGTGCCTCCAAGCCGTTTCTCACTGGCATATAGGGGCGCACGTTTGACTTGTCAGCACTCTCGTTACTCTGGCTATCCTTATCTTGACTGTCGTTATTATCATAATGACGTAGCGTGATTGGATGCTCGTCGTCCAATCTGACCACATCGCCTGTCGTGGTAGTGAATTCAAGCCACTGTTCACCGTCTTCATTAACGATGCCAATATCATTAATAAATAAAGGTACATCCTCAACAGTAATGCGCATTTTTTGTACAGGCGTTTTTAGATAATAAACCAAATCGCCGTTTTTTTCTTCTACCCATAAAATAGTGGCAAACAAGCTCACCAATGACTCTCGGGTCACATGGCCCCCTTCGTGCCACCATTCGCCATTAGCTTTGATCGTTAAGTCCATATCTATGGTTTGCTCAGGATGCCAGTCTGCAAGTGGCGGTATACTGCGGCCCTGCCGAGTCCCAGCTTCTGCCTTTAAATACTGATCTAAAGCCTCCATATCATTTAAGTTAGAAGGCACATTGTGCGCGGTCTGAGCGCCATTAATGGTATGGTTCTTGGTATCGCTATCGCTTGCGCTATCGTTGTTATTCATCTCATTATTCCCTAATGATTCGTTAAAGTTTGCTATAGGTATTGCTGCTATCAAATTTAGTTTCAGTTATGATGTAGCTATGACTCAGTTTTACATTCAGTCTAGTAATGTCACCATAACACTGATAGTTATAAATGCGTATCGTGTTTGTACGACTTTTCTTTTATAATGAGTAACGTTTTTAAAAGGTCACATGTATCGGCATTGCTTTAAATGCTAGGATACTAAGCTCAACCGAATTGGCCTAACCAAATTTTAGTTTTATATGCTTATACTTAAAGATTGATATATAAAGCATAAGCATGCAAACCGCAAGATTGTCACTTGATACCTAAAGACCCTTTTTATCGGGCAGTCCTAACAGTGCTGCAAGCTTCATTATTTAATTGCGACGCTCGTAATGTCCATAGATAAGCCATTAAGAACTCAGGAGTAGCTATGCAAGAACAAGATAAGCAAACGCCAGTTGTGGATGCCGAGACTGTCAATACTGACACGCAAGCAACCACACTTGATACGACTAAGACGGACAGCGTTGAACCGATCACAGAAGTAGAGACGACTGTAGATCAAGAAACTAGTGTTGCTGCGCCTACTGATATTAGTAAAAGTGACTCTACTAAAGAGCCTGTCGAAGTGGCGTCTGAGCCAGTGACTGAAGAACCCGTTGTTGCAGAACAAAATGCGCAAGTTAAAGAGCCTACTGTCAATGAAGAGCCCGTTGATGTCGAGCCTATCGATGAAACACCAGTCGTTGAAGAGCCTGTCATCGAAGAAGAGCCTGTCATCGAAGAAGAGCCGGTTGTTGAGCAAGAGCCTGAGATTGAACGTGAATCGATGGAGTTTGATGTTATCGTCGTCGGCGGTGGCCCTGCTGGTCTCTCAGCTGCTATTCGTTTGCGTCAGCAAGCCATCGCAGCAGGCAATGACGAGTTTATGGTCTGTGTCGTCGAAAAAGGCTCTGAGTTTGGCGCGCATATCTTATCAGGTGCGGTTATCGAGCCGCGTGCTTTAGACGAGCTGATTCCTGATTGGAAAGAAAAAGGCGCACCGCTTAACGTCCCAGCGACTGAAGATCGAGTTTATATGCTCGGTTCTGCGACTCGTTCTACCAAGCTACCTGACGCTATCGTACCTGCCAGTATGCACAACCATGGCAATTACATCGTCTCACTAGCTAACGTGGTACGCTGGCTCGCTGAGCAAGCAGAAGAGCTTGAAGTTATGATGTTCCCAGGATTCCCAGCATCTGAAATTCTATACAACGACGATGGTTCTGTTAGAGGTATTTTGACAGGCGATATGGGCGTTGCCGCTGATGGCGAAGCCAAACCAAGTTTTGAGCCAGGGTATGAGCTACTCGCTAAGTATACTATCTTTAGTGAAGGCAGCCGTGGTCATTTAGGCAAGCGCCTCATTAGCCGTTTTGGTCTCGATAATGACTCTGACCCACAGCATTATGGTATCGGTCTCAAAGAGCTTTGGGATATCAAGCCTGAAAAACATGAAGAAGGCGTTGTATTACACGGTTCAGGTTGGCCGCTAACGGATACAGGTTCCTCTGGCGGTTGGTGGTTATATTTTGCCGAAAACAACCAAGTCAGCTTTGGTATGGTCATTGATCTTTCGTACTCAAACCCTTATATGTCACCATTTGATGAGATGCAGCGTCTAAAACTGCATCCGCTTATTCGTGATATTTTAGAGGGTGGTGAGCGCATCTCTTATGGCGCGCGTGCCTTGACTAAAGGTGGTCTCAATTCACTACCGAAATTCACTTTTCCAGGTGGCGTATTAGCTGGCGATGATGCAGGATTCCTAAATCCTGCCAAAATCAAAGGCACACATACTTCAATGAAGTCGGGTATGCTTGCCGCTGAGGCTATTTTTGCAGCAGTGCAAGAAGGTCGTCAGCATGATGAAGTGGTGTCTTATAGCACCATGTATAAAGAATCATGGCTCTATCAAGACAACTACGAGGCGCGTAACTTCTCACCAGCTATGCACCGTATGGGACAATGGATGGGCGGCGCATTTAATTTCATCGATCAAAACGTACTGCGCGGCAAGATGCCATTGACTATCCGCGACAACACGCATGATTATCATCATTTAGAGCGCGCAGCTCATGCTTATCAGCCGAGCTATCCTAAGCCTGATGGCAAGCTGGTATTTGATAAGTTATCATCAGTATTCATCTCCAATACCAACCATGCTGAGGATCAGCCTGCGCATTTAAAATTAACCGATCCAACAGTGCCTATTTCGATTAACCTACCACTATATGCTGAGCCTGCGCGTCTGTATTGCCCCGCTGGCGTTTATGAAGTGGTTAAAGATGCCGAAGGCGCTAAGTTCGTTATTAATGCGCAAAACTGCGTTCATTGCAAAACCTGCGATATCAAAGACCCATCGCAGAACATCACTTGGGTAACGCCAGAAGGTGGCGGCGGTCCAAACTACCCTAATATGTAGTTTTAGCAACATTAGCTCTATATAGCATAAAAAAAACCGCTCTTAATGATAAGGGCGGTTTTTTTGTGGTTCATTTAAAGTATTCATCCACTGATAATACGTAGTCTGCATAACACATGGCACGTTATAAATCTAGTCAGAACAAGATTCTGCTAAATCATTAAATCTAGCTAGATTTTTGTCAAAGGCTACATTTGTAGAAGTATTCACTAAATAAATAACAAACATTTATTTCAGTTTTTGCAAAATTTTTAGCCAGCTAATTTTATAGCTTTAGAGCTGATAGCACAGTACAGCGGTCTTTGAGCAGATACTTCGCTTCTTATGCCGTGTATATTTACAGACTACGTACTTCGTTACGTTAAAGTAATTTTAAATTACTTATTGTTAATTGACCCAATTTTGTATATATTCCTAATAGGTTTATGACTGTCCAGTATAGTCATTAACAAGCGAGTAGATGGGCTGCTGTTCCAAAAATGAAATCCACATTGGATTTGGAACATTATCCGATACTGGTAGCAGTATATTGACCGCTATTATAATCACTACTCTTTATAGCGTAATTTTGAGCTGATAGAGAGTATCAATATTACTCACCCCACTGATACAATTGATTGGCAGTATTTCGGGTCATTATGATTTAGCAGTCTGTACAAGGTCTCAAAGCTTTGATGTAGACAATATCAGATCGCTTGCGGCGATAAATGTTAAATCACAATGACTGGTTAGCTTTTAATCAAACATCTTGTTTTTATGTTAGGCAAAAGGAGTTGTCCTATGGAGAACCACAACGATTCATCGGGTTATTGGCGTGCCAATGTCCGTCTTATTCTAGGTAGCCTATTTATATGGGCCTTAGTATCTTATGGCTTCGCTATTCTTTTACGTCCCTTATTGGCTGGTATCAAAATTGGTGGTACTGACCTAGGCTTTTGGTTTGCTCAACAAGGATCCATTGGCGTCTTTATCATCTTAATTTTCTTTTACGCTTGGCGTATGAATAAGCTAGATAAACAATATGGCGTAGACGAGGAATAGAGCATGAGTCAATTTACGATTAACATTATTTTTGTAGGCCTATCCTTTGCTCTATACTTCGGTATCGCAATTTGGGCACGTGCTGGAACGACCAGTGAATTCTACGTTGCAGGCGGTGGTGTTCACCCTGTCGTCAACGGTATGGCAACCGCCGCGGATTGGATGAGTGCTGCGTCGTTTATTTCAATGGCAGGCTTGATTGCTGCAGGTGGCTATGGCGCCTCAACTTACTTAATGGGTTGGACAGGCGGTTACGTTCTACTCGCTATGCTATTAGCGCCTTACTTACGTAAGTTCGGTAAGTTTACGGTTCCTGATTTTATCGCCGATCGCTTCTACTCAAAAACAGCGGCTATGATTGCCGTGGTTTGTTTGATTGTCGCATCAACCACTTACGTTATCGGTCAGATGACTGGTGCCGGTGTTGCCTTCTCACGCTTTTTGGAAGTTGAAAACACAACTGGTCTACTTATCGCAGCTGTCGTTGTTTTCTTCTACGCGGTACTTGGTGGTATGAAAGGGATTACCTACACGCAGGTTGCGCAGTATGTGGTTCTAATGATTGCTTATACTATCCCAGCAGTCTTTATCTCACTTGAATTGACTGGCAATCCGATTCCAGGCTTAGGTTTGTTCTCAAACCATGTTGAATCAGGTGTGCCTATTTTGACTAAGCTTAACCAGGTCGTCACTGACCTTGGATTTACTGCTTATACTGCTGATGTACCAAACAAGCTTAACATGGTGCTATTTACCTTATCACTTATGATCGGTACAGCAGGTCTACCGCACGTTATCATTCGCTTCTTCACGGTTCCTAAAGTTGCTGATGCACGTTGGACAGCCGGTTGGACTCTAGTCTTTATCTCTCTCTTGTACTTCACAGCGCCTGCTGTTGGTGCTATGGCACGTTTGAACCTCATTGATACTGTTTATCCACAAGGTGTAGATCAGCCAGCACTTACTTATGAGCAGCGTCCTGATTGGATGAAAACGTGGGAAGATACGGGTCTTATCAAGTACAATGATCTTAACAACGATGGTCGTATCCAGCTTTATAACGATAGCGGTCTTGGTGCAGCTCAGCTTGCATTGACTGCAGCAGAGACTGATGGTGGCGACGTAGTCGCAGCAACAGCAGCTGTCGATACCGCTCGCGCCGCACAAGATGCAGCACTCGACGGACGCTTCACTGACGCAGGCTGGGAAGGTAATGAGCTTGACGTTAACGCTGATATCTTAGTACTAGCTAACCCTGAAATCGCGCAGCTTCCACCATGGGTTATTGGTCTTATCGCAGCAGGTGGTTTGGCTGCAGCACTATCAACAGCCGCAGGTCTATTGCTTGCTATCTCATCAGCCATCAGTCATGACTTGATTAAGCGTAACCTTAATCCAAACATCACGGATAAAGGTGAGCTACTAGCTGCACGTATCTCGATGGGTGTTGCTATTGTTGTCGCAACGTGGCTCGGTCTCAATCCACCAGGATTTGCCGCTCAGGTTGTTGCTCTAGCCTTTGGTATTGCAGGAGCGTCACTGTTCCCAGCACTCATGATGGGTATTTTCTCTAAGCGTATTAATAACCTAGGCGCAATCTTTGGTATGCTTGCAGGTCTAATTAGCACCTTAGTCTATATCTTTGTATTCAAAGGCTGGTTCTTTGTTGGCGGAACTGCTAACTTCCCAGATACCGCTGAATACTGGTTATTTGGTATCTCACCACTATCATTTGGTGCGATTGGTGCATTGATTAACTTTGCAGTAGCCTTTGCAGTCTCTTACGCAACAGCGCCGCCACCAGCTCATATCCAAGAATTGGTTGAAAGCGTACGTTCACCACGCGGTGCTGGCGGAGCAATTGACCACTAAGCCGCTAGGTATACATCACGTCAGTGACCTATATTTGCTACACTAACGATCACTCACAGGCAGCAGCTGCTTGTGAGTGATTTTTTTAGCCTATAGCTATTGTACAATTCTATTTATCGTATTAAGGAAATTCTATGCTTTTTGAGTTTATTGCTACCATAGCTGCTGCCTTTGGTATGGCTGGGTTGGCACTGATTATAACTCACTTGAGTAAGCTGGCAGGCAAGCGCGCCCCTAAATGGCTTATTCCTTTATTTGCCGCTATTGGTATGTTTGCTTTTCAGATAAACCAAGAGTACAACTGGTATCCGCAGCAAGTTGCTAAGCTACCTGATGGCGTGACGGTAGTCAAAACTGCTGAGAGTACAGAATGGTTTCGTCCCTGGTCTTACATCAAACCTCATATTCTGCGTTTTATAGCAGCAGATAGTGGCAATGCTGTCGCTCAAGTGGACGATCCAGATATATATTTGGTTAACTTGTATTTGTTTGAGAGGCGCAGAAGCGTACAACAGATTCCACAAGTGATTGATTGTGCAGCGCCTGCACGAGCAGACTATATCATTCCAGAAAAAGGTAATACTCTTGATGTAAGAGAATACGTCGAGCAAACCACAGCATGGCGAGAGCTTGCAACCGATGATCTGCTATACATTAATGTCTGTACGAATAAAGGCTAGAGAGATGTCATAGTGGTGCTAGTCGATAGTCCTATACATATCGTAAGAAGGCTCTTTTGCAAATATTTTGATCATCAGCGTCTTCTAGTCAACGCGGTATAATCGTGTTTTGAGTTTGCCCCTATCAATAAGCCTGCGCACAGACCACCAAAGTGCGCAGCAAACGAGATGCCCTCTTGCGGCATCAATCCTTGTTTTATAGTCAGCCAATATCCAGCTCCCATCACAATACAAGCTATCAAATAACCCCAGCGCCGTGCAAACAGTGCGCCGCCTATCATGTACCCAAGCATAGCAAAGCACAGTCCTGATGCGCCGATATGGATAGATAACGGCGATCCTATTATCCAAGTCACAGCTCCTGATGCGATAATGAGTTTTATCGTCGTGCGATAAGCATTATTTTCGAACAATCCAAATAAGAACAGAATCTGTAGCAAGGTTATGCTGTTGCCAAGTAGATGCGCAAAATTGCCATGCATAGTCCATGATGCAAACACCCCTATCATACTACCGACATCTAACGCGCGTGGGACGATACCAAAGATATTCCACAATCCAAATAAGAACACTTCATTCAAAAAAAACATACCCCACATAGGGACAAGCACAAAAGCATAAAGACCAAAAACTTGCTTTAGTCTTTCAATGATTAAATCAAATAAAGCTGACCAATTCATATATATTCTCTGGTGATGAGCATATAACCCCCTTTACTGCTTGTAGGCTTTTGCAAAATATTACTGCCATAAATAGTACAAGAACTTAATAGTACAAGAACTTATTGAGTAACTGCCATAACAGATTGTTGTACAGGCTCAAATAGTAATGATGATGCATCCCTAACTTCTTTTAGATAATTATTATTATGTAAGAGTGAGCTTGAATGATAAGGCACTAAGGCAGTTGGTACAAACTGCCGCGCGGCATCAATATGCTTGATTGAATCATCAAAAAATATGTGTGGAGCAAAGGTTTTAAGAATAGCAGTTTTATTTAATCCACCCAAAAAAAACGCCATATCGACATTGACACCCCACTCTCTTAGCGTCTTTATAGCGCGCAGATCGGCAGGCGCATTACGCGCTGTGACTAGCGCAATTTTTACAGGGCTATGCTCTAACAATGTAGGCAATCGAGATTGTAATTTTGAGAGCTTAATGAGTAGCTCAGCATAAGGCCCTTTTTCAATCGGCATATCACTCATTTTAGCTTCGCGATCATGAAAGGCGCGTAGACCTTTTTGTTTGTATAATAGCTCGCCTGAATCATCGAACAACACCGCATCCCCATCAAAGGCGATACGCAACTGCTCAGTATCAAGCTCATAAGTATTGACAGGTGTGGCATCTAATATGGCACAAGCGCAGATATTGGCATCTGTCACTTGCTGCGCATCATCGCGATTGGTCGTCAAAAATAAATCAACCTTAAAGTCATCAATATAAGGCGCAACAGGACTTCCTGATATAAATGCAGATCGCGAGATATTTAACTTGTGTGCACGTATGGCATTTAGTACCTGAATTCCCGTGTCTGGACTACTCTTGGATACGATGACCACTTCGACTAAAGGCGCTTCGATTGTCTTATCTACCAAAGCAGCAGTATCGCAATATGCATTTAGATTAAGTAACGCTTTAATCAAAGGGTATCCTGCCCCTATACTCAGATCATCGTTCTCGCGTGCTGCCATATAGCTGCGAAATTTACTGATAGCACTCTTAGGGGACTGCTGCAATAAATGAGCTAGGTGATTCTCAGACTCTGACAAATCGAACAAAGCCGTTGCTGATATTGCAACGATTAAGGTTTTACTAAAATCAACAGCCATAACTTTACTCGTCAGCTTTTGGGAAGAGATAAAACATAAACTTTGCTCAGTCTACTATATCTGCCACTTTGATTAGTAAAAGTTTTTGGTAAATCTATTACTGTTAGGTCGCTATAAATTTGTATCAATAAACAACAAAAACACCATACACAAAAAAGCCACATCGTCATAATAACGATGTGGCTCTCCTTAGACTGCTTTAGCTATCACTGTTTTAGCTGAGTAAGACTAAGGATATAGCAGGGAAAGCGACCAAAATCACCAAACGTATCACGTCTGAGACAATAAAAGGCGCTACTCCCTTAAACATATCACCAAGCTTGATATGCGGGGCAACTGCTTTAATCACAAAGATATTCATACCCATTGGCGGCGTAATCAATCCAAGCTCTACTGTTAATACCGCAATAATACCAAACCATACCGGATCAAACCCAAGTGCTAAAATAATGGGATAAACGACTGGAATAGTAATGACTAGCATTGCTAAGGCGTCCATAAATAAGCCTAGCAAGAAGTACATAATCAAAATACAAATTAGAACGATCATAGGACTAACTGATAAACCGCCAATCCAAGACGCTAAGGTATAAGACAATCGCGATACTGAGATAAAATACCCAAGTGCCTCAGCACCGAGTAGCATAAAGAACACAACGGCTGATAACGCGAGTGTCTCAATTAAGGACTGCTTAAGGCCTTTAAAACGCATGCCTTTGGCAGCAGCATAGAGCCAAGATACAAAAGCACCGACAGCTGCACCTTCAGTAGGTGTAAATAACCCAAAGAAGATACCAAAAATAATAACAACAAATATAAATCCAAACGGAATAAGACCTGTCAAAGAAAGGATTTTTTCCTTCCATGACGTACGCTCACCGCGCTGAGCTAAATGCGGCTTCCAGCGCACCATAATCATGACCGTTATTGAGTACATCACCATGCCTAAAATACCAGGCAAGAAGCCGGCGATAAACATATCGCCAACCGATTGCTCGGTTAAAATAGCATAGACCAGTAGTGCAATACTTGGTGGAATCATAATACCAAGCGTACCGCCAGCAGCTAAAATACCGCAAGCAAAACCAGGCTGATAACCGTACTTCTCCATTTGCGGCAAAGCCACGCGAGTCATAGTAGAGGCTGTGGCTAAAGACGATCCTGATATAGAAGCAAAAATACCAGAAGATCCAATACCGGCAATCCCAAGGCTACCGCGTACACCACCGAATATTACTCTAGTAGAGTCAAATAACTTACTTGCCATACCTGAATGGGTCGCAAAAACACCCATCAAAATAAACAGTGGAATAGCGCTAAAGTCATATTTTGCTAATACATCAACAGGAATGTCTTTAAGCATTTGTAGAGCGCCACTAGGACTGGTAACTGCACCAAATCCAACCAAACCGACGCCTAACATTGCAAGTGCAACAGGTACTCTTACGACTACCAGCAGAATCATGCATATTAAACCAATTGCACCGATAATTTCTGGACTCATGCGCCTGTCTCCTCGGCGTCATAGAATTCGCCTGTTCTAAATATGTTGATGGCTTCAATTAGCGAGCGAATAGCCAGTAAAAAACTCAAAAATGAACTCAGCGCGTAGATAGGTACCATAGAGATTCTAAGATCTTGAGTGACCTTACCAAACTCTATAGCATCATGAACGCTCTCATATAGTCCCCAAGTAAACACCAGACCAATGAAGAAAAAGCCGATCATGAAAACGCCCATCATATAGCCTTTCATAGCCTTGGACATTTTTTGAGTGAAAACATCAACGATAATTTGAGACCGCTCAACATAAGCTGCAAAAGCGGCCAACAGGGAAAATAGCATGAAGTAAGAGACAATCTCAACGCTACCTTTGACCGTAAAACCAAACTCACCGCCTGTCATTTTGAAGACGTAGCGTGCTACTACGTCTGCAATAGTGACAAGAACGATGACTACGAGACTAATACCACCTATTAATTGGCATAACCTAGAGATAAGAGTGCTGATTCTAACCAAAAATGCCATGTTGTCATTGCCTCAAGTTAATTAGGTTGCACAAGCAGCACTAGCAGCCTTAGCTTTTTCATAGACACCATCTGCATCTAAACCTAGAGCATTGACGTCATCTAGATACTTTTGTGTACCTGCTTCAAGAGGACCTTTCCAATCAGGATCATTTAATGGATCAGGGATATCAACCATTTCATCACCATTATCTCTGGCAGCTTGAATAGCAACTTGGTCGTATTTGTCGAACATCTGACCGACTTCTTTAGCCATTGCCATACCTGAATTGTCATCGATGATCTTTTTGAGATCGTCAGACAAACCATCATAAGTGTCTTGGTTCATAGTAACCATAAGACCAGAGGTATATAGCGGAAGGTTGGTGTGATATTTAGTTAGCTCATCAATTTTGAAGGTTGTAACCGCTTCCCATGGGAAACTCAAACCATCAACAACACCGCGCTGTAGAGAGGTATACATATCATTAGCAGGTAGACCAACAGGAGATGCGCCCATACTCTCGATAATGTCACCAGCGACCGCTGACGGACGGCGGATACGCAGACCTTCCATGTCAGATGGAGTACGGATTAGCTTATCAGTAGTATGCAAGGCACCAGGGCCAACACCATACATGAACAATACGTGTGAGTCTTCGTATTCACCAGCGATAGTACCGTCATCATACAGCGTCTGCATCATGCAGCCCATCTGAGTAGCAGAGTTAGATAAACCTGGCAATTCAGTGATTTGAGTTAGCGGAAAACGTCCAGCAGTGTAACCTTGGACTTGTGAGCCAATATCAATAGTACCCTTAACCGCAGCTTCGTAGGTAACATCGGCTTTACTTAGTGTCGCCGAAGGATAAAGCTCAACTTTTAAGCGACCGCCAGACTCATCTTCGATTTTTTTAGCCCAAGGCTCAAAGACTTCTTTGCTGATGTTAGAGGTGGCAGGCCAAAAATGTGAAAAACGTAGAGTGGTTGTTTCTTGAGAGGCAGTTTCAGTCGTTGCAGCAGTGTCGTCACCCGCTGTATCGGACTGATTAGAACAACCTAATAAGCTCATTGCAGCTAGAGCACCGATTGAAAAGAGAGGGGCAAGTCTCATTACCAATTCCTTTTGATAATTAATAGAAAAAGTGAGTGTTCACTTCATTTGATGTCTACGATTTATCTACTAGTCTTAAAAGTAGATATAAGTTGCAGACTTAAAAAACACCAAACAAAAATATCAATTATAATGATATAAGTCAAATCATTTTAGCAAAATATAAGCACAATCTGATTTGTCTATCAAGTGTCACAATATGTCTGGAGTGTAAACGAAGTATACACTAATATTCAGTAATTACTAAGTATCAGCCATAAAAAAACCCCCAACAACTTAATGTCGGGGGTTTTTGGAATAGAGAGCTGACGATGACCTACTCTCACATGGCCGGAGCCACACTACCATTGGCGCAACGATGTTTCACTTCTGAGTTCGAGAAGGGATCAGGTGGTGCCATCGTGCTATTGTCGTCAGCAAAGGGGGTTAGATATGAGTCTGTTGTTTTGGTATGACTTATCACACTACTTGACTGAATCAAGAGTAATAAGTGATATCGATATAAATGCTTACCATTCTATGAATAACCATTGCGCGTTTTGTCTGTCAAGGGACCTTCAAGTAATTGAAGGTACGTGACAGACGCATAATTGTCACTCGATAGATAATTACAAACCACTTGGGTGTTGTATGGTCAAGCCAAACGAGCAATTAGTACAGGTTAGCTACACACATCG
>NZ_JBQQEZ010000015.1:0-79756 GCF_052258425.1 Psychrobacter sp. T6-4
AATTAAGCCACTCTGAGACCGCTCTCAAATTTAATATCAGCTCTCCTAGCTTAATTAGTCATTGGTATAAAGCTTACAGGCTCCACGGTATGTCTGGACTCACCTCCAAATATAAAGGTAGTACTATGGCACCTCCTATCACAGACAAACCCGATGATGAAAAGACCTTAGCAGAGCTCAAGCGTGAGAATGAGTATTTACGAGCGGAGAATGCTTATCTAAAAAAGCTCGATGCACGGCTTCGGGAAAGAGAACAAGCCGCGATAAAGCAAGGCTCATCGAAGGACTAAGGCAGCAATATGCGTTATCTGACTTACTAACCATAGCAAAGCTTGCGCGGAGTAGCTTCTACTATCATAGAGCGCAGCTTTGCAATAAAGACACATACGCTGATTTAAAACAGCGTATCACCACCTTATACCACAAGCACTGAGGCAGATATGGTTATCGTAGAATAACGGCTGCACTAAAGCAGCTAGGGGTTCATCATAACCATAAGCTTATCGCCAAGCTTATGAAACAGTTGAAGCTCAGTGCACGGATTCGACGGCAGAAGTGGCGCTCATATAAGGGACAACAAGGTAAAATAGCGAAGAATCATTTAAAGCGTCGGTTCCATGCCAGTCGTCCACATAAGCGCTGGCTCACTGATATTACCGAGTTTAAGGTCGGTGATAACAAATTATATTTATCGCCAATACTCGATTGTTATAACAATGAGATTATCAGTTATACGCTCTCAAGAAGGCCCACCTATGATTTAGTCAGTCGAATGCTAGATTGTGCGCTGGACAAGACTAAAGCCAGTCGTGACAAGAAGCTAATGCTACATTCAGATCAAGGCTGGCATTATCAGATGAAGCCGTTTGCAAAGTCGCTTAAAGCGAATCATATTAAGCAAAGTATGAGCCGTAAGGGCAATTGCTTGGACAATGCATTGATGGAAGGTTTCTTCGGTACGCTGAAGTGTGAGACGATTTATATTGAGAAACCAGAAACTATTGAAGCGTTAGAGAAACAGATTCATGAGTATATTCACTATTACAATCATGAGCGTATTCAGCTAAAACTAAAAGGACTAAGCCCTGTACAGTACAGAACTCAGTCCTTAATAGACCTCTTGCAAAAGTCATAGGTTAAGCTCGGAATTAATGATACCAGCAAACAGCTTCATTCTAAGATCATAGCGCTGACGACGGTTGCGATATTTATGAGCCACGATTTTAAACAACTTGATTAAGCCTATTTTGTGCTCAACCACAATACGGAACTTTGCCAGATAGTGATTGGCCTGTTTGCATATCTCCAATAACTGACCACCACGAGGTTTTTTAAAGGGAGTGAAGCTTTGATCATGTAACTTTGCTATACCCTGATAACCACTATCGGCTAATAGCTTGGCGTCACAAGGTAACCAGTCAGGACAAGTATCTTTATACAGCTTAAAATCGTGGATTGACCCTTTACAGGTTTGCACATCAAGTATTAAGCCGGTTTGCCAATGGACGATAACCTGCGCTTTTAAGGTGTGTTGTTTTTTCTTACCGCTGTAGTAGTCGCTTTGGTTTTTTTTGGACGCTCAATTGGGGTTTCGGTGGCATCAACAATGACGACTGACCAATTGATGTCCTCATCGACACGACTAGGCAGCTTTTTAGGCAATTCAAACTTGCCAGAGTCAATCAGTGTGTCTTCTACTTTACGAATGATACGGCTAGCAGAAGACTCATGAATACCAAAGTCCATACTGATATGATAAAGCGTGCGGTATTCACGCCAATAAGTCAGGGCTAGTAGTATCTGCTCCTTAAGACTGAGCACACTTGGTCTGCCTGATTTGGTCTTAGATGCTTCATGCTCTTGCATGGCCTCAAGCATGTCATAAAAGGTGGCTTTATGAATGCCTGTGTAGCGTTTAAAACCAGCGTCACTTTGTTTGAGTAGCTTATCTATGTTTGGCATATCTATTAAGTAAGTAGCGTTCAATAATATACGTTGTGTCTTACAACTACTTTTGCAAGAGGTCTAATATAAACTTAAACCGTCCAAGTTTCGGGGGTCAGTTCAGTGATACGGGGTTTTTTATGATCTTGAGTTTGTTACTAGCATACTATGCAGGCTACTTACCTTGATAAACTGGCTTACGCTTCTCCATAAAAGCGCTAATACCTTCTTTAAAGTCATCGGTCACTGCCATTAAGTTTTGCTGTTCGACTTCCATATCGAGTGCTTCATTGAGTCCAGAGTAAGCATGGACATTTAGCATATGCTTCATAGAGGCAAGAGCCTTGCCTGGTAGTTGACTCAAACGTGTGGCTAATGCCATAACCTCGCTATCTAGCTCCTCAGCGCTGACGACTTTATTGACTAGATTTAGGCGTGCGACATCTTCTGCCTTTAACTTATCACCAAGCATGACCAGCTCAGTGGTTTTGGCAGCGCCGATTAATTGATTTAATAGATAAATACCGCCTGCATCTGGAATCAGACCAATATTGACAAAGGCTTGCACGAATTTTGCATTATCACTAGCAATACGAAAGTCACAAGTGAGCGCTAGATTCATACCTGCTCCAGCGACTGCACCTTCTAGCTTTGCAATGATAGGTTTATGAATATTACGCAGTTTTAGGCTGACTTCGGCGACTTCGCGCAGCATAAAATCAAGTTTGGCGACCAGCGCTTCGGACTCCATACCATTCTCAAGCATCTCTCCTATGTGACCGCCACTAGAGAAGTTATTATTTGCGCCTTGCAAGACAATAACGCGTACCTCATCATCTTGGTCCGCTTTTTCAAGAGACTCTAGCATTGCTTGCTTGAGCGGCGTACTAAAAGCATTGAGTGTTTTGGGATCGTTCATGGTGATAGTAGCGATATGATTGTCGCTTTGATAGTCGACGAGAGCCTGAGACATGTTATATCCTTTAAAAGGTTGGGAGTGACCAAATACTATAGCAGTTTATGATAAGGATAAACCCCATTCTATGCACTTTAACGCCACTATAAGACATTAAAACGACTCGTGCAAAAATACTACTGTAAAAGCGGGTCTTTGTGACTTATCCTAATACAGGATACCAAGTTGCTTTGGTCAAGTCGCTTTAACCGTATCCAAATACGGATACCTGAACACTAATACCAACACAAGGAAGTCGTTATGCCATTTATCAAGATCAATAATACCAATATATATTATGAAGACAGCGCGCCAGATGATCAGCAAAAGCCTGTTATGCTCTTTGCTCACGGACTGCTATGGAATACGCGTTTGTTTGAAAATCAAGTAGAGCATTTTAAAGACGATTATCGCTGTATCGCTTTTGACTTTCGCGGGCAAGGGCAGTCACAGATTACCAAAGACGGCTATGATATGGACACGCTGGCAGGTGATGCAATTGAGCTACTCAATATACTAAATGTCGATAGCTGCCACTATGTTGGACTATCAATGGGTGGTTTTGTCGGGCAGCGCGTCGCTATTAAGCGCCCTGATCTATTAAATACGCTGACGCTAATAGATACCTCTGCTGATGCTGAGGATCCGGACAATATTCCTGGCTACAAGAAGCTTGTGACTGCAATTCGCTTTTTGGGAATGAAGCGGGTGAGCAAAAAGGTCATGCCGATTATGTTTGGCACGACCTTTTTGAACGACAAAGCACAAAAAACTGCCCGCAAAGAGTGGCTGTCCATGCTACAGAGTAATCGTAAGAGCGGCGTCGTCAAGGCAACAACTGGAGTAATTGAGCGTCAAGGCATCTATGATCAGCTCGGCAGCATTACCACACCGACGCTCATCATTGTGGGTGACGAGGATGTGGCAACGCCTTATAGCAAGGCTGAGCGTATGCACTTTGCTATCGAAGGCTCTAAGCTTGCGGTCATTAAAGGCTCAGGACATACCTCAACGGTAGAGGCGCCTGATGCCGTCAATAAAGTGATGAGCAAATTTTTAGCCCGCCAGTCTTAGTACTCGTCAGTCCTAGTATCAGTCATCTTAGCTAATTTTTAGTACTTGCCAGCTGCATATGGGGTTGTCGTTTTAGCGCAGCCCCATACTCTGAGCTGATGATACCTATCATAACCAGCGCAAGCGCGATAATATGATTCATGGTCATCATCTCGTCTTTAAAGAACATTACCCCCATTACCGCACCAAACACAGGTAGTAGGTTCATAGCCAATGACGCCCGATTAGCGCCAATCTGAATGACGCTCTCCATATAAAACAGCTTAGAGATAATGGAGATGAATATCGCAATATAAAGCAACATGAGCCAGCCACGCCAATCTGGAAAGTGAATACCGTTTTGTGCCAAATCATAACCATAAAACGGCGTCGCAACCACTAAACCTGCCAAACTCATCGCCCACATGAGACTTGCCCAATGAATCTTGGGTGCATGACGTAGTGCAATAGAGTAGGCAATATAAATACCTGTGGTCACTAAAGCCAAAGAGTCGCCAAGCGCAAAGTTATATTGCGATAATATAAAAGGCTGTCCCCCTGTCAAAATCCAAATCACACCGATAAAAGCAATCCCAATGCCTAGCCACTGCAATAGGTGCGGATTATCCTTGTAAATAAAAGCGCTAAAACAAATCACTCCAAAAGGTATTAGTGCCGTAATAATAGACACGTTGACGACGGATGCTCCCATTGAGAATGCGCTATATAGAACAATATTAAATAAAGCAAAACCACCCCCGCCAACGATAAACAACCACAGCCAATGCTGCTTAATCACCGCCCAATCTTTTTCAATAAGCTTGCGAGCAAAAAACGTCAAGATAAGGGTGGCAATAAACCAGCGAAAAAACGTCATCTCATACGGGGTTAGCCAGCCTTTGCCAAGCTTGCCTGTCACGTTGCTTGTCGCCCAAAGTAGGGGCGCTAATAAAAGCATAACGTAAGGTGCTGGTAATCCATTTTTAACCATAATAAGTACTCTTTAAACCAGCTTAGTTATTGAATGTTTTAAACTTAATAAAACTCATAAAAATGATGCACAGGCCCTTGACCTTGCCCCACCTCAAGCTTGTCTGCGTGTTGTAGCGCGCCAGTTAAATAGGTTTTTGCTTTTGCGCAGGCAATATCTAATGGCTCGCCGCGCCCCCAATTGGTCGCAATCGCGGCTGACAACGTGCAGCCTGTACCGTGACTGTTTTTGGTATTGACACGCACGCTTTCAAACCATTGATGCACGCCGTCGACGTACAGCAAATCTGGCGAATCGTCTTGCTGTAGATGTCCACCCTTCAAAAACGTCGGTACTGCTAGCTGTTTGGCTTGCGCTAGCATCTCGTCACGATTTTTGGCTTCATCTTCACCAAGCAGATCTGCCGCTTCTGGTAGGTTGGGCGTAATGAGTCCGACTTGGGGTAGCAGTTTGCGCATCGCTGACAGTGCATCTGCGTCAAGCAGGCGGTCACCACTTTTGGCAACCATGACGGGGTCTAGTACCACCTTTTTAGGTTGATATTTCGCTAAGGCCTTAACCACGCAGTGAATCATGTCAGCGCTGCCCAGCATACCGATCTTGACCGCATCGACGCGCACATCACTAAACACCGAGTCAATTTGCGCGCGTACCATCTGGGTAGGTAGCATCTGGATTTGCTGGACGCCTTGGGTGTTTTGCGCGACGACGGCGGTGATCACGCTCATCGCATAGCCGCCATTGGCGCTAATGGCTTTAATATCAGCTTGAATACCCGCGCCGCCAGTACAGTCAGTACCCGCAATCGTTAAAATATTGGCGATCATTGTTTTGCTCCTAACAAGGTTTTGGCGGCGATTTTTGGATCGAGAGCGGCGCAAACTGCTGACACTACAGCGATACCATCACAGCCTGTGGTATAAACATCAGCTGCATTGTCTTGACCGATACCGCCGATAGCCACGCTAGGCAATTGACTCTGTGCGACCAGAGTTCTCAAGCCTTCTATACCGATAGGCGGCGCGTGATTAAGTTTGGTTTGAGTGGCAAAGACAGGACCGATACCGACATAGTCCAGTTGCGAGAGATGCTTGGCGTGCGCTACTTGTAGCTCATTGAGAGTATTAATCGACAGTCCCAGCCAAACGTCCGCGCCTAAAATAGCTCGCGCTGCATCGATTGCCATATCGCCTTGACCAAGATGTACGCCGTCAAGCTGGGCTTTTTTGGCAATAGCAACGCGATCATTCATCACGAGTGGCACGCGTCCAGCGATGGCTTCTTTGAGCGCGCAGGCTATCTGGTACAACTCATCATCGCTAGCGTGTTTATCGCGCAGTTGTACCATCGTGACGCCGCCGTCAATCGCTGCGCAAACGGTATCAATCAAACCGCGCTCCGTGCACATGGCGCTATCGGTAACTAAGTACAAGCTCAGTGCCTCGCTAGATTTGTGCGTGGTTTTTGGGGTAGAGGTATTCATATAATGGTCACCTTGGCATTGTTAGAGACTTGATCGGCGTCTAAGTGATAAAGGGCGTCCAAGAATTCAACGTAGAAGCTACCAGGACCTTTGGCTGCCTTGTCTGCCAGCTCACCTGCTTGTCCGTAATAGCAGAGTGCACTGATGACAGCGCCTGTCAGATTATCGCGGTTACTACCGATAAAGCCGCCGATTAAAGCCGTCAGTGCACAGCCAATCGCGGTCACACGAGTCATCATAGGTACGCCATGATGTACGCTCCATTGCTGCGTGCCATCAGTGACCCAATCGACCTCGCCTGTGACGACGACGACTTTGGCATGTTTGGTGAGAGCTTCGGCGGCAACTTTGGCTGCCTCAACGGTATCGCCACTATCAGGACCACGGCTTTGACTACTCATACCCGCTAGTGCCAAAATCTCAGAGGCATTACCACGGATGACATCAGGCTTGAACGCTAATAAGCGCTCACAGCTTTGCAAGCGGTAAGCGGTAGCGCCGACTGCTACAGGGTCTAAGACCCAAGGGATATTTTGCTCATGAGCGACTTGTGCGGTTGTCAGCATGCTATCAAGCCAGTCTGGCGATAACGTGCCAATATTGATGGTGAGCGCATGAGATAAGCGCACGAACTCTGGTGCTTCTGTTTGGGCATGTACCATAGCAGGCGAGGCACCAGCGGCTAGTAAAACATTGGCTGCGGTGCTCATAGCGACAAAGTTAGTGATGTTGTGTACTAAAGGCGCTTGAGTACGAAATGAGGTAAAGCAAGAATGAATCGATTGAGGATGCATTTTCTCTCCATAACTAAAAATGGCAGGCGAGAAAACACATAGCATCACGAGTGGATACGGTGACGGCTATACACTCCCTACGCCAGTATGATCTGGATCAGGTTCTAAGGGTACATCTCAGCCTAACGGCGCCCCTGTGAATAACGTTTTGATATTTTATATAATAACTTTTAGGATAAAGGTTTTAATCAATCTATACCAATACAAAGCATCTTACCGAGCTTATCAAAGTAATACAATACAAGACTTGGTAAATCTAACTTACATTCTTGAATTAAATTCATTGCTGTTGTTATTAATTGTCCCAAACACTTCGGCGCGATTGACGATCTCAGTCGCCCAAGCGCGGTGAGTCGCAGGCTCTAACATGGTATTGTTAAATTTAAACACCGCTTTTGCCTCAGTATGGAGGATAGCTTGCGCCTCATCAAGCATATTTATCGGCACACAATAAGCCTGCTGCACTAAGGCAATTTGGCTGGGGTGAATGACGGTTTTGCCTACCAAACCCAAACTAACATCGCGTCCAAGCTCTTGCATAAACAGCATCGGCTGATCGAGATATTCAAAGACAGGGGCAGACAGATAAAAGCCATGCGGCACAAAGCAGCCCAGCAGCTGATAGGCCAAAGTACCTATAGGCGTGTCATAGACGATACTGTTTTTGGGGCGGCGCAGGCGCAAGGTGGCAAACAAGTCATTGCCACCGATACGTAGGGCAAAGACTGGCTGACTAAAGGCTTCTTTAAAGCCGATAGCCAGCTCTTGATTATGGTGCGGATTAAACAGCGCAGCAGTCTCAAGCGTTGGCATCAACAGCTGATCGTCACTTAAGTTCTGACAGGCCATACGCCAATTGGACAAGCTACACATATCGACTTTGGGCATGACAAAACCGTCGAGCAGATCGATATGAGGATAATCTGCTAACTGCTGTAGCATCATCGGATTACGTGGACGCACAAATACCAGCGGGCGCGTCGGCTGGCCTTGAAGTTTTGCCTGAGTATTATTTGATGGCTTATTAATGGTATCTTTATGCGCTGACCAAGTACTTAGCAGAGTCTGCAAACGCTCAAGCGCCAACTCGACATCATTGTGGCTGACCGCATCCTCAAGGCAGATGATAATACTGTTAATCGTCGGTAACTTATCGCGCTTAATCACTTGCCAAATATCCTCACGAGTGGCTGGCATATATAGGCTAGCACCCAACTGATAAGGATGGTAAGTGATCGGCTTAATCATATCGTGACGCTCAGTGATCAGATGCGTATAGGACTGAGTATGGCTATAAATATTTGATTCGTTGTTTGACGTATCTGACATAGTAGGCATCATAAATAAGTGAGTATAAAATTTTAATAGACAGGATTTATCAAGGACTAGGTCGTTAAATGCTAATCTTTTTAGCTACGCTGCTTGATCAAAGTAATGGCTTGATAAGGCAATATTTTATCACCTAAAACGTTAATAGTGATATCGCGATCGTCGCATAAATGCCTTAATAAGACCGTATCCCGATGATCGGTGCTCGCCAGCAAAATGCGCTCAGGATCACGGCGTAATATCGCTCGTGTCGCTTCGGCAATGGTCGGTTTGATACGATTGCGATTAGTAATATGATAATCCGCCGCTATTTTATCTATAAGCCGAGCAGTCTGGTAGCGTGGCTGCTTAAAAGTTGGCAAACGTTGCAAGGGCTTCGTCAATGCGCGGCGCGCGGCATCACTATGATCGACGAAGGCTAAGCTATGATCTACCTCTACTAAGTTATCATAAAATACACTGCGATGTAGTCCCGATTGTGGCTCGGTATACAGGCTACGCGATATCAGTCCTGACACCGTACTATTTAGCAGACCTGATGGAATGAGCCAGTCCTCCTCGCTCGCCGCAAGCCAAGCGACACCTGCTGGGTCAGCAAGTGTCAGCAGGGGAATAACGTCTTTTCCTTGATGAAAAATAGTAGCAAAATGAGGATGACTGCTATCGTTAAATGGCTGAAGGCTACGTGCCAACTCCTGATAAATCGCGCCTTTGCCTGTCCAGCCATCGACAAATACGATAGGACTGTTTGGATGAGCATCTAATATCATCTGCATAGCGATAGGATCCAGGCCGCGATCACGAATGATGCTAATGCCATAATGCACACTGGGCAAGTTATAGTCGCTATCGCTATCGTCTGATAGGGCACGCTGCAATAACACGCCAATCGGCAAACCTGCCCGCACTAAGCTGATCAGTACCAGCGGATGCTCATTATCGACTGTCTGCACAAAGATATCGTGCAATGTATAAGCCAAATTAGCAATATCTGTCGCCGTTCTATCTGTACCTTGCGCTAATGCCTGCTGGTATAATTGCTCGTGCATCGCCGTTGGTGCTTGCTCTAGAGTCAACATGTCCGAATAATGACGCTGCCCGCTTTGAATCAGCGCCTCTTTTTGTTGAGTAGGCACATCGGCAACCGCATCTTTATCGACGATGTCGAGCAGTACGGTGACGTCAGAAGATAGGTAGCTGCCTGAGCCGTATTTATCTAATCTTTGTATATTATGATGGGTCATAAAGATGTTTTACTTGTATAAGCGATTGTTATTAATATTCTAAAATCAAACTTACTTGCGACTAGTATGGTCATGCATTTGACCATGATTGGGCATGCCGTACCAGTCAAGCAATTGTAGAAAGGGTAAATCTGCTAAGCTATCACCAAAACCAAAACTTGGACGTTTGACATCTAAATGCTGGTCTAATAAAAACTGCACCGCGTGACGCTTATGCACCGCATGTGGCAGTATCGCAAGATTATTAGCGTTCACATGGACATAAAAGTGTCGCTCAAAATCACGTATGAGTGTAGGCAATTTTTTAGCCAATTCTTTTAGCGCTTGATGGTCTTTTTTTGCGTGCTTTATCGCTAGATAGATGGTTAATTCTTTGTTACTAGAACCAGTACTAAAGCTGTCGATATGCGGCGTAAATACCAGATGACTGTTCTCATTTTTGCTATGAGTTGCAAATAGCTGGCTGAGTTGGTGAAGCTTGTCTTGCAAAGGACTTAGCTGCTGATACATATGCTGCTGCCACGCGCTCAAAAGCTTACCATCATTGGTCAAAACAATCGCGCCATGAGTCAGCACTTGCCAGCTGTCAAAAGGCAGTTTAACGCGTTTAATCTCGTCTCGATCGCGTGCAGTGACGACTATCAATTCAGTGCTCGCAAGGAGCCAATTAAAAAAGCTCGCTTGACGCTGGCTCATAAAACTTAACGGCTCGCCTTGTTTATTTACCGTGGCGCAGACTAAGCTCTCAGATTTAGCCGTTGGCAAGTCCCAAGCGTCGATCTTACGCTGCGTTTGAAATAGCGTATCGTCTAAATCCATGAGCGCGTAGGGTTTGATGATTTCGGGGTTGGTCTGGAAGAAAGGGGTGGTCATAAAAGTGTCCGTTAATGAAGTATAAAGTTAAAAAAGCTGGTCGCGTAACCCACCTTTTCGTAAGTTTAAACGGTGGGTTACGCTTCGCTAACCACACCCTAGGCTAAATCTAGACTTCCATCATCACAACCTACCACCAAAACATTATCTAAACCTTGCCACATATCATCCACACTATCAGCAGCCGTTTCCACGCACAATACAATCAAATCCCAATCGCTAGGCTCGACATTATAAGCAAAATTAGTCATGCCCAATCCATAATTGTCATGAAAACTGATCATGGTAGTAATCGCACCACCGAGTGCGATAGGCGAGCGCGTTAAGGCGCTAAACTTCACTTTATTCTGTGAGTCAGTATTTTGCTCAAGCCATTCTGCCAATAAAAACGGCAACCACACAAACTCATTACTACCGAGTACTAAAATCCGCGCAGGCAACTGTGCTTTATCAAACGTCGCTCGTCCACTAAAACGGGTAAATGAGGACTGAAACCCTGCAAGATAATCAGCAAAGCCATCGGTACTATCGAGTGTCGGAAAGCGTCCCCAATTGCCAGTATTACCCAACGGCTGCGAGCCTGCTTCTGTGGTATCTACCGAAGGCATAACGATAGGTTCAGGATTGGGTGCATCCGTCCATTGCCACGCCCCAGACAATAGATGATGACGCTGAAAGTCGATATCAGGCAAACGAGTAGAGATGTAGTCATCAGCATCAGGTGCCTCTTGATTGAGTGACCAATCCACCAAAGTCGTTAGATGCACTTGTTCTAACTGGCTTAGACCAGAGTGACGTAGAGCGGTCACCACGTTAACGCAAGTATTACCCGTTGAGGCTTCGTCATCGACCATAATCAAGGTCTTGCTGGCGAGTAGCTGCTCTTGAGTGATTCTATCAGAGCTTTGATAAATGAGATGCTGGCTGGCGTGACTATGATCTTCGCTAAACGTCGTCAGCAAAGTCTCCTTATTATCATCGCTATGCTGGGCATGACGCGTAGAGTTTAGTAGTAGCGCGTTAGGGTAGCGCGTTTGTAGCGCTTGATGAACGCCTGCCGACAGTCCCACGGCAGTCTCCGCCATACCTATGACCAAAATGGGTTCAGGCAGATCGTTAGGCACTAAACTTGCCAAATGCGTAAAAGCAGTGCGCATGGTACTAGGCGCGACAGGAATATGCCGACCTAAGACTTTTGAGACAAACAAAAAAGCACGTTTGGGATTGATACGCTGCGCAAACCCAAGTAAGTCTTCTAATTGACAAGGGGTATTATTATCTAGTGCGCTATTGGTTTGATAAGTTAAATTCAAGGTACCGCGAGGTAGGGTGATGCTCGTACTGTGTTGCTGATTTGGCATTCATATTCCTTGGTGTTTCTAATTTTCGATATTTAGTAACGTTATAATTTTATATAAGTGTAAAGGGATTTTAACCCTGACAACCCACCAGCCATAGCGCACTGCGGCTTTGTTTGCTTAGTTGTGGTGTGCTCAACGTTGAGGTTGATACAGAGTGTGAGTTATTCAAACTAATACCAGCGCTGGCAAGCAGGGCAGATAATAACTGAAATTTCACTGCATAGTTCATATTTTGTGCCTGTTAATGAACGAGGCTGGCTGTCACCATACCGATGACCTCGCCTGTTGGCAATAATAAGGGACTACCACTAGAGCCAGGTTGGATAGGCGCGGTAAATTGCATATAGCGGATATCATCGCCAAACCCTGTCAACCCCGAGATACAACCTTGGGTCACTTGCAACTGACTACTGACGCCTGATAGCGGAAAGCCTAAGGTGGTAATGGTCTCGCCTAATATATCTGAGCACTGCTGGGCAAGTGGTAGATGGCTCGGTAGTGGCTCGCAAACTTTAATGATAGCTGAATCACTACCGATGTCGCTCATCACCACTTGCGCCTCGCGGTCAGGCTGCCCTTGCTGACGGATACCTATCATCGCTGCCGACTCAATGACATGATAGCAGGTCAGTAGATGATAGGAATCAATCGCGAACGCTGTACCCGTCCACGTCTCGCCAGGGGTGACATGACGCGGTGGGCGCGATTCATTATTGCGCTGGTCTCGTTGCTGCTGCTGCGCGGATTGAATGAGCGCATGAGTATCTGGCAGGCGAGTATCTAAGCTCACCTGCACGCGCTGCTCTAGGCTCGCTAGCCCTTGGGTTGAGCTCTCACCCAGCGCCCTGCACTTAAACTGACCATTACGCTGATAAATCTCTAATATTATAGCGGCTTTGACATGACGCTCATTGGCTACAAATTCATAATGAATAGCACTATCATTCAAAGTCAGACTGATAGTGTCTAATTCAACCGCTGGTAAATCTAAACTCGGCTCGTAGTAAGTATAAGCAATGAGTTGCAAGTAGCTCACGTTTTGCGTCTCAAACAATTTTGGCAAATCAAGTTGCCATGCGCTTGGGTTGTTAGCATCATCTAGCTGCACCCAGTCTTTGGGCGCGTGTAGATAGGCGGGACTACAAGCAGCTTTTCGTCTGTCATCTAAAGGCAACCAAAGCAGACCGAGCTGCTGACCAAATGTAAGCGAATTATTGGCTGTAAAAGCGACTAAGCAGTTGGGTTGCTCAATAACCGTATTTGCGCCTAACACTAGCGTCGTCTGTGCGCTCATCGCTTACCCTCTGCTTGAGTTTTTGTCATGGGCTTAGTCCCTAAATTTACCCTTATAAATATACAGTTATGTTGTGCATAAGCGTATCTATTCTAACGGTTTTTGCAGAGAATTGGAGGGCAAAGATATTTTGATGAACTTAATCAATTACCGTGAACATAAGTCTGATAGATAATTAAAAAACAATGTACTAGAATATGCCGCTGAACGAAACTGGATTTAAAAGTAGAGCTATATTACTGCAAATTGGTGAGCATTACTCTTTACTCATATTTCCTAGGTCCTAGCACTCATTCTTGGGTCAGCCGTGCTATCTGAGCACTTTTTTATAGTAGTCAGTGATATGGAAAATAACTTTGAGGTGGATTCAGTATCTCGCCGCACGCAGTACTTTCGAGTGATCTTGATGGGTGTCAGCGCTTTTGTGATTAATACTACAGAATTTGTCCCTGTAGCACTGCTCAGCGATATCGCCAAAGACTTTTCGATTACAGCCGCTGAGACTGGCTGGATGTTGACGCTGTACGCTTGGGTCGTCGCTCTTATGTCATTGCCTCTGATGCTATTGACCAGTAGGTTTGAGCGTAAGCGCTTGCTACTGGCTATATTTGTAGTCTTTATTGCCAGTCATGCTTTATCTGTATTTGCATGGAGTTTTCAGGTTCTCTTGGTGAGCCGAGTAGGGATTGCCTTTTCGCACGCGATATTTTGGTCCATCACTGCAGCGATAACGCTGCGAGTAGCGCCTGAGGGCAAGCGAGCATTAGCGCTTAGTATATTGGCTACAGGGACGTCTTTAGCGCTGGTATTAGGCGTGCCTATAGGGCGTATATTAGGTCAATGGTTTGGCTGGCGTACCACCTTTGCAGGTATCGGAATCATCGCTTTTATCGTGTTTGTGCTACAAGCAAAGCTGCTGCCCACATTGCCCAGTATGTTTAACGGCTCCTTTAGAAAAATTCCAGAACTGCTTAATAATCCTTTGTTGGTCAGCCTTTATTTATTCTGCTTTATCATCTTTACCGCAGATTATGCCGCTTATACTTATATCGAACCTTTTTTAAATCGGGTCGGCGCGATGAGTGAGAACTTAGTGACGCTTATTTTATTATTATTTGGCGGCGCAGGACTCATCGGCAGTTATATATTTAGTCGCTGGAGTGACAGATCGAGCACGACCATGATGCTAGCATCCACGGTGCTCATAATAGGCGCAATGCTACTCATGTCATGGACGGCAACGTCGATATGGTTATTTGGCATAGTCACCATAGTTTGGGGTACCGCCATGATACTGCTGATGTTGACCATCCAATCCAAAGTGATAGAAATCGATATTAACGCTCAAGACATGGTGATGGCGATGTTCTCTGGCATCATCAACTTAGGGATAGGTACGGGTGCATTGCTAGGCGGTTACGCAGTCACCTATATCTCACTCTCAAGCGTGGGTTACGTCGGCGCTGCTATTGCTGTGTTAGCGCTGCTACTCGTTATCGTTATGATCAAGCGGTTTCCTGAATTACGTGCCAACAACCATTAAATCATTACCTATGATAAAGGCGCATCTTATTATAGGTAATGACCCAGAATAAAAACGACCTTACTATAGTGCTTGCTCTTCTATCTTCACACTGGTCATAATCGAGCGTACCTGACAAGGTGTGATTTCTTTGACGATATCCTCAAGTTTGGGCTTGTCCGTGAGTCCAAGCCAATAACCAAATCCCACTTGCGTCAGATCGACGCCGCTATGAGCCGTATAACCGATACCACCTGAGGGTCGCGAGTTGATCTCAAGGACGCGGTGCAGGCCTTCATCATCAGCTTTGGTCTGTACGCTGACGATACCGTCGCAGCCAAAGGCTTTAATCAGCGGAACGACAACCTCCATAACCGGCTTCTCATAACCAATGTGCTGAACTTTTCCCGTCTTATGGCGGGTGATGGCGGCCAAGACTTCGCCATACTCACAAACCACGTCGATAGAGTACTCTTGTCCTGGTAAAAAAGGCATAAGCAGCATAGGAATAGGGCGCTCTTTTACCATTTGACTATTGGTATAAGCACTTATAAATTGCTGTGTATTTATTTTTTTGGCTTCGGTAAAGTACAAGTGCTCAAAGCTATCGTAGGTCTCATCTGACGCTTTGCTAGAGTCAAGCCGCCAAAATCCTTGGGCAAAGATACCTGTGACTGGCTTTACGCATAGCGGCTGATGACCATGCTGGGCCAGCAGGGCTTTTAGCTCAGCGGTAGTATCAAACCGCCAAGCGTCTGCTACGGGGATATTATGAGCATGACATTGCTGCATAAAGGCAAACTTATCATCGATAGACTCTAAGGCGTCAACGCTCGTTGCGCCCGTCAATAGACGAATACCAGCAGCGCTAAAGGTATCACGGTGCGCTTCATAATCGATACCATTGCGACCCGTGAGGAGCACCTTTACCTTTTGTTGTTGAGCTTGCTCTAATACAAACTGCCAACGCGGCATAGTAGGCTCAGCTTCAACAGGGTTATCTGTCAATGACTCATCATCGCTGATACTTAAATGGGGCTCTCGATAAATACTATCTGCACATTCAAATATCTCAGGTCTATTATGACGATGTGAAGCGATTACATGAAATGGTGTGTTAGATGTTGCTTTGAGAGCTTGCAAGCTTGCGAGCATATCGCGCTGGCTTGACTGTCCTTCTGCAAGCCAAACACTGGTTATATCTGTAGTAGTACGAGTGTCGCTGGGCATAATTAATCCAATGAATCGGTGATGAATATCAGCATTATTATATACACTGTCATAAGCTATAAATACCATAATCGAGCATTAAAAAGCTGATGGCATCCATGCTACTATAGGGCAATCAGACTACACTATTATAGACAATCAAGGATTATTCATGAGCCAAACCCAAGTCCAACAACTGGTTGCTGGTGCCAATGCGCCACTGCCAACTGATAATATTAGCATCCGTATTTTGAGTCAAAACGCGATTGATTGCGCCGCTTACCGCTTAACGAGCGAGGGCAAGGTGCGCGGCGATGGCGATATGATATTTTATGGGCAGACCCGCAGCGATGATGGTAGCGTGAGCTTTCGCGGTCACGACAGCGATGGATTCTTTGATATTAATCTGCCAGCGCAGCCTGCAACTATAGATAAGATTGCTCTGGCGTTCTCAAGTGCGCAGACGTTGGCACAGATCGGCGATGTCGACATCCAAGTATTGCAAGGCAGTCAAGTGCTATTAACGAGTCAGTTGAGCGCGAGCGGTCGCAATGAAAAAGCGATTATCTTAGCAGAATGTTATCGTCGTCAAGGCAGCTGGAAGTTTCGCTTTATCGCTCAAGGATTTGAGGGCGGCCTAAAACCTTTGTCCGAGCATTTCGGCGTTGAAATCAGCGATGATGCACCTGTGCAAGCACAAAGCCAGAACCAGTCTATCAATACCCAAAAGCCTATCAATACCCAAAAGCCTATCAATACCCAAAAGGCAGGTAGCACTCAAACCAGTACACCGCCGCCGATTCCCGCTAGTCCTTCAATTAACCTTAGCAAAATCACCTTAACCAAGAATCAATCCAGTATTAATCTAAAAAAACGCGACGATTTTGGCAAAATATCAGTCAACTTAAATTGGAATCAGCGCCCAGACACCGCTAAGCAAGCGCCCAAAAAAGGGCTGCTGGGTGATCTGTTTAAGCAGCATAAATCAGGTGGTATTGATCTTGACGTTGGCGCAATGATTCATCTCAAAAACGGTGAGAAAACGTTAATCCAAGCCTTGGGCAATCGTTTTGGTAGTTTGCAGTCTGCGCCTTATGTCCTATTGCGTGCTGATGATAGAACCGGACAAGTGAGCGGCGGCGAGTGGCTCGATATCAATGGTCAGCAGTGGGCGCAAATCGAAGAGGTATTTATCTTTGCCTTCATTTATGAGGGCGCGCCAAACTGGGCACAAACAGACGGGGTCGTAACCATTCATGTGCCTGATCAGCCGCCAATCGAGACCAGATTAACTGAAGGCTCAAATAACTCGCCAATGTGCGCCATTGCTCGCTTGGTCAATCAGCAGGGCAGTATCAATGTTGAGCGTATCAACCAATACTTTAAAGGTCATCAAGAGATGGACAAGGCTTTTAATTGGGGCTTTAGCTGGAAGCGGGGGAGTAAGTAAGCGCTTTAGCATAAGTAAAGCAATAGCATGATAAACCAGTCCACATTAACAAAAACCGCCTAACGATTAACGCTGGGCGGTTTTTTGACTCTAATAAATCTTTAAATAAATAGTACTAAGCATGCGGCGTGATAGCTGGCATCAAGTCATGAAAAGTGCGACCAGAGGCCGTCTCGCCAATGGCGTGCATTTTCCACTCATTATTATGACGATAAACCTTTGCCATAATCATCGCCGTATGTGTCCCTTGTGATGATAAGTTGTAGCGTGCGACCTCAGTATTGTTATTGGCGTTTACGATACGGCAAAAGGCATTCTCTACCGTCTCGAACGTTTGACCGGTAAAGCTATTGACAGTAAATACGAGAGAGACCACATTAGCTGGCACACGTGCAAGATCAACATTGATGACTTCATCATCGCCGTCGCCATCGCCTGTGCGGTTATCGCCCGTGTGCACGATACTGCCGTCTTTTGACTGTAATTGGCTAAACCAGATGGCATCGACCGCTTGCTTATTACTATCGAACATAATGCATGACGCATCCAAATCGATAGAGTCGCCGCCACTACCGCCGCCAAACAACTTACCTAAGAAGCCGCCTTTTTTATCCTGAGGACCTTGAAATACATCCCAGCCAAGACCTAGCTTGACTTTGGTAAGCTCGCCGCCTGCTTCTTTACTTAGAGAGATCTTTTGACCTTTTTGTAGACTAACTGCCATGTCGTTATCCTTATAATAGGTGTGCGTGGAATAAATCGCGAATAAGCAAAGATTTATTTGAATATAAAAAATAGGTTATAAAATATTATCTAAAAATCCACCGCCGCCGCCGCGTCCACCTGAGCTACTACCCAAGATGCTTTGTAGCCAGCCCTGATAGCTGTCGCGATTACGCGAGCATATGATGACTTTTCCTGAGCCTGAAAAGTTAAGTACCATGCCCTCGCCACTAGTGACTGAATTAATAATATTGCTCATGATGCCTTTTTTCTTGCTCGTTGAGACCGAGAGTTTGTACTCAAGGTTTGAGTCCCAGCAGACCACATGACCATTATCAATAATCACGTCTTTGTCAGGTGTGACCTCAATTTCAAACAAGGAGCCAAAACCTGAAACGACAACTTGGCCTTTGCCTTGCGTTTGCATGACCATAAAGCCGCCGGTATCTCCAAACACGGCGCCGCCAAGGTTACGTTGAATATTGGCTCTAATATCGACACCTGTTTGTGCAGCGACAAAAGCGCCATCACTTAACGTATATTGCTGCGCGCCGACATCGATGATTTGCATGTCACCGTCAAGGGTAGGGGCTAGCAAACAATCGCCTTCCCCGCCTGTGGCCTCAATCTGCTGTTGAAACAGGGATTCGTCATTGGCAAAGCGGCGCATAAGCGACTGCATAAGGCCGCCTTGCAATTTACCTTTGAGCTCAAGGTTGGACTCCATCATCACCATAGCATTGGCTTCGCAATAAATTGAATCACCCTTTTTTAGATTACAATGCAAAAAGGGTTCAATAGTACCAATTAAGCTAAATGTCGCCGCCATGAGTTGCCAATCCTTATGCTGATAATTTTGATGTGTGCCTTAAAGCTCACGTATAAATATTAAACCCTAAATAATTTTAAAGCTACCAAACACGTAAAGAGACGTCCTTGATAGCTTATAAAATAGTTATTCTAAAGAATTAGAATATCAGAGAGCTGCGACTAAACATTAACGCCATAAGAAGACGCTAATGGTCCAAGACCACCGCTAAAGCCTTGACCAACGGCGCGGAATTTCCAATCGCCGCTGTGACGATAGAGCTCACCAAAGATCATCGCCGTCTCAGTGCTACCATCTTCTGATAAGTCATAACGGGCAATCTCGCTATTACCATTGTCATTAACGATACGAATATACGCTTCGCCGACTTGACCAAAGTTCTGATTACGGCTTTGACCTTCATAAATAATAGCACATAGCGCAACTTTGCTCACATCAGCAGGAATGCTGGCTAGATTGACTTTGATTTGCTCATCATCGCCGTCGCCTTCACCTGTACGGTTGTCACCTGTGTGCTCAACCGCGCCATTATCTGACTTTAAGTTATTAAAAAAGATAAAGTCCTGATCATTACGTACTTTGCCCGACTCGCCAACCAAAAATCCGATAGCATCTAAGTCAAACTCTTGACCGTCGGTGGCACGTGGATCCCAGCCCAAACCAACAGTAATGTTCGTGAGGCCCGGTGCTTCTTTTGATAAGTTTACGTTGCCGCCTTTTGATAAGCTAATAGCCATAAAATTGTCCTTTAGTTTTATAATTAAAGTGAGATAGAACACACGACGCTAGATAGTTTTGAACTCTCGTATTTATCCTTTAATTTAATTGCTTACATTTAAATCATATAAGAACGTCAAAACTGCGTGTGGTTACGTTTTACTATACTAATCCCATAGCGAGTAAGCAAGGCGAATTTTTTCTATACGCTATATGTTTACTAAGACACACTACACTCGTAACTTAACGATACTTCTGCACATTAAAAACGCTGCTATTTGGCTTTTGCCCTAAGTTTAGAGTAAAAAAATAGGTTATATCAACGGTGTCGATATAACCTATTATTAATACTTTGCTAATCCAGCTGCCGAATCTTTGGGTCAGCATCGTCAGCAGGGTTTAGCAGAGCCTCCATCTTACGATGCTTAAGCGAGGCTAGTAGCGCCCAACCAATAAAGGCAATACCGATAAGACCAGTGATCAGCTCTGGCACATGGAACTTGACGGACAGTAGCATGATGACGGCGAGCGCACCGATAGCATAGTGAGCGCCATGCTCAAGATAGATAAACTCATCAAGCGTGCCTTTATCGACCAAAAAGATCGTCATTGAACGTACAAACATCGCACCAATGGCCAGACCTAACATAATGACGATAACGTCGTTGGTAATTGCAAAGGCGCCAATCACACCGTCAAAACTAAATGAGGCATCAAGCACTTCTAGATATAAGAAACCGATAATACCGCCGCGCATAATAGCGCTAGTCGCTTGACCGGTACTATTGCCTTGCTCATCTAGCTCCTCTTCAAGATCACCTTCTAGCATTCCAGAGATAACTTGAACGCCCAAATAGACCAAAATACCCCAAACTCCTGCGATCAATACTGCAGCCGCTTGCGTCTCTGCTGCAAAGGATACGGCAATCATTAACACAATTAGCGCCACAAAGACACTCATCGCATCGACTTTACCTAGCTTTGCAAGGCGGCTCTCAAGCCACTCAAACCAATGAATGTCCTTGTCATCGAAGACAAAGTTTAAAAATACCAGAAGCAAGAAGATACCACCAAAGGCTGAAATCTCAGCATGATGCGCCATCAAGCGAGCTGAGTACTCTTCAGGATTGTTCAATGCCAAATCAATAACTTGCATCATACCCAAGTCAGCAGTCACTGCGACAATAACGATAGGGAAGACCAGACGCATACCAAAGACGGCGATCAAAATACCGATGGTCAAGAAGATCATCTTCCAAAACTCATCCCAGCCTTTGAGCACTGAGGCGTTAACGACCGCATTATCAAAGGATAACGAGATCTCCATCACCGCCAAAATAGCAGTAATCGATAGCGTAGCGATTAGCCCGCCGATACCACCATGTGAATATCCCCACCAAGCGGCTACTGCCAAGGCAATAGCGGTGAAGATAAAATCTAAATAAAAATGTCTCATGACACATCCTGTCTGATTGTACAGTGCAATATAAAAATCAAGTGGCTAAGTACGTGCCTTTTAAAGACACACACTATAAAAAGGTAGCTGTTATAAGCCACCTCAAAGATAGTTTAAATAGCGTCTCTAAACATGCAGTGTTTAAGTAAAAGCCATTATATAGCGTTTAATAATGAATACTAATAATGATGTCGACGCTACGTTCTAAATCTAGCTATATGTATTGTGGCAAAATGCCAAATATAAAGTGCTTGACCTTATATTTGGCAAGTCGTTACACAAAAATACGATAACAAGTGCGATCAGTAATAGACCATCACTTGATATCGTATAAATACCAGCAGCTAGATTAAATAACTATTGATAAGCTATACTAGATATCAACACCGTACTGCTGACACATAGCTTGCAAGCCACCTGAATAGCCTTGACCGACGGCGCGAAACTTCCATTCGCCATTGTGACGATACACTTCACCAAATACCATCGCGGTTTCGACAGAATAGTCCTCTGCTAAGTCAAAACGAACCACTTCAGTGCCGCTCTCTTCATTAACGACGCGGATAAAAGCATTGGCAACTTGACCGAAGTTCTGACTACGAGCAGCAGCGTCATGAATAGTCACAGTCACTACCACCTTGTCGACGTCGCTTGGTACTTGGGTCAGATTGACTTTAACCACTTCATCATCGCCATCACCTTCGCCTGTGCGATTATCGCCAGTGTGTTCGACTGCGCCATTGTCAGATTTGAGCTGATTATAAAAGATAAAGTCATGATCACCGCGTACTTTGCCCGCCGTATTTAATAAAAACACGCTAGCATCAAGATCGAATTCGGCACCAGAGGTCGCGCGCTCGTCCCAGCCAAGACCAATCAGCAATTTGGTTAGATTGGGATCAGTTTTGGTGAGCGATAAATTACCGCCTTTATTTAATGATAAAGCCATAGTGGCATCCTTTTTATTAGAATAAATGTATTTACTGACATCGAATCAATATCATCATAATTCAGTAACGCTCTATCATAACAACAAAAAAAGGGCGAATCAAAGCAGCATTAACGGTGTTTTGGTTATCAGCGCTGACGTATCTCAAAGCTTTGATGGATAGGTTTTTTGATATTAAAATCAAAGCCAATGGTCTGATGCGTGATATCTGTAATGTCATAGCGCTCAAGCAACTGCTCGTCCAATTCAAAACGGGTAAAGTTGTTTGAGAAGTAGAGCACACCATCAGCAGTCAAACGATTCATCGCGCGATTGATCAAGGCAGCATGATCACGCTGGACATCAAAGGTGCCTTGAAACTTTTTAGAATTAGAAAAAGTCGGCGGATCGATAAAGATAACGTCAAACTGCTCAGTATTGTCTTTGATCCACTCAAAAATATCGGCAGCGACAAAGGCGTATTTACTACCGCTCAAGTCTAAGCCATTCAGTGCAAAGTTTTGCTTACCCCAATCGAGATAATTTTGTGACAGATCGACGCTGGTGACTTTTTTGGCACCTGCAAGCGCAGCGTGGACGCTGGCAGTACAAGTATAGGCAAACAAATTGAGCACCGATTTGCCGCGACTATTAGCCTTAATACGCGCGCGCATATTACGGTGATCGATAAACAAGCCGGTATCGAGGTAGTCGGTAAAGTTGACATAAAAATAAGCGTCGTCTTCACGTACGATATAGAACTTACCTTTTTTCTCAGTAGTGGCCTGTTTGCTGTATTGATCGTTGCCAGATTGACGGGCGCGAGTCTTGATAAAAACTTGCTCACGGTTGATATTAAGCACCTCACGAATACCCATTAGCGCAAGATTAAAGCGTTTTTTAGCGGTTTCTGGTGGTATGGTTTTGGGCGGCGCATACTCCTGTACGTGCGCGTAATCGCCGTAGAGGTCGATGGCGACTTTGAAATCTGGCAGATCAGCATCGTAGACGCGCACATTACTAACGTTATCTTTTTTAGCGAGTTTTTTGAGTTTGCTCAGATTTTTTTGCAAGCGATTGATAAAGTCTTGACCTTCTTCGACATCGATTTCGCGCTTCTCAAACTGTTTGACCAGATTGCCTGCTTGCGCTGCAATCAGTTTGCCGTAGCGAAAATAAACGGTGATTGCACCATTATGACAGCGTAGAGTTTGCGGCTCTTTGATCGGTAAGATATCGACTTGCTCGACATTGGCGGCCAAAATACCGAGCATAGGATCAACACCGCTACCTGCGAAGCTATCTTGGATAATGAGTCCTAATGATTGGTACAGCGGTCTTATCATATCCTCTTCACCTAAGCGCTCGCCATAGGGCGGGTTAGTGATAATTAGAGGATTGCTCAAGCGACCATCTTGCGCCATAGGACGTAGCGTGCTTTTGAGCTGATTCAGCGCCTGCGTCTCGATATCGAGTAGGGGCAGCAAGTCTTGAAGACCTGCTGCAATTACATTTTTTTCGGTGGCGATAATAGCGCCTGCATCCGCATCAAACCCTAAGATAAGCGGCAAGGTATCAGGCTGCTCAAGGGCAATAGCTAGCGCCTCGCAATGACGAGTTTGCGCCTCATCTATCATCGCCTGCCATAGCGTCTCATCATGATGCTGCCACTCATAAAAGCCAAACTGATTCGCTGCTTTGTCAATGCCGACTGCGTAATCACAATGCATGAGCAGGGCTTCGATAATAAAAGTACCCGAGCCGCACATAGGATCTACAAGAGCGTTATAGAAAGGCGTACCATCGTTGTTTTTTTGGTGCCAGCCTGCACTATAGAGTAGAGCGGCGGCCAAGTTTTCTTTGAGCGGGGCGTCGGTCATAGCGACGCGATAGCCGCGGCGGTGCAAGCTAGTACCAGATAGATCTAGATACAGCTCAGCTTGCTTATCATTAACAGTTGCAAATATCGCAAAATCTGGGTTTTTGCTATCGACGTTAGGACGACTCTCAAAAGCTTCATTAAAGGTGTCGGCAATGGCGTCTTTAACCCGCAGCATCGCAAATTGCTGGCTGACGGCTACGCGCTTATCAACAGACAGGCGAATAGCAAAGGTCTGCTCTAAGCTAAATTGCTCAGTCCAATTGACGGACTTGGCGAGGCTATATAGCTGCTCTGCGACATCGTATTCAGTATTGATGTTTTTGCGCTTAATGAGCATAAGCACTCTAGACGCCACACGCGACCACAGACAAATAGTGTAGAGGTCACGTAGCGTACCCGTTACCGTCAGACGCCCAGTGCTTTTGATATCGCTTGCAATACCGAAGCTATCAAGCTCAGTTTGCAGCGGCGTCTCAAGGCCATCGGCACAGGTAATGATAAAATCGTAAGATAGCTCCGTTGATGCTACTGGAATGGAGGCGGGCGCGGTTGGTTCGGTCATACAGATACCTGGCTAAAAAAGCGAATCAAAGAATAATAAGATAACCGACGATTTTATCACACATCAAGCGTTATCGCTTAAGAGTAGTTGTTAAAGCAAATTTACAACACGACTTTTTAGAAAAAAAGGAGTGGATGTAACATCAGATACTCTAAGCCTACTTACTATCTTTGGTTAAAGACACATCAGGCTCTATAGATTGCGTCGTTGTCGCAAAAGGCTTGGTCGGGATAGGGTAGTCAACGTCTTTTGGCATGAGCAGACGCATGTGCGGATAAGGGGTTGAGATACCAGCGGCATCAAAAGCATTTTTAATATGCTCTTGCATGTCCTCTTTAATCTTGGGCATGCGGGCGACTGAGGCGGGTTTGACCCAAAAGCGCACGATAAAAAACACGCCATATTCGCCAACTTCAGCTACAGTCGCTGAGGGTTCAGGACGCGAGAGTACCACTTCTGTGTCGGTAAGTACCCCAAGTATTTGCTCACGTGCCTGACTGATATCATCTTCAAAAGCGATACGCACGCGCACGTTAAAGCGCACAAAGTTCTTGGAGGTCAAATTGGTGACCTCAGAGGAGGCCATGTTGGAATTGGGAATAATTACAGTGATATTGTCACGAGTCAAAATATGCGTCGTGCGCAGGGCTATGACCACTACGCGTCCCTCATTGCCATTGATATTGATCCAATCGCCGACCTGAAAGGATTGCTCAAGCAAAATAGTAATACCCGCGATAAAGTTGGCAAGCGTAGACTGCGCGGCGAAACCAACTGCCAAACCGACAATCCCTAAACCTGCAACCAGTGAGACAATATCAAAACCAAACTGCGCCATGACGCTGGCTAGACCCAGCACCAGCAAGATGACGGATAATATATTTTTGAGAAGCTGCTCAATGGAGGCATTTAGCCCATAATGCTGAAGCACTCTATGAATAATTTGACCTGATGAGGTCCAGAGTACGTAATAAATACCCGCCCAAATGCAAGCCTTAGCAGTGGCTTTTACGGTAGCAGGTTCAAAATTAATCTGACTCATAATAGCAATGAGACTTGCCACAATCCAGATATAGCGCAGTACTGAGCGCATGATTTTTTCGCGGCGATCACTTAGGTGAATGCGCTCTTTATTATGCTTGATTAAGTAGATAAGCAGCCAATAAAAAAACCCCAATACCGCAAGCAGTATTAGGATTTTGATACCAGTGCTGACCAGATCAACGACTTGAGAGGACCAATCAAGAGAGTCCTCCTCTACCGAGCCACCAATTGCTAAATACAAGCTGGTATAGAGATCACGCAATATCTCCTTAAAAAAATCAGCAATACCAGCGAATGTCATTGTTTTATACAAGCCTTGTTAAGTCGTGAGCTACTGGTTTTAGATCAGTAAATGAATGAGTCATTACCAGTTAGTCTCAAACTAAGTTATTTGTATACTCATTATACTGTCAAAGACTAAGAGTTATCCTTATGAGTGTCAAGAGCCTGGTAAGGAATATCCATCTGGTGTTGAACATCGCGTAGTGCTGTGCGTAGTCCTTCCAAAATAGTAGGGTGATAAAAAGGTGCATCTAGCAGCTGCTTTACCGTGATGCGATTGGTAATCGCTGTAGCTAATATGTGACCTATGTATTCTGCATCCGGACCTACCATGCTTGCACCCAATACTTTGTCTGTCTTTTTACAGCCGTAAATATGCAAAAGACCACAGTTAACACCCATAATGCGGCTACGCCCTTGATTGTCGAAGCTGGCTTTACCTATGACGTACTCAAGCTCTGGACTCTCTTCTATTTCTGGTATAGACATGCCCACACTTAGAATCTGAGGCGCGGTAAAAATGATGGATAAAAGAGGAGATGATGGGCGAATGTAGGCATCACTTTTATTATCACAGGCAATACTGCCAGCACTATAACCTTCATCACTAGCGACATGCAAAAAGGGTTGATGGACATTAGCGTCGCCAACGATGTAAACCTGAAGATCGCCAATCTGACCTGTATGTGTGTCGAGGTCTTTAGGTCTATTTTTTTCGTCTAATTCAACGCCGAGATTCTCAACTCCTAGCTGTTTAATGTTATTACTTCGCCCTGTTGCGACCAGTACATAATCGCCTTGCCAATGACCTTCATTACCATCTTTGTCAGTATATTTGATAGAGGCGACTAATTGCTTGTTGTCATCGACCTCACTATCAATTTCTGTAATTTTGCTACCAAGTTTCATATCAAGATCAGTACTTAAACAATCAATAGCTTTTGCATTAATCTTTTTGTCTTTTAGACCAGCCACGCCGTCATTACGGTTAAACAAAGTAATAGCAACGCCTAAACGACTAAAAGCATGAGCAAGCTCTAAACCTACTGCGCCTGCGCCAATGACGGCAATCGAATCAGGCAAGTCTGACAACTCAAACACGGTGTCAGAAGTCAGTAACGTATCGCCAAGCTTGTCCGCCCAGCCCTCAGGTATAAACGGCTTACTCCCTGTTGCAACGATGATTTTGTCAGATTTAATGAGCTCGTCATTGACTTCAATGAGACCATCTTTATTGATATGCGCGCGTCCTGCTATTTTTTTATCATCAGGCCAGCTATCGACTTGTTTTTCAAGAAAGCTCTCAAAGTGACTACGCTCTGCTTGAACGCGTGCCATCACCTGTTTGCCGTTGATAGTCACGTCACTATGAATTCCAAACTCTTCAGAGTACTTGGCTTCATGGGCGCGCTCTGCCGCTGCAATGAGTAGTTTACTTGGCATGCAGCCTACAGTGACGCAAGTCGTTGTCCAGTAGCCTTCATTAATAATGACTGTATTTTTGATATCTTTGTTGGCTTGACGAAAAGCATTCTGTCCCGCTGTGCCTGCACCGATAACGGCGACTTTAACTTCGCGAGTAATGTCTTTTTTGCTTGAGTTTTCGTTAGTCGTTGAGTCGTTATTCATAATAGTCCTAGATAAGTAATTTTTATTTTAATGACATAAGTGTTTTAGTTTTGAGATATCTAAAGCTCTAAGGGGTTAAAGTATCCAATAATCTATCGGTATAGCCTTTGGCACGTAGATTGCGCTGCGCGTGAGTCAGGTCACCTTGCTTATCAAAGATAAAGGCCGATCGCACCAGCCCCATAGTCTTTTTGCCATACATGTTTTTTTCTTTGATAACATCAAAGTACTGGCATAGTCTCTCGTCAGTATCGCTAATGAGCGGGATATGCAGGTCATGCTTGTCGATAAAGCTTTCGTGAGAGTCAACGCTATCATGAGAGACACCAATAATACTATAGCCTAGATCTTCAAAGGTGCTCACATGAGTTGTAAACTCAGTGGCTTGCAAGGTGCAGCCTGGCGTATTGTCTTTGGGGTAAAAATAAAGTATCAGTCCTTTGTCTGTATGCGCGCTCAGCTCTTTTAGACTAATGTTATCCTCAATAAAGTGACCATCAAGCTTACGTACTAAGGTGACAGGAAAGTCTGGTAACTCGATCGTCTCTGAAGTTGGTTTTGCCATAATAGATCTACCTTTTTTGTTGTAGTTTGCTTATCGCATATCAGTCTTACACTTTGCTTAGATATTGGCAACGGCTAGCAACAAAAAAAGACTGGTAGTGACCAGTCTTTTATAAATCTTTACTTAAGCTCAAATAGCAAATATAAACTATGCAGGTTTTTGCGGTGACTTGAGATCTAAACCTGTCGTACATTGTTGCAAATCTCTCTGCATTTTTTTGACATAAGGTAGGCCTGAGGGATCTTTTTTGTCCATGGCATAGCTTTCAATCTCCCACATCTGACCGATCGTCATATTGCTGCGCACACCAATAGTGCAATTACACAGCTTAGTCGCAGTGCTTTTATCAGCAACTTTATATTTGACTGCGCCATTGACACAGGTATTGATATTGTCCTGCTTGATATTAGTTGCGTTCGCTTGTGGAATAGCCACAAGACCGAGCAGGGCTAAGGGTAGTACGTGCAACACCTTCATAATAATCCTTTAATTAACAACAAACGTCATCATAAGATAGCAATTATAGGGCATAAATAAAACCGTAGGCGTGCTGTCATGATGCAATCAAATGTTACGCTTTTATGCACAAGCTTCGTCTATAAGATAGGCTCTGCAACCGTTGTTATCATCATCGATAGTATGTAGGATCAACCGCACCTGCTTGAGCGAACCCCTGACGGCGTAGCACGCAGCTGTCGCAAACACCACAAGCGCGGCCTTGGGCATCGGCTTGATAACAAGATATGGTTTGAGCATAGTCAACGCCAAGTGATAATCCAAGCTCGATTGTTTGCGCTTTGGAGAGCTGTTGCAGTGGGGTTTGAATGCTCAAGTGATGGCCTGTGACGCCCGCTTTGGTCGCAAGATTCGCCATGGTTTCAAACGCGGCAATATATTCAGGGCGACAATCTGGATAGCCTGAATAATCAACCGAGCTGACCCCGATGACGATATGATTGGCATCAGCGACTTCAGCGACGGCTAAAGCGTAGGATAAAAATATAGTATTGCGCGCTGGCACGTAAGTATTTGGAATCGCGTCATTATCGATCTCATCACGTTTTTTGTGGGAGAAGGTATCAGTATCGCCATCTGGTACGATCATGCTGTGATCCGTAAGCGAGGAGCCGCCAAGTTGCGCAATATCGATATCGATGACGCGGTGATCGACTCCAGCCGTTTGCGCAATAGACTTTGCTGCGACAAGCTCGCTATTATGACGCTGACCGTAGTTGAAACTGACGGCGGTCACACTAGCATAACGTGCCTTTGCCCAATACAGGCAGGTCACAGAATCTAGGCCGCCCGATAGTAGGACAACGGCATTTTGTGCGCTATCGATAGTATTAGAAGTGGAGTCAGTCATAAGCCTCTCGTTATATTGCGTAACGTCTAGTCTCACGTGTGACGCTTGCTACTAGAAGTAATATTTGCGAATAAAGCGCGCTATTTTAGCAAATTTACCGTCAAGATATAAGCATAGTATAATGATATGCTACGCGACTGGGATGACGCACATCTACAGCGCTTGGCCTCGATATTTAAAGCCATGCAAAATGTAGCCCCGTCACAGCTGGCAGATCGAGAACTGTTTGATTTTGAAGGACTAAACTTAGCGCGCAATGATAATGAGCGTGCTTTTGAGGGGCAAAACATACAAGTGGGACAAAGCGCTAGTCTCAAAAAGATGAATCTACCAGTGGCTCCATCAACTCAAGACTTTCACTCAAAACCGACTCAAAGCGGCGATAGTAGTCATTTGCCAAAACATCACAATGCCATGCAAAAAATTCCGACAATCAACCCTATCCTCTAAACACAAAAAAACCAGCGGTTTATAAGCTGGTTTTTATTTGATGCTTTTAAGAGCTTGATTTGTCAAATACAGGCAACGGATCAAAACTAACCTCAGAGCGTGGTAGCCGCGCCACATCACGCATACGCCAATCAGCTGCGCCATCACTACTCACTTGTAGATAGTACTTGGCTTTGAGCGGGTCAATATCGACTTGAGCCGTATATTTATTACCGTCTTGATGTTTTAATACCACATCGCGATCTTTTTTGATATCAGTGGCATGAGAGATGGACAATTCTAGAGTATCAGGGTAGGTAAGCGCTGTGCCATTTTTGAGGGTACCTGTCTGCACACTTTGTTCAGGATAGTTGAGATAAAAGACAATATCGCCGTTCTCTGAAAAGCGCATATCACCATGCAACTCTAAATCGTAAGTGAGCTTATCTCGCGATACGTCATGATACAGAGTTTTGCCATCCATATACCAATCATCGCGCACCACGCTATCGCGAATCTGATAAGAGTAATACACGAAAAAAATACAAGCGACGACCACAAAGGCGGGTAAGCCAATGACAAAGATGATCACCATGTAGTTCTTGTACCAAGGCTGACTATCCTGATGCTTAAAGTTCGGTGATGAAGTAGACATAAAACACCTGCTATATAATTAATGACGTAACTTACTGTTTATTAACTATCAAGGTACTAACGAACAAGACCAAGTCATTAGTCTTGAGTGATAAAGACATTATCCTTACTCACGCTATACTTACCATCTTCGCTGACGACATTCAAAGTAATAGGCGTTTGTCCAGGTTCTACGACAGCAGGGTCGCCATAAACGCTAACGGACATATCAAAGCTCTCGCCAGCTACTAGTGGCACATCATTAAAGCGTAGCTGCAAACTTAAACCATCTTGTGGTTCCAAGGTAATCTTGTAGGTGTGTTCATCTTGAGTTTTGTTCGTTAACTTGACGATGTAGCTGTTCTCAATCATACCTTGGGCGTTAATAGACGATAGCTGATTGCGATCACGGCGAATATCGATCTCTAAGGGTACGCGATCAGTCAGGGCAAAGATAAGCCCGCCGCACAAAATAGCAAGCAGTGCTAAATACGCGAACAGGCGAGGACGCAGCACGCGACTAGGTTTCTTTTCAGCCAGCTGGCGCTCAGTAGTATAGCGGATTAGGCCACGCGGATAACCGACTTTGTCCATGATCTCGTTACAAGCATCGACGCAAGCGGCGCACTGGATGCAAGCCACCTGCAGACCGTCTCTAATATCGATACCTGTTGGGCAGACCTGTACACACATAGTACATTCAATACAGTCGCCTAGATGGTCAGGATTGGTGCCCTTTTTACGTGGACCACGTGGTTCGCCGCGCTCGTAATCATAGGAGACAATCAAAGTATCTTTGTCGAACATGACGCTCTGAAAACGGCCATAAGGGCAGATCTGGATACACATCTGCTCACGCATATAGCCTGCATTGGCATAGGTGGCGAAGGTAAAGATAAACATGGAAACCCATATCCAAGTCGGCCAATCGGGAAAAGGGATAAACCCTAGCATCTGCCAACTACCAAAAATATACTCAGTACCAGCGACATAACTGACAAAGGTGGCTGCGGTGATAACAGAGAGTATGAACCAAATCAAATACACTAAACTACGCTTAAACACTTTGGTTGGACTCATTGGGGCTTTATCGAACTTGATACGCTTATTACGATCGCCAATGACCCATTTTTCGATATGCTGGTACAAATGTGTCCAAATAGTCTGTGGACAAGCATAGCCGCACCATACACGCCCTGCAAATACGGTGACCATAAACAAAGTAAACGCAGCAATTAATGCAAAAGCGGCGATAAAGTAAAAATCTTGGGTCAAAAACGTCATACCAAAGATATAATAATGCTGAGAGGGTACATCAAACCAAATCGCTTGCCGCCCATCATAACGCAGCCACGGCAACAATAAAAACAACGCCAAAAAAAAGTACATACTAGCGACGCGAATATTTTGATAAAACCCTGTCACAAACCGAGTATGGACACGCTGTTTGGTCGCATCTAGGTCAATTTGTTTGATAGGGATTTTATTAGATTGCGATTCTGACATGACATGCCTCTCAAAAGAATCAGTCTACTATGAGCCATAATAGCTATGTATAGCGCCGCTCAATAAGTACGGGTTTAAAACCTCGATTGTGCTCGCTAAAAAACAGGCTACCGATAACAGATATTTTATCATTACCCCTACTATAAATGGGGAGATAATCAAAAAAAACAATCGCTTATCGCAGCATTAAAAAGTAATGATTGAAATACTAACGACATCACAACGCTAAATACAGGTATATAAAAAAATATAAAAAAGGAGAGCTGCAATAACAGTTCTCCCTTTTGGTGTTCATCCATTTATACAATAAACGTCTAAAGCTCAGTCTATAATAATATGCTTAATTAGCTACAGTTGCTTGTTCGTTGTTTTGACTATTAGTAGCAGTAGCAGTCATAGGCGCAGCTGCATTACTTCTGTCAGACAGTGAATATACGTAGGCTGACAATAGCATAATACGCTCATTACCAAGCTTAGTTTCCCATTCAGGCATAACGCCTGCACGGCCATAGCGTAGGGTATCACGAACCGTTTCGCGCTCACCGCCGTACAACCATATATTATCGGTCAAGTTCGGCGCGCCCGTTGAAATCATGCCCTTACCTTCAGGTCCATGACACAGTACGCAGTTAGTAGGCTCTTTAAAGATACTCTCACCCTGAGCAACCAGAGTTTGATCAAGCTCACCGTTACTAGTACTGCCATTGTTTGGAGATAAAGAAAGTACATATTCAGCTACTGCACGTATGCCTTCCTCACCAAGCTGATCACGCCATGCCGTCATACCACCTACGCGGCCATTGTGTAGCGTTGTAAGAATATGATCAGCACCGCCACCATATAACCAATCATTGTCTGTTAAGTTAGGATAGCCTCTAGCACCTTTAGCATTAGAACCATGACACACAGAGCAGTTTTGCAAAAATAGACGGCTACCTACTTTGAGTGCATTTGGATCTTGTGATAGCTTCTCTACGGCTGGCGCAAGCTGGGCAACCTTCTCATCAATACGGGTTTGAATATCCGCTGGTGGATTCTCACTACGACGCATAGTCGTCTGCAATTCGCTAAGCTCATTGAGTATAGTAGTCGCCTCTGTTGCACCAGCTCTAGCTAAGATAGTTTGCTCAAAGTTACTGGTAAAGATTCTATCATTCTCTTCAAGCTCGCTAAAAAGCTCGTTCTTTGACGTCCAAGGAACCGTTTCGCCATCGACTTCAACAGTAGCAACGCCATTCCAATGCGACGGCAAAATGGCTGGAAAAAATATCCAGTAAGCCACGCCCCAAACAATAGAGCCAAAAAATATTACCAGCCACCATTTTGGCAGCGCTTTGTCATATTCTCGAATACCGTCGTACTCATGACCGGTTGTACCGTCTTCTTCTACGTCAGGTTTGTACTTAAGTACAAATAATAATACCCCAAGAATGAAAACCCAGCACCCAATACTAAGTATGGTTATCCAAGAACTCCAAAAAAATGTCATGGTTTATCCTTATTGCGCTGCTCATCAGACAAAGATTGAATATGCTCGTCATCAAGCGCAAGTTGTGCATCTTCTTCGAAGCGTTTTTTATTTTTTGGTGAATACGCCCACCATGCAACGCCTATAAAAGCGATGAAAGCAGCTACCGTTGCAAATATTTGTAAATCACCAATACCCATTAGCGCTGTCCTTCCATTGCAGTACCGAGCTGCTGCAAGTAAGCAACTAAAGCATCAAGCTCAGTGGCACCAAGTACCGCATCTGGCGCGCCATCGATGTCCTCTTGCGTATAAGGAACACCGAAACGATCACGGAACAATTGCATTTTGCTCTGAACTTTAGCGCCATCAACTTCACTCGTTGCAAGCCAAGGGAAACCTGGCATAACAGACTCAGGAACTAAAGATCTTGGCGCGATTAGATGCTGCTTTTGCCAATCTTCAGAATAACGTCCACCCACTCGTGCTAAATCTGGCCCCGTACGTTTTGATCCCCAAAGAAAAGGGTGATCCCACGTCGATTCAGCCGCGCGCGAGTAGGGACCATAGCGCTCAACTTCAGCGCGTAATGGACGTACCATTTGCGTATGGCACACATGACAGCCTTCACGGATATAGATATCCCGACCTTCAAACTCAAGCGCTGTCCAAGGTTCCATTGCAGGCAAAGGCTTGTTCACCCCGCCTTCTTCAGCAGGTTTATAGTCATATATTAAGGGTACGATCTCAACAAGCGTTGCAAAGCTGATTGCGATGACGATACCGATAACGAGCAAACCTGTGTTTTTTTCAATAATTTCATGCGGTGTACCAGCCATGATTGCTCCTTATACTTTAGCGGTCTGTGGTTCATCAACACTAGGATTATGATCTGTAGGATCAGCGAGCATCACAGGCTTACCTTCTGGCATCTTAATAGTGCGATAGACGTTATAAGCCATGATGAACATACCTGATACATAGAGCAGACCACCAAAAGCACGACCTATGTAAGGATAATGCGAGAACTCAACCGTATCAACAAAGCTATATACCAGTGTTCCATCAGGGTTGGTTGCAAGCCACATCATGCCTTGACCGATACCTGATATCCACATAGAGACGATATAAAAGATAGTACCTGCAGTCGCTAACCAAAAATGCGTGGTAATCAAACTGATTGAATACATCTTAGGCTTGTTATAAATACGTGGAAGTAGCACATATAGTGAGCCGATTGTAATCATACCGACCCAGCCAAGAGCGCCTGAATGCACGTGCCCAATAGTCCAATCGGTATTATGCGACAAAGCGTTCACTGTCTTAATAGACATCATCGGACCTTCAAAGGTCGACATCGCATAAAAGGATAACGCCACAATCATAAAGCGAATGATCGGATCGGTACGCAGCTTGTCCCAGCTACCTGATAGCGTTAATACGCCGTTAATCATACCGCCCCATGATGGCGCGAATAGAATAATTGAGAAGACCATCGCCAGCGACTGCGTCCAATCTGGAAGCGCAGAGTAATGAAGATGATGACCACCTGCCCACATGTATGCTGCAATCAAAGCCCAGAAATGCACAATAGACAAGCGATACGAGTAGATAGGACGACCAATCTGTACCGGTACAAAGTAGTACATCATGCCCAAAAAGGCTGCTGTTAGATAAAAACCAACCGCGTTATGACCATACCACCACTGCACCATTGCATCAGTAGCACCGCCATATAGCGAATAAGACTTAAAGGCGCCGACAGGGATTGCCATACTGTTGACAATGTGTAGTAGCGCAATAGTAATAATAAACGCAGCAAAGAACCAGTTCGCCACATAGATATGTGACGTCTTACGCTTAATCAAAGTACCAAAAAAGACAATGGCATAAGATATCCATACTAAAGCGATTAAGATATCAATCGGCCACTCAAGCTCAGCGTACTCTTTAGTCGATGTTAAACCCATAGGCAGGGTAATGACAGCAGCAACAATGACTGCCTGCCAGCCCCAAAAGGTAAACCACGCCAAATATGGAGCGAACAGCCGAGTCTTACAAGTGCGCTGAACAATATAGTAGGACGTGGCAAATAGCGCACAACCACCAAACGCAAAAATGACCGCATTCGTATGTAGCGGTCTTAATCGGCTAAATGTCAGCCATGGAATGTCAAAATTGAGTGCGGGCCAAGCCAATTGTGATGCAATGAATACACCAAGGCTCATGCCGACAATGCCCCAAATGACGGTCATCGTCGTAAAGAATCGCACGATAGTGATTTCATACTCACTATCAACGGGGGCGATTGCTGTGTTTTGTAAACTCATGGGATGATTCCTATACAGCCTAAATTATCAACAGAATTAACCATAACTACATTAGAAAATTGAGCGGTAGGGTCTTATCGTATAAAACAGGGAGTATCTTAAACGCTTACATGGGATTAGTGTAATAAGCGCAAAATATCGGTGCTCGATCAAGACTGAACATTACACAAGACAAAGGGGATAAGATAAATATCAAAGCTAAACAGTAGGGTGGTGACCATCATTAACTGTTTGCATAACTCTTAAAATCACGTCTACGTAATGTTTGGTTAAAACTCCCGACTCTGTTTAAGGGTATTGTAACGCAATATTAAGTAAATATCATCAGAACTGTGACCCAAAATACAAACTCTTTGGTAAATTATTTTGCAGACAACTTATTATTAAAAGAACGCTTATGCCCTTGAATTATGATTTGGCTACTAATTACCGAACAGCGATTACCGTGACTTTTTGTTACTATTTTATGATAAGTGCCAAGTTGGGGTTTTACTTATCGCAGCTTAGCCGACTATAATGAAATGGAAAACGGTCTAAGACCAAAATAGGATGCTTAGAGTCACGTGACTTTAACAAGTCAGAGGCGTTTAGCGAATAGCGCTTATATTTTAAGCGAGTCACTCCTAAGTATCATCCCCTTTAACAATCTTGAATGCCTACATGGTTAAACAGTGAGGCACTTATTAAGGATAATAATATGGCAGTTTTTTTGACGGATGCATGGTTTGATGAAGTTGAGCAATTGGGCCGTGACGCAGGTGAGCTTAACTTGCCGCCAGCACTCGCTAACATGGTCATTAATCTAAAAGTCTCTGACGGTGATGAGGTTATCGAAGCTAACTTTGCCGATGGATTATTACATCGTGGTCTTAATGATGAGGCAACCACTACTTTGCTGCTTGATCGCGAGACCTTGCAATCTATTATCACAGGGTTTGATATGAACCAGATCATGGGCGCCTTTATGAGTGGCAAAATTCGCGTTGAAGGCGATATGTCGCAGCTTATGGCTGTTCAGACTGCTCGTCCAAGCGCTGAGCAAAAAAAGCTGTTCAAAAAAGTAAAAGCTATGACTACTATGGCTTAAGAGCAATGGCTGAAAAGTAAGTTCACTATAGAAGTATGATAGTTAAGCTTCCAACTAAAAAAGAGCCTCTAATGTTTAGAGGCTCTTTTTTAGTGCTAGTGGGTAGTAAAAATTTTTAGTTACTGATTTTCTTTGTAGATTGCTGCTTGCAGCCAGATATTTGCTTGTATGTAATCATTGACTTCAATAGCATTGTTCTGTTCTGTGTTTACAGCGCCAATACGCACGACGAATGGATCAGCGTCTTGCTCGCGCAAGATGACCACATCAAACAAAATAATGGACTGACCATTAAAATGAGTTTCTTGCTTACCCAGTACTTGTCCTTGACACCACGCCTCATCTTCTTGGCCTAAAGTATCACCAAACAAGTATGCACACATATGACCTAAATTGATCTCAATAGGCGCCATCTGCTCTTTGGTTTCAGGCTCCCACTCTTTGATCTGCTCTTGAACGTCTTTTGGTACTTGACCGTCATTGGCGGCGACAATGTCATTAAAAGCGCGGTGATAGCGAATAGCATCGACATCTTCAACCAAAATAGTCTCACTTTGCTCGCTTGGACTGATCTCATGTGCCCACGCGCTAAAATTAACAAAGTAAAGCTCGTCCTGCTTGTAAAGCTGATGGTTGGCGGTATAGAGCTGATCAAAAGCATAGATAATACTGCCATCAACAGTGCGCAGCCTTAGCACTGCATCTTGAGTATTTTCGTTAACGATAATACGCTCGATTCGGCATTTGAGACCGTAAGGACCGTCCACGCAAGGGTAGGCGTTAATAAAGCACTCAGGCTTGCCATCACGCATGGCGAGCACTTGATTAATATGGCAGGGCTGGTTTTCTGAGAGCAATAAGCATTTGTCCTCAGCACTAGCATTGCCATTGAGACCCTTTGGCATAGTCGCTTTTTCGATCATGAGTTGGAGCCACTCAGGCACATCACGGCTTAAATCGTCCGTTAATATGCGCCAATGGTCGCCATGACCGGCGGTTTGCTCATCGCTCAAAGTTACTTTTGTGGGGGTTTGTACATTTTTATATTGATAGTTGATAGTCATGAGAGTACTCAAAATGTAGTCAGTCGCAGGATCTGATTATAAAAGCTTGCTTACATAGGGATAAATAAGTGACCGATAACGGTTAACAATACCTAGCCATAATAGGCGCACGCTTTTTCAGTCCTGTTAATGGGTGAATTCGTCCTTAGCATACAATGCTTCTTAACATACAATATATAGGTATGAAAATAACCAATAGCAAGCCCTTCATAAAAAATAATGATATCGCCTTTATTTTTGCCAAAAAAATACGCGCAGTTTATGTGAATCACTGGCACATATGATCTAATTTGTGTCAAACTAGCCATTTTTTGGCGACCAGCATTAATGGTATGTCTAAAACCCTATCTGTTAGTAGGGCTTACTTTTTGGTGGCTGTTTTGATAACGCTTGAATTGTCAGACAGCCTTTGAGCTATTTTAAAGTGTAAGCCATCTACTATAGATAAGATAAAGAGTTTAACTATGTTTCGTCCTTTAGCGTTATTTATTGGCTTGCGGTATACCCGAGCAGAGCGCAGTAATCGATTTATCTCCTTTATATCCTTGATATCTATGGTCGGTCTGACTTTGGGTGTGGCAGTACTTATTACAGTGCTCTCTGTGATGAACGGCTTTGATCGTGAGCTTAAAACGCGAATACTAGGTATGGTGCCGCAAGCTACTGTTATCTCGTCAGAGGTGATTGGCAACTGGGAACAATTAGCAGATCAAATTGAAGAAGATCCTGAGGTTACCGCTGTCGCGCCTTTTATTCAGCTTCAAGGCATGCTGACCTCAAACGGTCAAGTGGCTGGCATCATGGTGACGGGCGTCGAGCCTGATTACGAAAAGAACGTCTCTATTATCAATGATAATATGGTTGAAGGCGACATTGACACCCTAAAAAATGGTGATTTTAGTATCGTTTTGGGTGAGGAGATGGTGCAATCATTAGGCCTGCGCTTAGGCGACAAAGTGACGCTGGTATTGCCAGAAGCCTCACCTTCTGCAGCAGGCGTGATACCACGCTTTAAGCGCTTTACCTTAACGGGTATCTTTAGCATTAGCCCAGAGGTCGACAGCTTGATGGCGTTTATTCCAATGGGTGATGCAGGCAAGTTGCTGCGTTTGCCAGAGGGCGCTCAGGGTATTCGTATGAAGCTTGACGATCTATTTAATGCACCACTTGCTGCGCAAAATGCCGCAGCTATCGCACCTAATCAGCTCTATCCTAATGACTGGACACAGACGCATGGCAATCTATTTGGTGCCATTCAAATGGAGAAAGCAATGGTTGGCCTGCTGCTGTTCTTAATCATTTTAGTTGCCGCCTTTAATATCGTCTCAAGTCTTGTGATGCTCGTCACTGACAAAAAAGCTGATATCGCCATCCTCAAAACCTTTGGTGCTTCTCCGCGCCTGATAACGCAGGTCTTTATGGTGCAAGGAGTCGTCATAGGAGTGATTGGTACGGTAGCAGGAACGGTTCTTGGAGTCGTATTTGCGCTTACAGTGAGTGATATTCTAGGCTTTATTAATCAAAGCTTTGGCCTTAATCTATTTGACGCCTATTTTATTAATTACTTGCCCTCGCAGCTTCGTTTGACTGATGTGGTGCTTATCACTGGCGTATCATTTGTCCTAAGCTTTTTGGCAACGATATATCCTGCGCGCCGTGCCGCTAGAATACAGCCCGCTCAAACGCTGCGCTATGAGTAATAGCTGACGTTTGAGTAACGCACGAATTTGATACTATCTATCAATTTATTACCTGACAAAAATGATTATAAAGGAAGCGCTATGTCTGCCATTTTAGAGGCGACCAACATTAGCAAGATATATGACGAAGGGGCCGTACGTACTCAGGTGTTGACGGGTCTGGATCTAACCATCAATGCAGGCGAGCGTATCGCTATCGTTGGTACCAGTGGTTCAGGTAAGAGTACGTTGCTGCATTTATTAGGCGGGCTTGATACGCCAACCAGCGGCGAGGTCTGGTTACATGGTAAGTGTCTTAATCAGATGAATGAGACTGAGCGCGGCGCAATGCGTAACCAGCATCTGGGATTTATTTATCAGTTTCATCATCTACTGGCAGAGTTTACGGCGATCGAAAACGTAGCTATGCCGCTACTGATGCGTCCAAAGGTCTCAACCACTGATGCCCGCGCGCAGGCGATTGAGATATTAAATAATGTCGGATTGGATCATCGCCTTAACCACAGACCAGGGGAGCTATCAGGCGGGGAGCGCCAACGGGTTGCTATTGCCCGCGCTTTGGTGACAAAACCCTCACTAATACTCGCTGATGAGCCGACAGGTAATCTAGATTATGACAATGCGCAAAGTGTCTTTGGAATGCTCTCAGAGCTACAAAGCACTATGCAAACGGCACTACTCATGGTTACTCATGATCGCAATCTTGCGGCGCTCGCTGATCGCCAGCTATTGCTGCGTAACGGTCATTGGGAGGCGTATTAGTCTGTTTTGTCCAACAGGATTTGACCAAGTAAATGAGTATGATTTGACTTTGATGGTTAAGGAGTAATAACGATGTTTAAGTACGATGATCCGATTGCCGCTTTTGGGAGTGCAGAAGAAGGCAATGACCCGATAAGACCTTATCTAGATCCTACCCTATACGACACAGTGGATAGAGACAGTCAGATAAAGATGCTCAAGGCGGTATTTGACGCCATTACTTTGGGCGGCGTAGATTACGACTTGAATGCGCAAACCAGCACAGAGGGTAGAATGCGTTATACGCTCACTAAAAATAGTGAAGTTGTGATAGTCCTATTTATGGAAAGTAACTTTTCAGATCTTGTTATTGAAGCGATTAACGCCACGCAAAAAAGTTAAGAGTAATTCATTTAAGACCTAACCTTTAAAGAGTGTTAGTTACTATCAACGCTTTTTTTTAACGCTTTCTTTTTTTCTTTTTCGCTCGAAGTCGTTGACGATTTTGCCAACTACTAACCGTCTTATAGCGCCAAATTGCTTTGAAGGCTAGTCCGCAAATAATACTGCTGATAATAGCCAATATGGTAAGACCTAAGCAAAACGCCGGCAAAGAGACAAATCCCTTGTAAGTCACAAAGGGATTTGCACCATCTGATAATACCCATAAACTAAAATCTGCAATCATTCTGCCAATCAGCCGAAGACTGATCATTGGCACGTCCATAATTTTGGCACCAATATAATAGCCTGCGTAAAATATAGGTAGGGTAGTGAGCGGGTTAGTAATCCATGTCAGACCAAGCGCCATAGGGACGTTGGCTCGAAATATCAGCGCGCCTATCAAGGCTAGCAGCATCTGACCGGGTAGCGGAAAAAAAGCGCTTAGCACACCGATATATACCGCTTTATTTAAACTATGACGATTAAAATGCCACAAGCGTGCATCTGCCAAATGCGGCGCAAATAGCTTCATTGTGCGACTTTCTAAAATCTTTTCTGGTGTAGGTAGCAGGTTTTTAAGACGCTTTTGAGACACAGGCTTGCCTTGAATGATTATTTAAAGCCCGCTCAACGTCCAACGAGAGGCTGATAGTAGTGGCATGTACTTATAATTTTTGTCCCCATAAAAGAGGACGCCAATAACCTTAACACGATATCGAGTATAGGGTAATATAAAAAAAATTGCTATTGTACAGCGATAGCGTGGCGCGGTATATTTAACAGATGTCTATTCTTAGAGAGTCTACAACTTAAGTTTTTTATCTTAAATATAAGCGACTGCGGCATAAACAAGGAGCGTGAGTGTATTGGCTGATAGGTACGCTTATTATAAGTATAATGCTCGGCGTCTTGGCGGTTGCCAGTAGTCCAGTATTTCCCGTTGGCGCCTTAACGATTATGGTGCTACCTTCCTCGTTATTAGTACCTTTTTTACTAATCACTGCCGCTATTTTATTACTGATAACTGCGCGCCGCCGTACCCATACTGTCTCTTCTACTGCTGATTTTCTCGCTTATAAAGAATCCCTAAAACCTGCTAGACCTTTTTATCATCTGCTTTATTTCTCATTTGCTATAACGCTTACCCTAGCAGTTATCGCTGGTAGCGCCTTGCAAGCTACTTATGAGTATCAGCAAGCAGAAACTACAAAAATTACTGATTCTATGCGGGTGTCAGCGCTGGTTACTATCGAAGGCGTAAGCGACAGCGTTTATGATACACAGGCGAGCAGTGGTTATCGGCAGGTGGCGACTATCAGCCATTACGCGCCGCAAGTCGCTGAGATGACAGCGGCTGAATTAAACCCCACATTGTTGTCAAATGACAATAATAGTCAGCGCTCTGATTATGTCTCAACCTATAAGGTACTGCTGAGCGCTTACCCCAAAGTATCAAATCAGTCTCTCAATAGTTTAAATGATTTGCGCCCAGGCGATCAGTTGTTTATGAGCTTGAGCCTAGCGCCGCTTGCGACATCAGAGCAGGCAATGAATAATCCTTCGGGTTTTGACAGTTATCGCTGGCTGCGCGCGCGTCATATCGACGGGGTGGCCACTATCAATCAAGTCGGCATACCGATTGCTAACATTACAGAGCCATCAGCGCTTAACATTGAGCCATCAGCGATTACGACTCAGCAATCACCCTCTTATCTTACCGTTTTTCGTACCCGTATTGATCAAGTGCGCTGGCAATTACGCCAGCATTTTTATCAAGACTGGAGTACCAAAACTGATGCAGAGCAACAAGCAAAAGCCGTCACGCTCAGTTTGCTAACGGGCGATCGTAGTCTAATCAATCGCAGCACCAAAGACTTGTATCAGCTGGCAGGTATCTCGCATCTGCTCGCTATCTCAGGCACGCATGTATTGTTTTTAGCCATTGTTATGGCAGGGCTTGCGACCTTCGTATTTGATCGCAGATTACCTGTGCTTTATCGCTATGTGCCGCGCTGGCAGGTGCGCTGGCAGGTGATGATCGTAGCTGCCTTTATTTATGCGCTATTTACAGGTTTTGATGTGCCTGCAGCTCGTACTGCTTGGACGCTGCTGGCTATAGGGGTGGTGCGTTTAACGTTGCTACCGGTAAGTACTTTGCGCGTGCTACTTAGCTTAGCTATTGTTATGGCTTGGGTTGATCCCTTTGTACTGTGGCAAGCGGGTTACTGGCTATCGTTCATTGCTGTCGCTTTGTTATTAAAATACGATGACACGTATGGATTGCAGGCTAAAACAGAGACTAGCTCTTCGCAAATTAAGCCTTCTCAGCCTCAAACCCTAAAGGGTAAAAAAACAGCTCGATGGCTATCAGCTTTTAAGCGCCTGTTTAGGTTGCAATGCTGGCTGTTCATCGCTTTATTACCAGTGACTTTATTGCTCTTTGGCAAAGCATCGCTATGGGGCCTAATTATTAACCTGTTCGCTATTGGACTCTTTGGCTGGGTGATTGTGCCGCTCAATCTACTAGCAGGACTGTGTTATTTGATTGCGCCTGCTGTAGCAGATATGATTTGGGCGCTTGTGAGTACCCTAGTAGCAAGTTTGCATACATTGATACTGTGGCTGACGTCATTGCCTGCACTCTCTGATGCGTGGGTTTATACCCCTGTAAATACAGCGATATTGCTCATGGCTTTTTTGGTACTACTGCCTTGGCTACTGCCACGCGGACTCATTAGCCGAGTGCTGGCAGTACCACTTCTTGCGCTTTTGATGATAAGTGTCTATGCCAATCAGCAAACTCTAGTGCAGATGCCGACTTTGTATATATTGCCGACAGGGGATACGTATCTAAGCGCGGCTGTACTTATTTATCCAGCTATGAGTCATCAAGCTACTGAGCAAAGTGCTAGCAGTTGGCTATTTTTGGCCGATCATAGGCCGTCTCAGACTCGCACTAGAGCCAGTACGCTGAATGCGCAGCAGCTCTCAAAAAGCTTGGAGCAGCAGCTGGGGACGCTCTCTGTCAAGCGCTTGAATAGTATCGTTGTACAAACCGCATTAAGCGCTTCAAACAATGAGAAAAATAGTAACACTCAAGCTATCAACATAGAATCTACTGATATCCTAGCTAAAACCGTCTTTGAACTTGTGCAGCGTATACCCGTCAGTCAATATTGGCAGGCAGGTCGTCATGATCTTTGGCAAGATAAACAACGAGCTTACCAATCCAAAAGTGGTATTGATAAATCAATTACCGCGCAGCGCTGTAAGGCAGGCAAGACTTGGCAGATGGCAGATAGTGAACTTGCGATTACGGCGCTGACAGGGTGGGGCGAGATTGATGATGCTAGTGTATGGGACTGCGCCATAGCGCTCGATAGTGGTATGCCTATTCAAGTAGTACAGTACAATCCAAATGATCCGCTACAATCGCCTTTGCTATCTGACAGTAAGCATTCGCGTATCGTACTAGACGCCGCCACTCACAACCGAGTCTGGCAGATGTGGTCGCTATTATGTGATGCCAAATCTTTTGCCGCTGACCAAGAGTTAACTTGGCTCAGCCATAGTCGCTCACAGGTAACTGGCGAGGTATTATCTCAGCACCGAGTAGCACAAACGCTTACTCATGACGGGGTCTCCTTGTCAGCCGCGCTTGCGCTCGATGATCCTTAAACGCGAGGTTTTATAGTTTCTAATAGCCAAGCTATTGAAGCCGGAGTAGAATGCCACCATACTTATAGCTTAGTTTATCGATTTAGCATGTTATCAACCTAGGAATCTCTATGCCCAACTGGCCACCAGACCCTAATAAACGTCCCGACAACTCGGCAAGTCAAATGCAGCCCACGCCGCAGCCGAATGGACAAGAATGGCGTCTCATTGAAAAAACCCTCCTAGCCAGTGTACAAGAACAACGTCGTGCACGGCGCTGGAGTATCTTTTTTAAGCTCCTCACCTTTGGCTATATTTTATTTGTATTATTAGCATTTAGTCGTAGTTGTAGCAGTGACAAGCCTGCAGGTATTGATGGTTTTGATACCAGTCAGCCGCATTTGGCAGTAGTTGAGTTACAAGGGGTCATTAGTAATGCTGATGTGGCTAATGCTTATGATGTCAATGATGCTCTAACGCGCGCTTTTGAGAATCCTAATTCTAAGGCAGTTGCTCTTGATATCAACTCGCCTGGTGGCTCTCCTGTGCAGTCTGATGAGATCTGGCAGACGATGGTCGATCTGCGTGCTGAGTATCCAGACAAAAAGCTCTACGCAGTTATTGGTGATATAGGGGCCTCTGGCGCGTATTATATTGCCTCAGCGGCGGATGAGATTTATGTCAACCCCTCAAGTTTGGTCGGCTCCATTGGTGTGATTATGCCAAGCTATAATATCGAGGGCTTGATGGACAAGGTTGGCGTAGAGGATCGTACGATTACCGCAGGTGAGTACAAAGATATTTTAAGCTTGTCTCGTCCCTTAACTGAGTTTGAAGAGCAACACGTCGAAGGCGTGCTGGCCAATACGCACAAGCACTTTATCAATGCGGTCAAAGAAGGTCGCGGCGATCGACTCAAAGATGCTGAAGAGAATAATCTATTTTCGGGATTATTTTGGACCGGCGAGCAATCTATTGCTTTGGGACTGGCGGATCAAACGGGTAGTATCTCAAGCCTTGAGAAGCAGCTTGAGCTGGACAATATCGTTAATTATACGCCAATAGACCCCTTCCAATTGTTTATGGATCGATTTGCAGTCAAGCTTGGTGCAGGTGTTGGCTCTAGTATCTCCCTTGATTTATTATCAAAAGAAGCGGGCACAGGCCAGATGCGCTAAGTGTTCTATACCTATTTCGTGTATGATGATAAAGGCTGAGTATAGTGATATGCTCAGCCTTTATTTATGTCAAGATTTATATTATTTGATGAGAGCCTGATATGAGTGTCATGACTGCGCAAACCTTTGCATCCCTACCAGTATCAACCAAAACAAAAAAACCTGTCTTGCATTTTGCGCATGCTAATGGAATGCCAAGCGCAGTGTACGCGCCTTTTTTTGCAGGTTTAAGTGAATTTTTTACGATTGAGTATGTACCGCTATTAGGGACAGATCCCGATTATCCTGTCGATAATCATTGGCAGCGTCTTACCCAACAAGTGATAGATAGCGTCGAGCGTACCTGCGAGGAGCACGGTACCGCGCAGCTCGTCGCTGTCGGTCACTCGCTCGGTGCTATGTGTACGTTGCAAGCGTTATACAAAGCGCCCAAACGCTTTAATCAGGCAGTGCTTATGGATCCGCCGTTGATATATGGACGTAGCAGCTTTTTGATGCACCTAGCTAAAACGGTAGATAAATTACCCATGATGAATAACCAATCGATGGATAAGCTGTCGCCATCAGGAATATCAAAACATCGCCGTGATGTTTGGGATAGCCGAGCCGATGCTTATGAGCAAATGCGCAATAAGGGGTTTTTTAAGAATTTTGATGAGCGCAGTTTTGAAGGTTATATCGAGCATGGGTTACATACTCGCGCTGATGGTAAAGTCACTTTGGCTATTACCAAAAAAAGCGAAGTTGCTGTCTTTAGAACCAATCCCTCATTGTATTGGCTAACCCCAAATCATGCTCCAAAGCCACCAGTTGAGCTAATCATTGGGCAGGAGAGTATTTTTTTGAAACGTAAATTCCCACAAAAAATAAAAGCTCGCTTGGGCATAGATTTTGAGACCCATAAAGGCGGTCATATGTTTCCGCTTGAGTACCCAGATAGCGTGGCTGCGCAAGTGCTGATGCTCATTAAAAAACAGCTAAAAACCTAAATAAAATATTATGCCTATTATATCAAGCGCTACTGATAACGAGATGACAAACCATAAATCCACACCGCTATTTTCAACCTTTAGTGTGATTGCGCTGATGGTCTTTATGGTGATGGGTTTTTTTATCAGTCAACTGATAGGCGTGTACATCGCAGGCAAGCTGTTTTTACCCGATGCAGATACTTTGTCGATAGGTACGCTATTTTATATCGGCAGTAACGATGGCACCGTCGTTAGTGTCTCAATTATCATTACCAGCCTGCTTATCACCGCTATTACTCTAGGTATTATCCGTATAAAAGGCGGTAGTATAAGTCAGTACTTAGCGCTTAGACCTTTTTCAGTCGGTATTGGTATAGGAATGTTTGCGCTGCTACTGCTGTTTGCAATTGCTAGTCAGGCAGTGACCTATTGGGTAGAGGCGACGCCGCTGATCTTCGTTGACCCTTTGTATCAGTCGGTGAGCTCAGTGTGGCTGCTCATCTTTGCGATGGTGATAGCAGCGCCTGTCTACGAAGAGTTGGTGTTTCGCGGTATTTTGTGGTCAGCGATTAGTGAGCAGTTTGCAGGCTCGCGCGGCACTATTGTTGCCAGCGTAATTACTAGTTTGATATTTGCGCTTATTCATATCCAATACGGCTGGTATGAGATCAGCACCATTGTCTTGTTGGCACTGCTGTTTTGTTATGCGCGTATCAAATCAGGCTCTTTGTGGTTGCCTATTTTGCTACACATTATCAATAACGGCATCGCTATGTGGCTGTATATCTCGCAAGTGGGCTAAACATCAGGATTAAGCTGCAAAATCTCATCCGCTGCCCGTTGTATGTCTTTGATCGTCAAGTCAGGTTTACCACTTAATGCTTGTCGCCATTTGCGCGCGCCCGCTAATCCTTGAAACAGACCTAAGTAGTGCCGCGCCATCGTCGGTAAGCGCTCGCCTTTATTCACTTGCTGCTCTAGGTACGGATAAAGCTTGGCTAGAATATCTGAGCGTTTAGGAATAGGAGCATCCCATAAGCTATTAGCTTCTGCTAATAGGTAGGGGTTGTGATAAAACGCGCGACCGATCATTACGCCATCGATATGCTCTAAGTGCGCTTTTATATCTGCCACAGTTTCTATACCACCGTTAATCTCTATCATTAGATCTGGCAAGTCTTGCTTGAGGCGGTAGACATCATCATAGCGTAGCGGCGGGATTTCGCGGTTTTGTTTGGGGCTAAGGCCTTGCAACCAAGCAGTACGCGCATGCACAATAAAGCGCTGACAGCCAGCGTCAGCAACCGTTTGGACAAAGTCGCTCATAAACTCATAACTGTCAAAATCATCGATACCGATGCGGTGTTTAACGGTCACAGGAATATCAACTGCCGCTTGCATATGCTTAACTAAGCCTGCAACAGTTTTGGGCTCTGCCATAAGACACGCGCCAATCTTGTTATGCTGCACGCGATCAGAGGGGCAACCGACATTGATGTTGACCTCATCATAACCATACTGCTGGGCAAATACAGCGCACTGGATCATCTCGTCAATATCAGCGCCACCAAGCTGTAACACTAAAGGATGCTCGCTCACATCAAAGCGCAAATGCCTATCTCTATGACCGTAAATTAGCGCGCCTGTACTTATCATCTCGGTATACAAATACACCTGTGGGTTAAACAGGCGTGCAAAGAAGCGATAGTCCGTCGTCGTCCAATCGATCATGGGTGCAACAGATAGGCGTTTTTGCGTTATATCAAGCATATTAATTGCCTTAATGTCTTTAGTAAGCAGTCAAGGAGGCACTCGTTGTCGCTAAATGTTCAGGTATTATTTTGCGCAATAGACCAGATCGTCAATCTTTTTCATGTCAGGTAAGTTATAAAAATACAGTCCCATCATAATACCGACAAAGCCGATGAATGCTATGTACAAAGCAGGCGCAAAACTAATATACATAGTCGCGTAGGCCAGACCAAACGGAAGAATGCCGCCGATAATAGCGTAGGTAATATTATAAGAAAACGACATGCCTGTTAGGCGTACATTGGTTGGAAACAGTTGTATCAAAATAGCAGGCACCATCCCGACAATACCTGCACAAAAGCCTAAGATCGCAAACATGATTAGGATATAATCGCCCCCTGCCTCCAGATGGTAATAAAAAGCGAATATCTGAGCGATGAGCAAAATAGAACCAACTGCTAAAACCTTACCAAAGTTTTGGTAGTCTGAGATGATGCCATAAAAAATACAGCCCAAAATCATAAATACTACGCCAAGACTATGAGCAAATCCAAACAAATCACTATCGGGGGCAAAACGCAGCTCAATTAAATCAGGCAATATCAATACGATGACTAAAGTGATGCTAGATATAATCAAGGTCAACATCATATTGATAAATATCGAGTGCTTGCAGTGTTTAAATAATAACGTGAAAGGTTTATTGGTATAACTGATAGTCTTATCAATATCGTGTCTTGTGCTTTTTAGATCAACAAAAAAAGGCGTCTCATTAATAGTGCGCCAAAACAGTAGCGGTAAAAAGCTTAAAGCTGCAGCGACAAAGAAGGGAATGCGCCAGCCATAGTCTACCATCTGCTCAAAGGTCAGCGCGTTATTGAGCCACATAAAAAAGCCATTAGAGAATAAGACGCCTACAAAAAAACTAGCCGTCACATAGGCGCAGCCAACAGAGAGATGCGAGCGTGGTACATGTTCGGCGACAAAGACCCATGACAAAGGTACAAAAACGCCAAACGCCATACCTTGAATCATGCGCAGCAAAATAAATAGCGCAGGAGCGAATATGCCCCACTGTGCGTAGGTCGGCAAAAAAGCCATCGCCAGCAAACTTAATGCTGTAACGAGCATACTCATGAGCAGGACAGGCTTGCGTCCTATTATATCTCCGTAGCGACCAAAGAGAATACCACCAAAAGGACGCGCCAAATAACCGACAGCGAACAGTCCAAGCCCTTGTAGTTTTGCAGTATTTGCATCGATGGTGCCAGGAAAAAAAGCAGTCGCAACTGTATCGGCTATATAGAGGTAAATCAAAAAATCAAAAAAAGTCACAGCGGTGCTAAAGCAGACAAACATAACTGTATGCTTGTCTTTAGATGACATCAACTCATAGTGAGCAAGAGGGGACATAAGCGTTCAATCCACAAGTAAAAGTAGCGATCAAAACGTTTGCTCGCAAACAATATTTAGCATAAAAATAGATCAATCATCATGATGACTGATCATAAAAAGGTAATAGATATCAAAAGGTATGAGTCAAAACAGTTGTGTGAATAAATTACAGTAGCCAATCAATAGGGAGGAGCGACATAATAGTTAGCCAGATGTGATCAGCCATATCAACGCGCGGCTCACTATCATAAACGATGGGCTTGCCATCTTTGATGGTATGCCATTCAAGAGTATCGTCATCTATAAGTTTGACCTCATAGGCCTGCGCGAGTAGATCATCACTTAATGCTTGGTGCAATTGCTGTGCCAGCTCGTCGTCGTTGATAATAACGCCCATTTCGGTATTAATGTTAGCAGAGCGCGGGTCAACATTATACGAGCCAATAAATACTTGATGGTCATCGATGGCAAAGGTTTTGGCGTGCAGACTGGTTGATGATTGGCTACGGGCTTTCCATAGTTTATTATCGCGCTTTTCTTCACTTGCCGTTGATTTTAGCTCGTATATTTTGATGCCGGCGCGCAAAAGCTCAGGTCGCCATTTACTATAGCCTGAATGCACGGCAGTTACGTCAGTGGCATCAAAGGAGTTGGTCAAAATTCTAATCTCAATACCTGATTCTGCCAAGGCAACGAGGGTTTCAACGCCGTCTTTGGTCGGTACAAAGTAAGAGGAGATGATCGTGAGCTTCTCGGAGGGACTGCCAAGTAGCGTACGCAGTTGATGCACCAAGTTGGTATCACTAGCAACGGATTTGGTCAGCTTGCCGACATCGTCACTCAAAAACTGCATATCCGTCCAGCGAAATGGCACTTGTTTATTGACTAAATCCTTGTCAATCGTCGAGTCCTCAATCGCGCTACGGTATACCGCCAAGCTACTCTTTGCGTTGCTTTTCTCTTCTTCTTTAAGCTCGTTTAAACCGTCTAAAAAGTCAGTAGTCGCCCCTTTGTCTAGAGTGACTAGAGTTTCGATATCAAAGGAGATGGGCGCGGACCAATAACTGGTAAAGCTGTTGTCGATATCGGCGACGACTTTACCAATGAGCAAAACATCTAAGTCTGCAAACTGGCTGCTTTGATCATTACTTAAGTATTCATTACCAATATTACGGCCACCAATAATAGTGATTTGCTTATCAAAAATCATGCTCTTATTATGCATGCGCCGATTAATACGCGGCAGACCGGTAACAAAGTTTAGGGTCTGAAATTTGCGATGCATCAAAGGATTGATAATACGTACAGCGGTATTAGGGTGACTGGCAAAGCGTAGCAAGGTCTGATCAAGATTAGCATTACTATTAAAATCATCTATAAGCAGGCGCACGATAACGCCGCGCTCAGCGGCCTCCCACAAGTCTTTGAGCATGAGCTGACCGGCTTGATCATTGTGCCAGATATAGTACTGCACATCGATACTGCGCGTCGCCATATCCGTCAAGATACTACGCGCGGCAAAGGCATTGGCACCAGTGACAATCGGATGATAGCCTGAAAGCTCTGGATGAATGTCGTTTTGCTCACTGATTGCATTGATCAAATCAGTGCTGACACGTACCGTATTGTCATTATTATTGTCTTGATAAAGCGCATTTAGCCGTGCTGATAGGTTTTGGCTATCAGGTAGGTGCGGCTGATTGGGCAGAGCCTGACAGCCACCAAGCGCTAGAGATAGTCCAAGTACCAGACTTAGATGCAGACGACTTGGGGTTAAATGAGACAATGACATAACGGGTTTACCTTAATGAGCTTGAAGTGCTAAAGGATACAAGAGGATAATAGCACTAATTGAATCAGACCAAATAGCTGTACTCACTGCAGATTTTTAATAGAGCTCTTTATTCGGCGCTCATCTTATCAGGTGCATCTAAAGCTGCCTAGATAAACTACGTTACTTTTTGCGAGTGATAATCGACATTGTTTTGTGCCTCATACTGGTTTGCTTACTGCTGTCAAAAACTTATCAAAGTCAGCTTGAGAGTGCTTAATATTCAACAGACATCATCAAAGCAGATGTTTGAGATAAAGTGACATGTTATGATAGCGGTCAGTAAAAATTAGCCCAAACATTAACTAAACATTAATAAGAGCAAGAACCACGGAAAAAAGTGTTATGAGTGATTCGCAAGAGCAGAGTAATCTTATAGACAGTGATGATAGTGGCCTAGATACAAACTGGCGTTCTGACGCGTTAGATTTGGACGCAGGCTACGGCATGCAAACGATTGCTGTACGCGCAGGACAGCACCGCAGCGATGAAGGTGAGCACTCAGAACCTATCTATACGACTAGCTCCTACGTCTATGCTTCAGCAGAAGACGCTGCGGCCCATTTCAATGGTACTAAGACGGGCAATGTCTACTCGCGTCATACCAATCCAAGCGTACGCACTTTTGAGCGCCGCTTAGCCGCGTTAGAAAACGGCGCGCGCGCAGTAGCAACTGCCTCTGGCATGGGCGCAATCTTAACTATGTGTTTGGCGTATCTTAAACAGGGCGATCACCTGCTCGCTGCCAATCAATTATTTGGCTCATCCATTGGACTGTTTAATAATTATGTTGCCAAGTTTGGGGTCGAGGTCAGCTATGTAGATTGCTTTGACAACGACGCTTGGGCGAATGCGGTTCAACCGAATACTAAGGTGATCTATTGCGAAAGCCCGAGCAATCCATTAGCACAAATTTGCGATATCGGCTATTTAAGTGAGCTATGCCGCGCTAATGATATCTTGTTAGTCGTTGATAATTGCTTTGCTTCTCCTGCCATTCAGCGTCCCCTAGATTTAGGCGCAGACGTGGTGATTCACTCAGCAACTAAATACTTAGATGGTCAAGGCCGCGTATTGGGCGGTGCACTTGTGGGTAGCGACAAGCTCATGCAAGAGGCGTTTACTGTGGTACGCTCAGGCGGTATCAGTATGAGCCCGTTCAATGCGTGGGTATTTACCAAAGGACTTGAGACGCTTAAATTACGCATGCAAGCGCATTGCCAAAATGCCAACCAAGTCGTGCAGTTTTTGGTCAATCACCCCAAGGTCAGATGCGTACATTTTTCAGGCTTACCTGATCATCCTGCTCATGACTTAGCGACCCGTCAGCACCATATGAAAGACGGCTACGGGGCTATCATGGGCTTTGAGGTTGCAGCGTCTGAGACTCATGATGCAAAAGCGGCGGCTTGGCATGTGATAGACTCAACTACAATGATCTCCATTACCAACAACCTTGGTGATGCTAAAACGACGATTACCCATCCTGCGACCACCACGCACTTTCGCCTAACCCCTGAGGCGCGCGCTGAGGCTGGCGTCAAAGATAGCTTGATACGTCTGTCAGTGGGGCTAGAAGACGCTGAGGATATTATCAAAGATTTGGCGCGCGGTTTAGACAGTTTATAAAGATAGCGCTATAATCACTTATTACAATTTTACTTATTTATCAAAAGAAGAGACCATTATGAACATTCAAGCACTCATGCAACAAGCGCAAACGATGCAAAAGAAAGTCGAAGCCAACGTCGAGAACGCCAAAAAAGAGCTGGCTAATAAAGAAGTACAAGCAGAAGCGGGCAGTGGTCTGGTCAAAGTGACCATGACTGGTCGTCACGTGGTCAAGCGTATCAGCATCGATCCAAGTCTTTTAGAGGACGAGCCTGATATGATCGAAGATTTGATCGCTGCCGCTATCAATGATGCGGTTCGTCAAGCGGATGAGTTATACGAAGAAACGATGACAGGCGCGACCTCTGGTATGGGCTTGCCACCTGGTATGCAAGGCATGTTCTAGTATCAAATTTGCCAAAAACTATGACCTGCTAGGGTCAATTATGGGGTTGTTATCACTATGATACGACCCCATTTTTATAGCTACGGTTTATAGATAAAGGAAACAATTTTGCTAACAGCTAAATTTGATCAGATGGTTAAGCAGCTGCGTATTTTGCCGGGTGTGGGCCAAAAGAGCGCCCAACGTATGGCGCTGCATTTACTCACAAAAAAACGTCCACAAGGTATGGCGCTCGCGCAAGCGCTCGATGAAGCTATGCGAGACATCGTTGAGTGTCAGCGTTGTCATAGTTTTAGTGATGATAACGTCTGTCCGCTGTGCCAAGACCCTAGGCGTGATGATACGGTGCTATGCGTGGTAGAAACGGCAGCTGACGTGATGGCTATTGAACAAACAGCAGGCTATCGCGGTCTGTATTTTGTATTAGGGGGTCACTTGTCCCCAATCGATGGTATCAGCGCTGATGATCTCAATATTGATCAGCTGGTTTGGCGCGTCAAACAAGAGCCTGTCGATGAGCTGATACTTGCAACAGGGACGACGGTAGAAGGACAGACGACCGCGCATTTTATCAGTGAGGCGGTCAGTCGCCATGTCAAAAAGGTCACGCGCCTCGCGCAAGGCGTTCCTATGGGCGGCGAGCTTGAGTACCTTGACAGCATGACCTTGGGGCAAGCGCTACAAAATCGCTCTTTTTTATAAATTAAAATCTGTAGTAAGCTGCTTATTGTAGTAGTCAAATTGACTTATAATAAGTGAGCAATTGCCCATTTGTGTTGCTATACTTTATTTTTAGTATCTAATCTTAAACGTTGCCAGCGTTTGACCGTTCTGGCAACGTTTTCTCCTTATTCCTATCTATGCAGGTATCTGTCCGTGTCCCATGCTCTAACTGATACAAACACTCAAGTGTCCGATGCTAGTATTTTAAAAGCAGACGACATGCAGACATCAATGCCCAAAGAACCCGATATCGATGCTTTGTTAGACATCGCCGATGAGGCCAAAGTTACTTGGGTACGCGAGCAGTATCAGTTAGGGGCAGTCATCAAAGCGCTCAAAGTGTGCGGGCGTGTGGCATTAGATACCGAATTTATCAAGCGTGATACTTACTATCCGCGTTTGGCACTTGTGCAGCTTAATGTCGGCGATCATATTTACTTACTTGATGCACCAAAATTGCAATTGAGCGAGTTTTGGCAAGCGCTAACAGAAGTGGATGTGGCTATTTGGCATGCCTGCGGCGAGGATTTAGGGATATTTTATTTGCTATCAGGTTGCCCGCCATTGACCAATATTTTTGATACCCAAATTGCACTGTCTTATTTAACAGGACAGTTGCAAATGGGTTATCAGCAGGCGCTAGATGAGCAGCTCGATATGCACATTGATAAGGAGCACAGCCAGTCCGATTGGCTCCAGCGTCCATTAACCGATGAGCAAGAGCAGTACGCTATTGATGATGTGCGCTTTTTGCCTGCGCTGTATTTAAGTATAGAGCACGCGCTCAAATCAAAAGGTTTATACGATTATGTCTGGGCCGATTGCCAGCTCTATGCCTCAGAGCTATATGAGACGCAGCATATCGAAGATGATGCTATGTATTTGACCATGGCAGATTATCGATACAACGCGCAGCAAATGGCAGTTTTGCAAGCGGTAGCGACTTGGCGCGAGCAGCTGGCGCGCGCGACCAATCAGCCGCGCACCTTTGTCATCAAAAAACAAGCGGTACGTGAGATCATCACCGAAAAGCCTAACACCATGCGTGAACTGGCGCACAAGACGACCATGCATCGTAGTATGCTGCGTCTATATGGTGAGGAGTTACTCACTATCATCAAGGATGCAAAGGCGCTACCTGCGGCCGAGCAACCAGCGCTCATAGCGCCGCCTTATCGCTCAAAAAACAAAGTACTCTCAAAAGCGGTGCAACAGGCAATAGACAAACAAGCTGAAAAGATAGGCGTGCCTACCAGCGTGCTCATGCGCAAAAAGTGGCTACATCAGTTATATGAAGTGATTGCCTATGACAAGGATTTGTCTGATATGCCACTAGGTTTACAAGGCTGGCGCTATGAGTGGGTCACGCAGACTTTGATACCCGTCATTGAAGAGCACAAGGTTGAGCTAAAGCAGGGCATGGGGGTTCGGTAGAGCTAGTCACGATTAAACGCTCCATTGTCTAAGAAATACACCACTTGCCAAGCGACTTGCTTTTTAAAAAGCATACCCGTGTGCGTGACAGGCAAAATAATATGATCAGTGGCGCCGGCAAGCTGAGTCTCGCTCACATAAACGGTACCATCATGCGCTAACCGCTTAACAGTCAATGAGCTATCCGCTTTACGTAATTTACGATTATGATAACTTAAAATGGGCTGACCTAAACCTTGCGCTTTATTGCCTGCAATAACGCCAAGCTCGATACCTTTTGGCAGTGGCGCAACTGTACCATCCAACGCTTGCTCATAGGATTTACCGACGATAGCAGGCGCTAATCGCCAGATATAATCGCTACTTACGCTGCCCAAGTGGGGCGTTCCCAAGGTGACGCAGCGCCCGATTTTCCACTTGGGGTAATGTGCAACAAAATCTCGAATGATCAAACCGCCTAAGCTATGACCGACGAGATCTATCGACTGATCAGGAAAGTGATTATTCTTAAGCCACTCATTGAGTCGTGCGCTATTGGTTTTGATGCCATCGCGCATGCTGCGATAGCCGTACTGGTGAGTCCTATAGCCTTGTGCTTGCAAGCGTTTGGCTAATGGGCGCATGACCCAAGCGGTTTGATGGAGACCGTGTATGAGGATAACGCGGTTTTTTTGTGACATGTTTGTTTTGATACCCTAGGTTATAAAATGAGCAGACTTCGCTATCATAAAGGAGTCGTGACGAACTGGCAAAATAAAACCTCCATATCAATGATTAATATGGAGGTTTTTTAATTCAAAAATTTTTAGTGCTACATATAGTTTTCGATACTTGGGCATGAACACATCAAGTTTTTGTCGCCATAGACATCATCCACGCGAGCAACACTAGGCCAGAACTTATGCGCGCGGATATAGGGCAGCGGGAACGCAGCGGTATCACGGCTGTACGGATGCGACCACTCGCTATCGGTAATCATCGATGCCGTATGCGGCGCGTTTACTAGTGGATTGTCCTCTAGTGTCCAACCGTCATCGCCAGCTTTGGCTTTCATCGCCTCATCTTTGATAGATTTGAGCGCGTCGATAAAACGATCTAGCTCCTCTTTAGATTCAGACTCGGTCGGCTCTATCATGAGCGTACCTGCTACTGGGAAACTCATCGTTGGCGAATGGAAACCGTAATCCATCAAGCGCTTGGCGATATCGCTCTCAGTGATGCCCGTCTCTTCTTTTAGCGGACGGATATCGATGATACATTCGTGCGCGACGCGGCCGTTTTTGCCCGTATAGAGTACAGGGTAGTGATCCCGTAAGCTGTCAGCGACGTAGTTGGCATTAAGAAGCGCCAGTTTAGTGGCTTCAAGCAGACCGTCACGGCCCATCATCGCAATATACATCCATGAGATCGGTAAGATACTCGCAGAACCATACGGCGCGGCTGATACCGCTGAGCAGTCATTTGGCGCATTGTGTACAGGGCTTAGGACATGGTTGGCTTTAAACGGTGCTAGATGCGCTTGCATACCGATAGGGCCCATACCTGGACCGCCGCCGCCATGCGGAATACAAAAGGTTTTGTGCAAGTTCATGTGCAAGACGTCTGCGCCAACATCAGCAGGTTGCATGATACCGACCTGAGCGTTCATGTTAGCGCCGTCCATATAGACTTGACCGCCGTGCTTATGAATGAGGCTACAGATATCACGGATACCTTCTTCAAACACGCCATGCGTCGATGGATAAGTGATCATCAACGCGCCTAAATTGGCACTGTGCTCCTCGCATTTTTCTTTTAGATCATCGATATCGATGTTGCCGTTGTCGTCGGTTTTTACCACAACGACTTTCATACCCATCATAATGGCAGTCGCAGGGTTGGTACCGTGTGCTGACATAGGAATCAGGCAGATATCACGATCCGTCTCGCCTAGAGACTCATGATAGCGGCGAATGGCTAAGAGACCTGCGTATTCGCCAGAGGCGCCAGAGTTGGGCTGCATAGAGATATCATCAAACCCTGTGATGGCTTTGAGCTGCTCTTGTAAGCTATCGATCATCTCGATATAACCGCCAACTTGGTCGCGCGGTGCAAACGGATGCACATTGGCAAATTCAGGCCAAGTAATCGGTAGCATCTCACTGGTGGCATTGAGCTTCATGGTACAGCTACCAAGCGAGATCATACTGCGGTTCATCGCCAGATCTTTGTCTTCTAGTGACTTTAAGTACCGCAGCATCTCGTGCTCAGTATGATGCGAGTTAAAGACAGGATGGGTCAAGATATCATCAGTACGCAGATGTGCGCTATCGAGTGATACGCTCGCATTTTGGGGTAAGTCATGAGACTTGCTGACAAACAATTGCGTCAATACTTTAAAATCTTCAACATCACTGGTTTCACTAAAGGCGACCCCAATCTTGGTATCGTCATGACGCCATAAGTTATAACCGACATTATCCGCGTTTTCAAAGATCTGCGTCGCCATTTTCTCAGAGCCGCAATCGACAACGACGGTATCGAAGAACTGGTCATGGACGACGCTTACGTTATTATCGTTGTCGCTATTATTTCTAATCACATCAGCAAAAGCAGTAGCAAAGGCATGGATGCGAGTGGCAATGCGCTTAACGCCCGTTGGACCATGATAGACGGCGTACATACCAGCTAGGTTAGCGAGCAAAACTTGTGAGGTACAAATGTTTGAGTTGGCTTTTTCGCGGCGGATATGCTGCTCACGCGTCTGTAGTGCCATACGCAGAGCGGTATTGCCTTGCGAGTCTTTTGAGACGCCGATGATACGACCAGGGGCTGAGCGCTTAGCTTTGTCCAAAAACGCAAAGTAGGCGGCGTGTGGACCACCAAAACCCATTGGAATACCAAAGCGCTGAGTGCTACCGAGCGCGATATCTGCACCCATATCCGCAGGAGACTTTAGCAACACCAAACTCATGATGTCGCTGATCACAGAGGTATAGGTTTTCTTTTCTTTGACCGCGCTGATGACGTCAGTTAAGTCTTTGACATCGCCTTCAACCCCGACATACTGAAAAATTGCGCCAAAATAATCGCCAGACTTAGCGAGTTCAAAATCACCAACGATGACATCCCAACCAAAATACTTGGCACGCGTATGAATGACATCCAAAGTCTGCGGATAAATACGCTCATCGACGAAGAATTGCGTGGATTTGCTTTTGCTCATGCGCTTAGACATCGCCATCGCTTCAGCTGCCGCAGTCGCTTCATCTAATAGTGAGGCACCAGCAAGCTCAAGACCAGTCAGATCGATACAAACTTGCTGGAAGTTAAGCAAAGCTTCTAAGCGACCCTGAGCGATTTCTGCTTGGTAAGGCGTATAAGCGGTATACCAGCCTGGATTTTCAAGTACGTTACGCTGAATGACTGCTGGCATGCGTACAGGCGAGTAGCCTTGGCCGATATAGCTTTTATTAACAGTAATGTTATCTGCCATCGCGCGCAGTTTGGCAAGGGCGGCGTGCTCACTCATCGCCACAGGCAGATCTAGCGCTTTATTTAAACGTACTGGCGCAGGGACAGTATCATCAACGAAAGTGTCCAAATCGCTATAGCCGATAGCGCTGAGCAAATCTGCTTGCTTGGCATCGTTAGAGCCTAAATGGCGATAGACAAATTCAGCTTCATTAAACAAGCCTTTAAAAGTATCGAACGTCGGTTGTTGAGAGAGAGTCATGACAGTCCTTAAGTAAGCTTTAGATATTGAGTATTGAGAGTTAAAAATGGCAAGCGGCTTATCTTGATCTTGCTACACATAATGCACAAATTGCGCGTCATCGAAACGAAACTGAGCGCTATAAATACCATTGTCCGCACGCTCGCCTGCGCCAATCATCATGACCACATGATGATCATCACCAAGACTAAGCAAACGCTTCATCGCAGGCTCATCGAAGCCGCCCATAGGGCAACTATCAAATCCGTGTGCACGCAGGGCTAGCATTAAGTTTTCAGCCGCTAAGGCTGTATTATTGGTTGCCCAGTTTTTGACATCATCAAAGGTATAGTAAGGGGATTTGATCGGTCCTTTGACTTGGCGAAAGACTTGCGTCGCGCTCCATTTAGCAGCCGATATCACGTTGGCAGGACCACGCAAAAAGTCTAAAGCGACCACTTTGGTATAGTAGTCTTTGACCTTTTTGGGTATCGGGGTTTCTGGATACTCGCGTAGTATCTGCTGCGCGTGATCGTGCCAGATATCAGTGCGAGCGACGACAGCGATTAGGCGCGCTGAAGTTTTTGCCGCGTTTTGACCCATACAGTTTTTGATCGCTTTTTTGCGCTTTTTGTCGCTATCAATGACATAAAACTCCCATGGCTGTAGATTGCTCGAGTTCGGCGCGAGCATAGCTAAGCGCAGGCAGTCGGCCATTACCTCATCTGGAATAGGGGTGTCAGTGAAACGGCGTACCGAGCGGCGCGACTCAACCACTTCGCGAAACGCTTGTAATTGCGGCGTATGCTCAGGCATAGCGAGATCAGGGTTTGGGCTGGCGTTCTCAGTAGTCATATACAAGTCCATACTGGCGGCAAAAGGAGGTGAGTGATAAATAATTATCAACAGTCTAGCTATTTGGTAGAGATAAGCTTAGCCAATAGCAAGTACTGATAATAATGTTGATCTAAAGTAACATTAGCTGGACCAGCCTAGGTTCAGACAAGTTCAGATAAGAGGTATAACGTTTATCGGTACAGATACCAGCGGATGCCAGTATCTGTATTCTTGCCAATATCTGTACTATTCAAGTGCTAGCGTTTGCAAATGATAGCTGTTAGTTTTTGAATACCTAAAAAGCAATTACAGCTCGTTTTCGTACTCGTCAGCCGTCATCAAGGCCTCAAAATCATCCATATTGTCAGGTTTCATTCTAAAGAACCACCCTTCGCCGTATGGGTCTGAGTTGATGATTTCTGGATCGTCTTCTAATGCTTCATTGATAGCGACAATCTCACCTGATATTGGCGCATACACATCAGAGGCGGCTTTGACAGATTCAACCACTGAGATCTCATCATCAACGGCAATCGTATCGCCCACATCTGGCAATTCGACGAATACCACATCACCTAATAGGTCCTGCGCGTGATCAGTGATGCCAACGGTAATGGTGCCGTCGTCTTCTAGACGTAACCATTCGTGACTGGCGATGTACTTAAGTTCTGCTGGGATATTGCTCATGGTCTCTCTCCTAAATGATAGAGGATGGTTTAAAAAGTTAGAGTGTAAAGCGAATACGAACCAAAACCAAGAGGAAGATAAAATCTACCCATCAGCTTTGATAATTAATCAAATTGTTGTTTACCATTACGTACAAATGGTAGCTTGAGTACGCGAACGTCAACGAACTTGCCCTTACCGCGTAGATCCACTTGTACGGTATCTTCATCAGTGATGCTGGCAGGAACGCGGGCGATAGCGATAGAGTGTTTGAGGCTAGGGGAGAAGGTGCCACTGGTGATAACGCCAGTTTGCTCTCCACTTGTCCCCTGATTAATGGTCACGCTCATGCCTTCACGCAATACGCCGCGGGTGGTAAGTAATAGGCCCACTTGCTTCATCGCCGTATTGTCGTCTTTGGACTGTTTACGCTTGCTGACCATAGCGCTGCGACCAACAAAATCACGCTCGTCTTTGAGCGCTAAGGTCCAGCCCATGTTGCTCTCATACGGGCTGATGGTCTCATCCATATCGTGACCGTAAAGGTTCATGCCCGCTTCCATACGCAAAGTATCACGTGCACCAAGCCCTGCTGGTTTTATGCCGTGCTGCTTTAATAACTCAAAAAATGCAGGCGCGTCATCACCGTGCATGATGACTTCGACGCCATCCTCACCCGTATAACCTGTACGGGCCACGAACCAGTCTGTGCCTTCGATATCAGTAAGATCAGCACCAACAAAGGGCTTAAGTCCCGCTAGTGTCTCACCCCAGCTCGGCTTTGCCTCAGCTAATTTGGCGACGGCATTAGGGCCTTGAACCGCGAGCATTGCAAGCTCGGTGCGCTCGGTAATAGTGATATCAAAGTCTGTAGCGACTGTATTAAATTGTGCGATGTCTTTATCACGAGTGGCAGCATTGGAGACAATACGGTATTCGCTCTCATCTTCGGTCATGAGATAAACGATCAAATCATCAATGATACCGCCGTCTTCATTGAGCATAGGCGAGTACAGAGCCTTACCAACCGTTTTTAGTTTGTCGACATCGTTTGCTAGCAGCTTTTGTAGCCAAGCTTTACTATCAACACCCTTAACATCGACGATCACCATATGCGACACATCGAACATACCTGCATCAGTACGCACCGCCTCATGCTCTTCGATTTGTGAGCCGTAATGAATAGGTAGCTCCCAACCCGAAAAATCTACCAGTTTGCCGTCGCTATCAACGTGCGACTGATATAAGGGAGTGCGCTGCGGCGCTTGAGTATTAAGAGCATTGTGAGTGTCGGTCATAACAAATCCTTGTAAACGCTAGTCGCAGTAACGACTAAAGCGTTAAGCAGTAGTGGGAGGCAAGTTCGCTTGGCGTAAACTTGACTTTAAAGGTAGCACAAAAGGGGTGCACAATAAATAAAGCATAGACCAAACAAGCGCGTAAGCTCGTTTAGCAAAAGCCCTATCTGTCCTGTGACCTGAGATTTTCAATACGTTGTTATAATATTAGCTTTTAATTGAAAGTTAATAGCAACGTATTTTCTCCCCTTCGGTGGGTAAGGGTAATAATGCATCACCTTTACCGCTCTCCAGATTTGTTATGCCTAAGGTATGGGTTAATATGCGTTTAAACGTAACAGCATAAACCTAATAGACATGGGTTATTCAGTCCTTTGTACCTGAGCGATTGGCAGGGTAGATGCGCCTTCGGTGGTCTCATAACATAATCATAAACTCGTATGAGACTCTCTCCTGAATAACGCCTTTATTATGAAAGGTTCACTGACCTTTTACAAGTCATGGCCTGATAAATTTTATAAGAATAGTATTTTGATGTTAAAGGCTAGACCATATCGATTTACCATACCCAAACGTAAAGCCGCTAATGATGCAAAGCTGATTTGTGCTAATCTACAATGAATTCAATTTATAGGCCAATTTTATGCATTGTGATATTTATAAATTCCCCAAGCACAGCGATATGTATGTTTACATCGCCCGTCCTGATTTTCCCGATGATACTGATGAGCTCAAGGACTGGCTTGGCGTGTTGCCTAAAGACTTTCGGTCGACGCTTGGTCAAAGCAAGTTTGTGATGCATCTGGATTTGGATAGCACCTCTAAGCTGGCTCGCGTTGATAAAGGTGAGGTACTCGCCAAATTGCAGTCGCAAGGCTATTATGTGCAAATGCCGCCGCAAGACGTGATGCGCCGTCAAGCTGAGATGCGTGCTAAAGAAGCGCAAGACAAAAGGTATGACTAAAACGCTGTCCACGTATGCATTTGGGTATAAAGCCGTGTTAAACTAGCGGTCTATGACACATCTTTTGCACGCTAGCGTTTTAATGACTCATTACGCTTAGCGCTACACGTTCGATAGTGGCTAATAACCTAGGTATATAAAACACGTATGGATTGGTTAAAAAATATTTTACAGTTTCTGCCTTTAGATACGCTGAGTGATATCCTCGGTGAGATCGTTATTTGGTGGAGTCAGATGGTCAAAGGTGTACCGCCTGCGGATCTGCCGATGTACGCTTATATAGGTGGCACGGTCGTCGTCCTACTATTATGGCTTCTCGTCGCTCGTATGCTACCGCGACCACTGGGCGGTATGACTTGGATGGTACTATTTGCAGTACTGCTTGCGCCAGGAACGGCTTTAGGTGATCCAAGCTTGCTTGCTCCTGCGAGTATCGGCGTCGTCTACGCGCTTATGATGAAAGATACGACAGCGGCAATTAATAGTGCCTTACCGATATTAGTTGTACTGGTAGTCGGTTTATTTATTGGCTTTTTATGGCAGCTTATTCGCGGCGCGTTTGAATCTAGCCTTGCCAAAGCACGCGCAAATTCTGCTGAGGATACTCAGGCGACGATGCAATTAACAACAGGTCATCTGGCAATGAATAACTACGCCGCCAAAGACAGCCTAGACCTTAGCAGCGCCGATAGTACTAATGCTAATAGTGTCAGCCTGCATAAGACTCAAGAAAAAGTACCACTTACGCAGGCACCTATCGTTGAGACTGAACCTAAAAAGGTGAGAAAAGGCTTTTATAGTGAAGAGTCTGCCGCGCAAAGAGTGATAGACAAGGCTAAACGAGTCAAACCTTCTGTTGAATTAGATAATCCTGCCAACAAAAAGCACAATGAGGAATAAAAAGCACAATGAAGGATAGTAAGTATCAAAGTAGCTAGACATCATAGCAAGTAGATAAGGCTTTAAAAGACACTTTTGGGTGTCTTTTTTTATGACCACCGAAGAGTAATAGATACCGAAGACGAACGCATGAGTATTTTGGCATTAACAGCGCCTGTGCTACTCTAAACCATCCCTTTTTATACCTTAATAACAATGATAGAGATCCAATTATGAGTATTGATAATTCTGCCACTAGTGACAACCTCAAAACCTTTACGGGGACCAATAATTATATTGCAACTGATGACTTGCAACTGGCGGTCAATGCGGCAATGACCTTGCAAAAGCCACTTTTGATCAAAGGCGAGCCGGGTACGGGCAAAACTTTACTGGCAGAAGAAGTCGCCCAAAGTCTAGGTATGCCGCTTATCACATGGCATATCAAATCAACGACCAAAGCTGAGCAGGGACTATACGAATATGATGCGGTGTCGCGTTTGCGTGACTCGCAACTCGGCGATGACAAGGTCTATGATATTGGCAACTACATCAAGCCGGGTAAATTGTGGGAGGCGTTCACCAGTGAGGAGCGCTGCGTCTTATTGATCGATGAAGTCGATAAAGCAGACATTGAATTTCCCAATGACTTATTGCATGAATTAGACAAAATGTCTTTTTATGTCTATGAGACAGGCGAGACGGTTACTGCTACCCAGCGCCCTGTGATTATCATCACTTCAAACAATGAAAAAGAGCTACCTGATGCGTTTTTGCGTCGTTGTTTCTTTCATTATATTGACTTCCCTGAAGAGCAAACCATGCGTCAAATCATCGACGTGCATTTTCCTAATATTCAAGAAAAGCTGGTCAATGATGCGCTTGATATCTTCTATAAGCTACGTAATATCCAAGGTCTTAAAAAACCGCCTTCAACATCAGAACTGGTTGATTGGCTCACATTGTTGCTCGCCGATGACATGGCACAAGAAGAGTTAGAAGAGAATTTGCGCGGTGAAAAGTCCATTCCGCCATTATATGGCGCTCTGCTCAAAAACGAAGCCGATGTCAATTTATTACAGCGCTTTGCCAATATGATGCGCCGTTAACACCTGCCAGATAGGTATTTTATGTTTGTAAAATTATTCTATACCCTGCGCACTTATGGCGTACCCGTCAGTACGCGTGAGCTACTCGATCTCAACGCAGCGCTGGATAAAGGCCTGATGATGCAGCACGCATTATCATCACAGGAAGCGGACACAAAGCTGCCTGCCTTTGCCAGTCGTGAGGATATGTATCGACTTATCAGACTGTGTATGGTCAAAGACGAGCGTCACTTTGACAAGTTTGATCGGGCGATGAGCGACTATTTTGAAGGCGTCGATAGCTTAGATATCGATGAGTTGATGGGCAAGCTTACGGATGTGCCACAGGAGTGGTTAGATCTAAAACTTGATCCCAAAAACCTCACCGAAGAGCAGCGGCGTCTACTCAAAAAATACGGCTCACTTGAGGAGCTCATGAAGGCGCTTGAGGAGCGTCTCAAAGAGCAAAAAGAGCGTCATCAAGGCGGCAGCAAGTGGGTCGGTACTGGTGGTACATCACCTTTTGGTGCTTATGGCGATCATCCAGAGGGCGTGCGCGTGGGCGGGGAGTCGCGTAAGCGCAGCGCTGCTAAAGTATGGGAGCAGCGTAAATATCGCAATCTTGACGATGACAATCTGCTCGGCACGCGCCAAATTCAGATGGCACTACGTAATCTACGCCAGTTTGCCCGCACCGGTAGTGACGATGAGCTAGATATCCATGAGACTATCAAACGCACTGCCAAAAAAGGCGTACTCGATATCCATATGCAGCCTGAGCGGCGCAACCGCGTCAAAGTGCTCATGCTATTTGATATTGGCGGTAGTATGGACATTCATGTCGATGCTCTAGAGAAGTTATTTTCTGCGGCGAAAAACGAGTTTAAGACGTTAGAGTTTTTTTACTTTCATAACTGCCTATACGATTATGTCTGGCAAGATAACAATCGCCGCCATAGCGCGCGTATGCCGACCTATGAGCTACTCAATAAATATGGGCGCGAGTATCGGGTTATCTTCGTTGGAGATGCGTCAATGTCGCCATACGAGCTGATGACGGTCGGCGGTAGTGTTGAGTATATGAATAACGAAGCAGGGGTAGTGTGGCTCAAGCGGGTGCTCGATCACTTTGATAAAGTCGCTTGGCTTAATCCTGAGAACCCCGCCTACTGGCACTATACACAAACCATCAATGAGATAAAAAAAGTGTTCGATAATAAGATGTATCCCATGACTTTGCACGGCGTTGAGGACATGACGTCTTATTTGGCGCGTTGATTTTTTATCCTTGTGCTATCGTAGCGCTTTAAACCCAAAGGTTTGAGGCGCTATTTGTTTATGACCACTCCAACCATCACGCCCATCTCTTTTTTGTCGTGTTTATCAATACTTGGCGCGTAGAGCGCAGAGGCAATACCGCCATCCAAAAATAGCGCATTTGGGCAGCTTAAATTGTCCTTTAATAAAGAAGCGAAAGCGTAAAAGTTCACCAGCTCATTACTATTAACGAGCTGTACGCTACCATCCTCACAAACACCGACACCGTTACGAAATTTTAGTGAAGTGCTATCGGCATTAAACTCTGGGTGAATGTCGCCGTTTATGACTAGCATCGGTCCTGATTGGGTGGCGTAACTGGGTCTTGCTTCACCATTTTTAATTAACGTATCTAAAACATTACTTTCAGTAATTTGTACTAAGCCTGCTTTATTCCACCACAATACGCCATTAGGCAATAAATGAAAATTGCCACCGCCTTCGTTTAAGTTAAGCGCGCGAATCTCTTGACCCTCTATTACCGTATAACCAATAGGGGCATATGCTTGATTATACATACCTGCGTTCATCGCAAAGGCTAGGGTTTGCTCATCTGGCAGGCGAGCTAAAAGAGTGTCAAAGGTCAAAAGCGTCTGCTCTTTATCATCTTGCCAAAACAGTTTGAGCTGATAGTCATCGCTAGCAAGCGCTTCTTGACTAATCTGACACGCACTATAGCTAAAAGGGCTATCTTGACTTGAGCATGACCAGTCTTTATTCGATATGTCTGTGATATTTGAATCAACAGGCTGGCAAGCGCTCAACGTTAATGCCAAAAAGACAGTAACGCTTGCCATGATAGTAGTAGGGTACATACTTACTTTAGGTTCTCATTGATATCTTCTGTAACGTCTTCAATAGATTCTATACCGTAGCTGCGAGTTTTTTTACCTTTGTCTCGCGAGTCTTTGTTATAAGCAATGAGCGCATCATTATCAGGCAAAAAGGTATGAGCATCCGCCATCACCCACATCTGGTTAAAGACATCTGCGCGCGCACTGTGATCGAGCAAAGCGCCTTCGTCTGTAAAGTAATAAAACTTAGATAGTAGCTTGATCTGACCGTCATCTAAGCGCCGTGCGATATGATAGGGCTTTAATTGACTAGGATGCTCAAGTCCAACTGCACCTACGATACTGGCGAGAGATTTGAGGGTGTTTTTGTGAAAGCTTGCTACGCGCTCAGCTTTGCTCGGTACATCAAGCGCCTTTTGGCGATACGGGTCTTGAGTCGCAACGCCTGTCGGGCAAGTGTTGGTATGGCATGAGCGCGATTGAATACAGCCCACTGCAAACATAAAGCCGCGCGCTGAGTTACACCAATCTGCACCCAGAGCCAAAAAGCGGGCAATATCAAAGCCTGAGACGATCTTGCCACTAACACCAAGCTTAATCTTGTCACGAATACCAGCACCAACTAGAGTGTTATGCACGAGTAAAAACCCATCAATCAGCGGCATACCGACATTATCCATAAACTCGACAGGGGCGGCTCCCGTACCACCCTCAGCGCCATCAATAACGATGAAATCAGGATAGTTGTCAGTCTCCATCATCGCTTTGACAATCGCCATAAACTGCCAAGGTTGCCCGACGCATAGCTTAAAGCCGACAGGCTTACCCCCTGATAATTCGCGTAATTGCTGCCAAAATGCGACAAGTTCGAGTGGCGTGCTAAATGCGCTATGCGAGGAGGGCGATACGCAATCTTGACCCATAGGCACTTGGCGCGTATCTGCAATCTCTTGAGTGATTTTTTCACTAGGAAGAACGCCGCCCTTACCTGGTTTGGCGCCTTGTGAAAGTTTAATCTCAATCATTTTAACTTGCGGCTCGATGGCTTTCTCGGCAAAAGATAAGGGATCAAAGCTACCATCGTCATGACGGCAACCAAAATAACCCGTACCCAGCTCCCAAATCAGATCGCCGCCGAACTTGCGGTGATACGGACTGATCGCACCCTCGCCAGTATCGTGAGTAAAGCCGCCCATCTTGGCGCCTTGATTGAGTGCCATAATAGCATTAGCGGAGAGACTACCAAAGCTCATCGCTGAAATATTAAACACCGACATGTCATGCGGCTGCTGACAATGCTCGTTACCAACCGTAATGCGAAAGTCTTGTTTTTCTAATGGGTGACTAACTGCCGATTGCAAAAACCACTCTTTACCATGATGATATAAATCATCTAGTGTCCCAAAAGCATTGGTATCGCTGACATTTTTGGCACGTTGATACACAAGCGCACGCTGCTGACGTGAAAACGGGACTTGTTCTTTATCATCTTCAAGTAAATACTGGCGAATCTCAGGACGAAAGTCCTCAAGCACGTAGCGGATGTGACCGGCGATAGGGTAGTTGTTTAATATAGAATGCTTGGATTGAATGAGATCATAAACCCCGATGGCGACTAATGCCCCACCGATGAGAATGAGCCACCAGTTGGTCAACAGTAAGCCTGCCAAAAAGAGTAAAGCGGCTGCAGCCAAGGTGCTATAGCGTAGCAAAAGACCAATGAGGTAGGAGTCTGATTTAGGTTCAGCGTTTAGGTTGGTACGAGATTGGGGCATGACAAGCTCAGCTATTAGAAACAAAAAAAGGCGATAAGCGGTTGCATAAACAACACGCCTTATTATAACTCGATAATATAGTGACTAAATGATAGTTGAGTAACGATAAGCTAATGTTTGGTTGTTTATTAAATATTCAAGCGCGCTCAATCCGCTCAGCCAACGCCTGCAACTTCGGCACAATCTGTGCCGCATACTCATCCGCATCCCAATTCGCCCTTGGCACGCTAGCATTGAGAGAATAGCCATAATGACTTGTAGTGGTATCGAATACGCCAACGGCTACCGCCAAGATATCGGGCGAGAACTCGCCGTCTGATAGGGTATAGCCGTTTGCTTCATAGAATTTGGTCGCCTTAATTAGCATACTTTGTGCTTGCTGATAGTGTTCTTTATTTAGCTGATCTTGCAACTTATTATCAATAACACTTTGCCGAGTTGGCGTACTGACTGCATAAAAAGCGCGTCCAATCGCCGTTTTATCAATGGGGACAGCAGAGCCCACTTGTAGATTGACCGACAGGCGCGCAGGGCTACGATGACACGCCAAATAACGCATCTCGCCTTCAACCTCTGTCGCTAGATTGACTGATACTTCATGGTCAATGGCGAACTGGCGCAGTAAGGGCTCAGCGATTGCCACCATATCATGACGACTCCATGCCGATGCGCTCAGACGTACCGCGCTGCTACCAAGCTGATAATGACCATGCGGTGTGGTACGCAAAAACCCAAGCGTGGTTAAGGTATGAATTAGGCGAGTAACCGTGGCCTTAGGCAGTCCGCTCATCTGACACAGTTGCTGGTGGCTCAATGCATCTTCATTTTCGAAAGCTGCTAATAGAGCTAATCCACGACCTAAGGCGGCGACGAATTGTCGGTCTTCATCGACTTTACTTTGCTTGAGTAGATCCGTAGTGCGCGACAACAAGGAGACATTTGCCATTATATTTTTAGTCATAGTGTTCCCAAACTTAAATTAGGTATTTACAAGTCAAATCATTTCTGCTTTAATAGTTTTACATTATGAAACTTAGTTTCGCACAGTGAAACTTTAACGTCAAGTATAGTATTTAATTTGTTTGACAAGATTGAGCGATTCAACCAAACCGCACGTCAAGGAGCACGACATGGCACCTATTACCAACACCCGTACCAATGCTAGCCCAAGCTTTGATTGGGAAGATCCGTTTTTACTTCGCGATCAGTTAACTGACGAAGAGCGCATGGTCACTGACAGCGCGCGTCAGTTTTTTCAAAAAGAGCTGATGCCTGGCATCCTAGAAGCCAATCGCAATGAGAACTTTGATCGCAATATTATGCGTCAAATGGGTGAAATGGGACTGCTTGGCGTAACGATCGAAGGATATGGCTGTGCAGGATTATCCAGCGTCGCTTATGGCTTAATCGCTAAAGAAATCGAAGCGGTAGATTCAGGATATCGCTCAGCGATGAGTGTCCAGTCAAGTCTTGTGATGCATCCGATACATGAGTACGGTACCGAAGAGCAAAGAGAAAAGTACCTGCCAAAGCTGGCCTCAGGTGAGTATGTCGGCTGCTTTGGTCTAACAGAGCCTGATTCAGGCTCAGATCCTGCCTCTATGTCGACGCGTGCACGCGCTGTTGATGGCGGTTATGAGCTCACTGGTAGCAAGATGTGGATCACCAATAGTCCTATCGCTGACGTGTTTGTAGTGTGGGCAAAAGATGACGAAGAAAAGATCCGCGGCTTTATCTTAGATAAGGGTATGAAGGGTCTATCAGCGCCGAAGATTGAAGGCAAATTCTCCCTGCGTGCGTCTATCACCGGTGAGATCGTCATGGACAAAGTATTCGTCCCAGAAGCCAACGCCTTCCCAGATATTCGCGGCTTAAGCGGTCCCTTTGGCTGCTTGAATAAAGCGCGTTACGGTATCGCATGGGGTTCTATGGGCGCAGCTGAGTTTTGCTGGAAAGCGGCGCGTCAATACACCCTTGATCGTAAGCAATTCGGTCGTCCATTAGCGGCGACGCAATTGGTGCAATTGAAGCTTGCTAACATGCAAACAGAGATTGCGCTTGGTTTGCAAGCCGCTCTACGTGTCGGCCGCTTGATGGATGAGCACAACGCCGCGCCTGAGATGATATCACTCATTAAACGTAACAACTGCGGCAAAGCGCTTGATATCGCCCGCGTTGCCCGTGATATGCATGGCGGTAACGGTATCTCTGATGAGTATCATATCATTCGTCACGTGATGAACTTAGAAGCGGTCAATACCTATGAGGGTACGCATGATATTCATGCACTGATCCTAGGCCGTGCACAGACGGGTATTCAAGCTTTTTTTTAATACACTAAAAAGCACGATTTAAAAATAATGACGCACGTTACTGTTTGGCTACTCAAGGCTTAATGGTCGCGTGCGTTTTTTAGTTTTATTTAATTATTCGAAAACAGCACCGCAGAACGTTTCGAGATAAGGAGACTATTATGGATGATATATATATAAAAGATGCCAAGGTTCAAAATAATAACGACACGATTAATAAGGATAATCAAGGCGCCTTACAAGGGATAAAGGTCTTAGATTTATCCAGAGTGCTCGCAGGGCCATCTTGTACGCAGGTTCTCGCAGATCTGGGCTGCGAGGTGATTAAGATTGAGCGTCCGGGTATTGGTGACGAGACTCGGCACTGGGCGCCGCCTGCCTTTAGCGATGGCACTTCTGCGTACTATGCAACTATCAATCGCAATAAAAAATCACTCACTGTCGATATTACAACTAAAGCGGGTCAAGAGATTATCAGACAGCTCATTAGCGATAGCGATATCGTCGTCGAAAACTTTAAAGTCGGCGGGCTCAAAAAGTATGGCTTAGATTATGACAGCCTCAAGGAGCAACACCCGCGTTTGATCTACGCCTCATTGACAGGCTTTGGGCAGACAGGCCCTGATGCTAAGCGCCCAGGTTACGACTATATTATTCAAGGTCAATCAGGACTAATGAGCATCACAGGACCTAGTGATGGTCAGCCGCACAAGGTTGGCGTGGCCGTCGTTGATTTGTTTGCAGGCTTGCAGCTGACTATCGGTATTCAAGCCGCGCTCATAGCACGCCAGCGGACAGGTCGCGGTCAGCACGTTGATGTGGCGCTACTCGACAGCGCCCTTGCTATGCTTGCCAATGTCGGCATGAATCATCTAGCATCAGGCAAAGTGCCGCCAAGACTTGGCAACCAACATCCCAATATTGTCCCTTATCAAGTGTTCGCAGGCGAGAGCGATCAGCACTTTATCTTAGCTTGTGGTAATGACAGTCAATTTGCCAAGCTATGTGAGCTTATGGATATAGACTGGCATACCGATAGCCGTTTTACCACTAATCCCGCTCGCGTCAAAAACCGCAAGGTATTATGTGACGAGCTGGTAGTTAAGTTCGCAGAAAAGCCGCGTGATTATTGGTTAGATGCCTTAAATCAAGCAGGCATACCCTGTGGTCCGATTAACAACGTTAGTGAAGCGCTAGCTACGCCGCAAGCACAGGCGCGCGGTATGATTGTCGATTTTGCAGAGCAGGGCAGTCCCGTACGAGCGCTGGGCAATCCGATTAAATTATCCGAGTCACCTGTCAGTTATCGTACGCCGCCGCCGCGTTTGAGCGAGCATACCGATAGTACGCTTGCTGATTTGGGTTATGACACCGACACTATCGCTAAGCTGCGCGCCGATGGGATTGTATAAACAATGAATTTTAGACAAAGGAATGCTTAGTATGAAAAATAAAATGAAAATATATAGTCACGATAATCTCAGTCTGCACCGGCCACTGCCGTATTATTCTTATGGCAAAATGCATGAGCCTTTAGAGATACCAGAGCGTATGACCGAGCTGCTCAAAGCGCCAAAAGCGCTAGGACTTAGCGTAACCACTGCTAGAGATTTAGGCATGACGCCGATACTCGCGGTACATGATTTTGGTTATGTTGAGTTCCTCAAAAACGGCTATAGCGAGTGGATGGCAGTAGAGGAGGATTTAGGGCCGCAAGTACAAACAGGGATATTTGTGCCTTATGACAATCCTGGTTTGGGTATCATGGCTAAGGCTGCTAAGTACCAAGCTGATGATAGTGCGCCTATTAGCGAGCATTCGTGGACGTCTATCTACTGGTCGGCGCAAACCGCGTTGACAGCAGCTGATGCGCTACTAAGCGATGATAGCGGTGACAGGGACGTGCAGTTGTGCTTCTCACGTCCGCCCGGTCATCACGCGCGTAAAAGCGCTGCTGGTGGATTTTGTTATCTAAATAACGCTGCCATCATCGCCGAATATCTGCGCCAAAAGTACTCAAAGATAGCCATTATCGACACCGACATGCATCATGGTCAGGGTATCCAAGAGATATTTTATGATCGCAGCGATGTGCTTTATACCTCAGTACATGGCAGTCCGATCAACTTTTATCCTGCGATTACTGGGCACGAGTTTGAAAGAGGTAGAGGCGCGGGCACAGGCTACAACATCAACTTTCCGATGCCGCACGGTACTGATGAGGCAGGCTTTTTTGACTACGTTGATCAGTCTATTGCAGCGGTAGAACTATTCGATCCTGACGTTATCGTACACGTGTTAGGGTTTGATGTTTACAAAGACGATCCAGAAGCCAGGTGTTCAGTCAGCACTGAGGGTTTCAAAATCTTGGCACAAAAAATGATGGCGCTAAATAAGCCTATCATCGTCTTGGTCGAGGGCGGTTATTATATTCAAAAGCTGGATGATAATCTAAATGCGTTCTTATCAGGGTTAATAGAAAGCCGCGCGAGTGATTAAAAAAGGTTGTTAACCATTTGCTAATACCTGTTCACCATTGATTATTAGCGATTAGGCAAAAAGCCCAAGCGCTGCTCGATCTGCTCGGCTAGTTCAATTAATACGGCGCTGACCTCTTCGCGTTTGGCGTCGTACTCCACTTGTAAAAAGCTCACTGCCATGCCTGCGACCGCGTTGCCTGCCGCGTTACGTATGTACGTCCCTAAGCAGTACATGCCATCACGCAGCTGACCGTCATCCAAAGAGATCCGGCTACTATGAATGGCGGTGAACTCATCGGACAACCGAGCAAAGTTATCGACGCTATTAGGAGTAATGGCCTTTGGTAAACCGTCTTCATAGAGCGACTTGACTTGATGCATAGGCAAGGTTGAGAGCATGGCTTTGCCTGTTGCCGAGAATACCGCTGGCACTCGTACGCCTGCGCGAAAGGTAAAGCCCAGCGGCGCTGGCGCTTCATGACAGGCCAAAAACACCACCTCACTCATATCAAGTTTCGATAAAGTCACCGTATGCTGAAGCAGTATTGGATAGTGCATGATCAAGTCTTTAAAAAGCTGGATGATACCTTGCTGCTGCTCGTATTTACCAGCCCAATACAAAAGGTATGACCCCAGATGAAAGCGATTGTCTGCGTCTTTATAGATGACGTGCTTGGCTAGCAAGCTTTGCAAAATATTATGAGTTGAGCTGCGCGGCAGGCTTAATTCTTTGGCAATATGAGCGGCGCTCAAGGGCTGGGTGCTTGCGGTAATCAAATCTAGTATCTGAAAGGTTTTATCTAATGCAGGGACGGCAATCGTGCTCATAAGTGACCTATAAATAAAGGTAAATAATAACAAGTAGAATTAAATGATAATAAAGGGTTATCAATAAAGCTTTTCGAGCAAACATTTATGTGGCAACGAAAGTGGTAATAGGGGTTGCAAAAGTTATCCTATCGTTCCTATAATGATGTCTCATATATAGAATAGTTGTTCAGTATATTGAACAATAAAAGTCTTAGCAATCACTAATTATGACTATAAGTACTCTATAACATTCAATACAAGTTTTAAAAAAAATAAGTTTTTGAATATAGTTTGCTAGTCATCACATTTATCATTAACAGGGAGCGTTACTATGTCAGATACTTCATTTTCGTTATCGAATCCAGAGCTACTCAAACAACAGTGCTTAATCAAAGACGGCTGGCATGCGGCAAGTGATGCTGAGACGATCGACGTTACGAACCCTTTTAATGGTAATGTCATCGGTCATGTGCCAAGTCTGACGAGCGAGGACGTCAATGCAGCGGTTGAATATGCTCATAAGGCACAAGTAGAGTGGGCAGCCAAAACCCCGCAAGAGCGTTGTGATCTATTGCAAAAATGGGCAGACCTCATCGATGATAACAAAGAAGATCTTGCGATCTTGATGACCGCTGAACAAGGCAAGCCGCTCACTGAGTCGCGCGGCGAGATCGGCTATGCTAATAGCTTTATCCGCTGGTTCGCTGAGGAAGGCAAGCGCGTCTATGGCGATGTCATTCCAGCCACCAAAACATCACTGCGTTACGTTGTTCTCAAGCAGCCCGTTGGTGTGTGCGCAGCGATCACCCCTTGGAACTTTCCAGCGGCGATGATCACTCGTAAAGCTGCGCCTGCTTTAGCTGCGGGCTGCACTATGATTATCAAACCTGCAACCGAAACCCCATTTTCAGCATTAGCGCTAGGCGTCTTGGCAGAGCAAGCTGGTATTCCTGCAGGCGTCATTCAAGTGGTCACGGGCAAATCATCGGTCATTGGTGACATTCTAACAGGGGACGCCCGTATTCATAAGCTCTCATTTACAGGCTCAACCGAGGTCGGTCGTACTTTGATGGCTCAGTGTGCGCCTACTATCAAAAAGCTCTCACTAGAGCTGGGCGGTAATGCGCCATTTATCGTCTTTGATGATGCCGATTTAGAAAAGGCGGCTGATGGTCTTATCGCCTCCAAATTCCGTAACGCTGGTCAAACCTGTGTCTGCGCCAATCGCGTTTATGTACAAGATAGCATTAAAGACAAATTCTTAGAGGTCTTTGTCAAAAAGGTCGCTGAGCTTAACGTCGGGGATGGCATGAGCGAAGGCGTTGATATTGGGCCACTAATCAACAAAAAAGCACTAGAGAAAGTCCAAGCGCTACTCAAGGACGCTTTGGACAAAGGCGCGACGCTTATCACAGGCGGTAGCACCAATGAGGCATCAAGGCTAAGCTATAACCCAACTGTGGTCACCGATCTAAACACGGACATGGATATCGCTACCGAGGAGATCTTCGGCCCCATCGCTACTATTTTTACCTTTAGTGATGAGAGCGAAGCTATACGCTTGGCCAATGACACTATCTACGGCTTAGCTGCTTATTTTTATAGCTCAGATTTTGCCCGTGCATGGCGCGTCACCGAAGGTCTAGAGTACGGCATCGTCGGTCACAATACGGGTCTAATCTCCACAGAAGTCGCGCCCTTTGGCGGCGTCAAACAGTCAGGCTTTGGCCGTGAAGGCTCAAAATACGGTATCGATGAGTACGTCGTTACCAAATACTGGTGCTCTGATGTTAGATAGTACCAGCTTGACAGCATATAAAAACGCTAAGAGCGAAAAGTTAAAACCATAAAATCTAATGAGTGCTAATAAAAGGACAAGTCTCATGACCACGACTACTAATATGACTAATAAAGATATACTTGCACGCCGCAAAGCGGTTTTGCCAACTGGACTTGGCGTCGCCTTTCCTGTGTTTGCCGCGCGTGCCAAAAACGCTGAAGTTTGGGATGTAGAAGACAATCGCTATATCGATTTTGTCGGCGGTATCTCAGTACTAAACACAGGTCACAGCCATCCAAAGATTACCCAGCGCGTCCATGAGCAGGTCGATAAATTCACCCATACTGCCGCGCAAATGATCAACTACGAGATCTATGTCGATCTCGCCGAAAAGTTATGCGAAAAAGCACCGATTAGCGGTGAAAAGCGCGCGTTCTTTTTGACGACTGGTGCAGAAGCGGTTGAGAACTGTATCAAGGTTGCTCGCGCTAAAACAGGTCGTCCAGGGGTTATCTCATTCGTCGGCGGCTGGCATGGTCGTACGCTAATGTGCATGAGCCTGACGGGTAAAGTCATCCCTTACAAAAAGAATTTTGGTCCAATGCCAGGTCCTGTGTTTCATGCACTGTTTCCAGCAGAAGAGCTTAACGTCACAGAAGAGCAAGCACTGCATAGCTTAGATATGATCTTTCAAGCTGATATCGATCCTACTGAAGTGGCGGCAATGATCATTGAGCCCGTACAGGGCGAGGGCGGTTTTCACCAAGTGACGCCATCCTTTGCCAAAGCATTGCGAGCTATCTGTGATGAGTACGGCATCGTGTTGATTTTTGATGAGGTACAGTGCGGCTTTGCCAGAACCGGTACTTTATTTGCCACTGAGCAGCTAGGTGTTGAGCCTGATCTGATGACTAGCGCCAAGAGTTTGGCAGGCGGTTACCCCATATCAGCCGTCATAGGACGCGCGGACATCATGAATGCCCCGCAAATTGGCGGTCTTGGTGGTACTTATGCCGGTAACCCTATTGCTGTCGCGGCGGCGTTAGCGGTACTTGAGGTCATCGAAGAGGAAAACCTACTTGAGCGTAGTATCCAAATCGGTGACAAGATAGCCGCCTATGTCAAGGGTTTGAACCTAAGTAGTATTGGTCATATTCGCCACAAAGGCGCGATGCTTGCCTTTGAGCTGATCGATAGTGACGGCAAACCTGATGCTGAAGCGACTGCCACTCTAAAAGCCAAAGCGTTTGAACATGGCTTATTACTCGCCTCTTGTGGTATGCATGGCAATGCGATTCGCGTGATGGTGCCGCTCACCGTTGAAGATGAGGTCTTGCAAGAAGGACTCGACATTATTGGTAATATTTTAAAATCTTAATATATAAATATAACAAATTACGTTATATTAGTTAATATATGTTGACCAATAATTAAGATAACCGCTTGCAGTATCTGATTTCAGAGTAGCAAGGTTGCTTTTAGGATTGATGTCCTAGTACTAAACTTAGCAAAAGCGCCTTGCACGATAAGGCGCTTTTATTTTTGTGAAAAGCAAGATTCATAAGCAGTAATGAAAAACAGTTAACACAAAAGACATATCGAGAGTACGCCAGCACACGCTGTCGTTTTATTATCAAGGATGACATACGGACAAGGAGCACAATATGTCTGCAATGAAAAAATCGCTAGGGGTGGTCGATATTATCGCCCTAGCATTCGGGGCCATGGTCGGTTGGGGCTGGGTTGTTTTAGCCAGCGGCTGGGTGGTTTCAGCAGGGACTTGGGGCGCGATTACTGCGTTTTTGATCGGTGGTATTGCGGTCGTCATGATCGGAGTCACTTATGCCGAGCTATGCTCCTCCATGCCGATTACAGGCGGGGAGCATACGTATACGCATAGGGCACTTGGGGTCAACGTCTCCTTTATTTGCTCATGGAGTATGCTCTTTGGCTATTTATCGGTCGTCGCCTTTGAAGCGGTGGCGCTACCGACGGTCGTAGAATACCTCATACCCAATTATAATCAGGGTTATCTGTGGAATGTGGCAGGCTGGGATGTTTATGCGACTTGGGCGGGCGTCGGTATGGCAGGCTCTATTTTAGTCACATGGCTCAATACGCGTGGTCTAGAGGTGAGTGCTTGGTTCCAAAAGACCGCCGTAGCAGGTATTTTGATCGTTGGTGTGTTATTGTTCATCGGCGCGGTGTTGTTTACGCCTGAGAATAGTACTGCTCAATTGTCACCTGCGTTTGTTGGTGGTATTGGCGGTATTATGGCAGTTATTGTCATGGTGCCCTTTATGTTTGTAGGTTTTGACGTCATCCCGCAGGCTGCAGAAGAGATGGACTTAACTCGTCCTAACATTGGTAAATTCTTGATTGTCTCCTTGATCGTTGCGGTCATTTGGTATATCGCTGTTATTTGGAGCGTGGGCGTCACCTTGCCATTAGCGCTAGCTGAAACCTCTACGTTAGGTACCGCTGATGCGATGGAAACGGCATGGAGTGGTAAATGGGCTGGAGTGTTATTGGTCATCGGCGGCGTACTGGGTATCATGTCAAGCTGGAACGCCTTCTTGATTGGGGGTAGTCGCCTGCTTTATGCGATGTCAAAAACACACATGCTCCCTGCGTTTTTGGGTAAACTGCACCCTAAGCATAACACTCCTATCAACGCGATCTTGTTGATTGGTGGACTTGCAACACTTGCGCCGCTATTTGGTCGCAAAATGCTGGTTTGGATTGTGACCGCAGGTGGTTTTGGCGTTGTCATTGCCTACACCTTAGTCGCCTTATCATTTTTAGTATTGCGTTATCGTGAACCTAATATGGTACGTCCATTCAAAATCCCTGCGGGTAAAGCGGTCGGCGTCGTGACTATTATTCTAAGCTTGGGTTTATTCGTGCTATACCTACCTGGTATGCCATCCGCGCTTAGTGGTATTGAATGGTCAATATTTATTGGCTGGACTATCTTAGGTATCATTTTCTTTGCCTATGAGTCGATCAAAAACCCAGGTAAGAGCAAAGTGGTTATGGATAAAGAGCTTGAGGAGCTAAAAGTAGTCAATCAACACTGGCTCACACAAAACCCACCTAGAAGGTAAGTCTTGAATCTTAAACACAAAAAAGCCAGCTCAATGAACTGACCCCCATAAGTTGGACACCACTTATGGGGGTTATTTTATGCGTTACGATCTAGACTTTAAGATCAAAGT
>NZ_JBQQEZ010000016.1:0-60285 GCF_052258425.1 Psychrobacter sp. T6-4
ATTGTAGATAATCAATAGCAAAAAAGTGCGCCAAGCTTAACATAAACTTAGCGCACCTTATTCTTTCGATATCATTATCAGTAAGGAGTATGGTTACTCTGTACTGTTTACTATTTGCGCTTTTACCAAACGCGCGCCAGGCTTGCCCATTCAATCATACTGTTCGGTAGTATCCCGAAAAAGAGAATAGCTAAAGTTACGCCAATGACCATAATACCACCAGTACGCAAGCCCCACTGTCCAGAGACATCGAATTCTACGTAAGCCTTTGGACGCTTAAATAATGTCAGCATCACGCGCAGATAATAGAACAGACCGATTGAGCTACCTAAGATAATCATCGCCGCCAAGAACCAATTGGTACCTTGCACCGCGGCAAGTACTGCGAATAGCTTAGTAATAAAGCCTGCCGTCAGCGGAATACCAGCGAGCGATAACATCATAATCGTCATGACTGCAGTCAACACTGGGCGACGCCAAAACAGCCCCTGATAGTGCACTAACTCGTCCGCCTCCCCTGATAATCTGTAAGGGCTTGACATCAAAGTCACCACACCAAAAGCACCGATAGAGGTAAAGGCATATACCGCCATATACATGCTAGAGATGCTATCAGCGCCCGCGCCGAGGCTCACAATAACGATCAGCACATAACCCATGTGCGCGATAGAAGAATAACCAAGCAGACGCTTAAGGTTCGTCTGACGTACCGCGAGCAAGTTACCGACCAAGATAGATAAAGTCGCCATCACCATCAACAGCATCTGTACAGAGGGCAAAGCCAACAATGAGGTATCAATTAAGAACCGCACCGCTAATGCCATCATCGCCACTTTAGAGACTGACGCCAGATAAGTGGCGATAGGAGCAGGCGCGCCTTCATAGACATCAGGCGTCCACGCATGAAAGGGCGCCGCTGATAATTTAAAGGCGATACCGAACATCATCATGGCAACGCCAAGTATCAATAGGGGCGACTCAAAAGAGCCTGCCAGCATAATACTAATAGACTTAAATCCTAGCGAGCCTACCTGCGCGTATATAAACGCCATACCCATGAGCAAAGTCGCTGAGGCCGCCGCTGATAACACCAGATACTTAAGCCCTGACTCCAGAGATTTCTCACGCAAGAACGTATAAGCGAGCAAGCCATATAGCGGTACTGATAACAGCTCTAAGCTCATAAAGAACGCCGCTAAATGCTGCGCACAGACCATAAGTAGCGCGCCCACAGTCGACAGTAAAATGAGCATGTATAGCTCTTCTTTATTGTCTTTTAAATTGGCAAGATAAGCATAAGATAGCGTACAACAAGCCAGCGCGCAGACCAGAATAATCATCATGTTGAACTGCGCAAAGTTGTCCACGACAAAGAGCTGCTCAGCAGTAGGCAGTAAGGCTCCGCGCTCAATCATGCCCAGCATCTGACCGATTAAGGTAAATAATGCAATGTTTAATCCGACAACGGTAATAGTGCCTGTGATCGTGTGTGAGCGCTTGATCGTAATGGCAATCATTACTAGCAGCACCGTAATCACCACGATAATAATAGGCGCATAAGGCATCAGCCCCATCAAATCATTCATCATAAAATCATTCATGACTTAACGTGCCTCCATTGCATCAAGTGATTGCAACACATCTGCTTGTGACACTTCACTATAAATATAAGCGTTATTGATCCACTGCATAGAGTGGCTTGAGGTATCGAGAATCGGCTGCGGATACAGTCCCAGCCAGACCAGACCCACTGCTAATACCAGCAGCAGTGAAATCTCGCGGCGACCCAAATCCTTAAGCGGACGCTCGGGCAGTCCATGTGAGCGCGTCTCATGTAAGGCAACTTCTTTGGTATTATTAGCGCCAAATAAGGCACGATAAATCAAGATAAGTGAGTACAATCCTGCCAGCACTAAGCTAAACGTCGCGAGTACCACAAACACTGGATACTGAGCAAAAGCACCGAACAAGATCATAAACTCGCCGATGAAGTTACCCGTACCTGGGATACCCAGTAGCGCGGCACAAAAGAACATCAAGATCGGCGCATAATAGCGGAACTGTCCCCACATACCGCCCATCACGGTCAGATCACGCGTATGCAAACGCTCATAGAGCTGTCCTGCCATAATAAAGAGAGCCGCCGAGCTCAAACCGTGCGCGAGCATCTGAATCATCAGTCCTTGTAAGCTAAGTAGCGTACCTGCGTAAATGGCTAACACAACAAAGCCCATGTGCGAGATACTCGTATAAGCAAGCAAACGCTTCATATCAGTTTGCATAAACGCAAGCCACGCGCCATAAAAGATACCTATCGTACCCAAAGTCATCGCTATTGGCGCAAACTCTTGCGAAGCGGCTGGAAACAGCGGTAAAACAAAACGAATCAAACCGTAAGCGGCGGTCTTAATCAGTACCCCAGCCAAATCCACCGAACCTGCAGTTGGCGCCTGCGCATGCGCATCAGGTAACCAGCCATGAAAAGGCATAATAGGCAGCTTGACCGCAAAGCCAATGAAGAAGCAGAGCATGATCGGATATTCCCAGCCACCAAGGTTAGTGCCGAGCAGATCATTGTAATTAAAGCTGACCACACCGCTTTGCGCGTAACTGATAATCACCAGTACCAAGATACCAATGAGCATAATAAGCCCAGAGGCTTGGGTATAGATAAAGAACTTGGTCGCCGCGTATTCTTTGGTTTTTCCAACGACATCATGACCCCAAATAGCGATTAAGAAGTAAATCGGAACGAGCATCATCTCCCAAAAGAAGAAGAATAAGAACAGATCAATCGCTAAGAATACCCCGATGACCCCGCCCAAACTCCATAGCAAGTTCAAATGGAAGAACCCAACGCGTCGCTGAATCTCGTTCCATGAGCACGCAACTGCCGCTACTCCTAACAAGCCTGTTAAGGCAATCATCAGTAGCGACATACCATCCATCGCCAGATGAAAACTAATACCAAAACTCGGTATCCAAGGCACACTAAACTCAGCGACCCAAGGCACTGCCGATTGCGGCGCAATGACCTGCTTGCTCATACCGCTAAAGTCGCCATATTGCCAGAGTACCAATGACAATAAAAACGTCAGTGTCATACCAATCAGAGCAATCCAGCGCGGTAAACGCTTGTTAAAGCGCTCAACCAACCAGCACAGCAGGCCTGCTATAAAGGGTATTGCAATGAGCGCCGGTAGCATCCACGTTTGTTGTAACTCAATCATCTTATACCACCGTTATCATGACCAATACGAGAAGTGCAGCAACGCCCAAGCCAAAGCTTGCGGCATAACCTCGAAGTGACCCTGTTTGTGTCACAGACAACATCTTATTACCTGCTGATGCCAGCATCGGCAATACATTCCACGTTTTATCAACAGGGTCAGCTTTAAACAAGCGGCCGATGAATAAAAAAGGTTTTACAAAAACTATATCGTATAGCGCATCAAAGCCCATACCGTGATAGCACCAGTAATACAGCGCGCCGCCGATACTTGAGCGCTTAAAGCGCGTCAGCATCCGACCTTTATCAACGACGTACAATACTGCGGCTATCACCAGTCCTGCGAGCATAGCGCCCATAGCGATATATTCTGCGGTGTGCTTAGCCTCTACTTGACCTGCCACTTCTAATAAGTGTCCGACACTCTCGGGCAATACGCCCTGTAGCGGCGGCGAAATTAAAGCGCCAACTGCAGTCGATAAAACCAGTAGTACCGTAAGTGGCAACCAATACGAGATGCCAGACAGTTTGTGCGCATGGGTCTTCTCTTCACCAAAGAAGATGATCCAAATCATACGGAAGGTATAAATAGCGGTTAAGAAAGCCCCAAACACGCCCATATAAAACAGCACTTGATGACCTGTTGCATAAGCTTCCCAAAGGATCGCTTCTTTAGAATAAAAGCCGACGGTTATCCAAGGAATAGCCGCTAGAGCGCCGCCACCGATGATATAGCACCAAAATACTAATGGAATCTTGCGACGCAAACCGCCCATCTTAAAGATGTCTTGCTCATGATGAACCGCTAATATGACCGCACCTGATGCCAAAAACAGCAAGGCTTTAAAAAACGCATGGGTCATCAAATGAAAGATAGCCCCTTGCCAAGCGCCAACGCCTAATGCCAAGAACATATAGCCGATTTGACTCATCGTTGAGTAGGCTAATATACGCTTGATATCAGTTTGTACTAGCGCACAGAATCCTGCGACGACCAAGGTTAATGCGCCCACTGCCCCAACCCAATACAATAAAATACCTGGAGTGAGGACAAATAATGGATGCAAACGAGCGATTAAATAGACCCCAGCAGTAACCATCGTCGCGGCGTGAATCAGCGCCGACACTGGTGTCGGACCAGCCATAGCATCAGCGAGCCACGTATGGAGTGGAATCTGCGCAGATTTACCCATCGCGCCGCCCACGATCATCATCGTGGTCAGGATCATTACCGGATCATTGACGCTGAACATCTCAGGCGCGCGAGTGATAATCTCTTGAATATTAAGGGTGCCAAACTCACGGAACAATAAAAACAAACCAAAGGCTAAGAACACATCACCGACGCGGGTGACAGTAAAGGCTTTCATCGCAGCGCGGCCATTGGCACGGTGCTCGTAATAAAAGCCGATAAGCAAATACGAGCAGATACCAACGCCTTCCCAGCCTAGATATAGCAGCAATAAATCATCGGCGAGTACTAGCAGTAGCATACTGGCGACAAACAAATTCATATAACTAAAAAAGCGTGCAAAGCCTTTATCGCCTTTCATGTACCAAGCAGCGAACAGGTGAATCAAAAAGCCAATGCCTGTAATGACGCCAGTCATGGTTAAGGCAAGACCATCAAAGCTAAGACCAAAGCTTGGTGCAAAATCACCGACTTGCATCCAAGTCCACAGCGGTACTTCTACCACCGTACCTGCAGGATAACTACCTAAAAAGGTGTAGCTGACAACCAAAGTACAAAGCGCTGATAGCCCCATACTGCCAACACCAACAAAGCTGGCGGCTTGTTCGGTGAGCTTGTCACGCATAAAGGCTAAGATTAAAAAGCCGATGAGCGGAAGTATAAAGGTTAAGGGTAATACACTCATGACATCATCCCCTCATCTCATTGGCGCTATCGACATCGAGATGCCCACGCTTATGATAAAACTGTAATAGTATGGCAAGACCGATCGAGGCTTCAGCAGCCGCTAAGGTAAGAATAAAAATAAACATAATTTGCCCATCTGGATCGACCCAGCGGCTGCCAGCGACGATAAACGCAAGCGCTGCGGCGTTCATCATAATCTCAAGGCTCATCAGCATAAACAAAAAATTGCGCCGAACCATAACGCCGCATAGACCGATGGCAAATAAAATCCCTGCCAAGATAAGCCCATGACTCATAGGTATAATACCCAGCACGTTTTGTACTTCAAGAGCAGGCGCTGCTAGGCCTGCTACCTCGTGGGCGAACGGCATAGTCGATACGTCCTGGGCTACGCTAACTGCTTGTACCATCAGTCTAACTCCTTGCGCGTAGCGGCTTGCTTACCGACATAATCATACGGGTCGACGTCTTTGTACTCATAAGGCTCGTTTGAATCAAGCGAATTGACGTCGCTATCATTATCGTGAGATAAGTCAGCGCTGCTGTTACGAGCGCTGCGGGTAGCGGTGTTAAGGGTTAAGCGCTTACTAGGATCGCGAATAGTGTCATCGATTACTATCTCATCATCTAGCGTTGGCTTACCTAAATGATAAGCGGCAACCAAAGCCCCAAGTAGCAATAGTGCAGCGACTTCTACGAGCATAATGTATTTGCTAAATAATGCCACACCGACCGCTTTGGCAGGTACGTTGACACCGCCAATAACTGCTGCCTCGTCATGATTGACACCGATGAACGCGTAAAGCACAACGGCGATAATCAGTGTCAATCCTGTCGGAATAGCCCATGTTCTCGCATCCAGCCAGCGCTCTTCTCGCGCCTCACTTGCCATGCCTAGGTTGAGCATCATAATGACAAAGACGAATAGAACTAAGATGGCACCGGCATAAACGATAATCTCAAGGGCACCTGCGAACGGCGCGCCTAGTATAAACATGATACCCGCAACTGCCAATAAGGAGACGATCATCGATAATATCGCGTGCACGGGGTTGGCATGGGTCACCACGCGTAAGCTTGCAAAAATAGCCACTGCCGCCAGCGCATAGAACCCTGCTAAGTCAGGATTATTCAAAATAGTCATCATGGCAGCAAGCTCCTTAGATCAATAGGCGCTGCTTCGTTTTGCGCAGAACCTTTAGGTTTGTCTGCGACAGCCATACCAGTGACGCGGTAATAATTATAGTCAGGATACTTGCCAGGGCCTGAGATGAGTAGATGCTCTTTTTCATAGACCAAGTCTTGACGATTATACTCGCCAATCTCAAAATCAGGGGTCATCTGAATAGCAGTAGTCGGGCAAGCTTCCTCACACATTCCGCAAAAGATACAGCGCGAAAAGTTAATACGAAAAAACTCAGGATACCAGCGCCCATCATCACGCTCCGCCTTTTGTAAGGAGATACAACCGACAGGGCAAGCGACCGCACACAAGTTACAAGCTACGCAGCGCTCGTCCCCATCTGGATCGCGGGTCAAGATAATACGTCCACGAAAGCGCGGCGGCACAGGTACGGCCTGCTCAGGATAGAGTATGGTATCGCGCGGCCTGAGCGCATGGCTATTGACCATCCACATACTACGAACGATGGTAAACATACCCACGAGCGTCTTTTTTATAGCGGTAATCATTGTCTTATTATCCTTGTTGGCGGGCGCCCTATCTCATTAGCAAAATGACAGCGGCGGTAACCAGCAAATTAATCAAGGTTACAGGTAAGCAAACTTTCCAGCCAAAGTTCATCACCTGATCATAACGGGGGCGCATGAGCGAACCCCGTGCCAAGATAAACATCGTCATAAAGAATAGCGTCTTTATCATGAACCAAAATGCAGGCGGTACAAAAGGAATATCTAAATTGAAGGGGGCAAGCCAACCACCAAAGAACAGACAAGTCATCAGGGCTGAGATGAGTACAACGTTGACATACTCTCCAATAAAGAACATACCAAACTTCATGCCAGAGTATTCAACATGATACCCCTCAGCAAGCTCCTGCTCAGCTTCTGGCTGATCAAAGGGATGCCTGTGAGTGACCGCAACACCTGCGACCACAAAGGTCAAAAACCCTAAGAACTGCGGGATAATGTACCAGCCGTCTATTTGTGATTCAACGATTTCACGTAAGTTAAAGGAGCCTGTCAATGCGACCACGCCCATCAAAGACAAGCCTAAAAATACCTCATAACTAATGGTTTGTGCCGCTGAACGCAGACCGCCTAATAGCGAGAATTTGTTCGCTGACGCCCAGCCGCCAAACATCACCGCGTAAACAGCAATACCTGCCATAGCAAAAAAGAACAAAATACCAATATCCCAGTCCGCAACCCCAAGGGTTGGCGAGATAGGAATAATGGCAAAAGACGCCAAAGCGGTAAACATCGCTACCGCCGGTGCTAAGGTAAAGATAAACTTGTCAGTGAAGTTTGGTGTCCAATCTTCTTTAAAGAAGATTTTGAGCATATCTGCGACCAGTTGCAAGGAGCCAAAGGGACCGACGCGATTAGGACCATAACGATCCTGCCACAATGCAAGCATACGGCGCTCATAGACGATCATCAAAGCGGCGACGATAACCACGACCAAAAATATCACAATCGATTGCACAACCAAAAACAATATAGACCAAGCATCAAAGGTCATCATGTTTGCCAAAAGGGCGGGCACATCAGGGATAATACGAGTCACTTGCATTTTACGCCCCTTGATCGCTAATTGGTGCTACGAGCTCATCATCTAAAGCATCTGTATCATTGACCATGTCATCAGCCATGCTACCTGCGATAGTGACTGGCGCATCAACGCGGCGTACTGAGGCTGGCAATGTCGGATGAATAATGCTGACTTGCCCAACTGGGTAGCCGATACAGCCCTCTGCTAGGTACTGCACTAACTGCACGGGCAGTGTTATCTGCCGATTATCAATCTCTATCGCCAAATAGTCTCCAGCGAGCAGACCCCAAGCCTTGGCATCATCCATACCAACGCGCCAACTGGCAATTGGCAACTGCTTAGCTACAATGGGACTGCGCGAGGCCATCATAGAGCTGGCGTAGATATTATAGATTGGCACTAATTTGGCGCGGCCCTCTTGCATATCAGTTGCCGCGTAAGACGCTGCTTCTGGTGCTACGTACTGACGGCTAGGCAGGCGCTCAAAGCTATCGAACAAGCGCACCCCAGGGTCGCCGCCTTTAAGATGACCGCCAACTTTATCTTGATATTTATTCCAAGCTTGCGGCGAGTTCCAGCCTGCAGCACTGGCAAAAGGAATCATCGCGCCCTTGGTCTGCTTGCCGCTATAGCCTTCCATCGAAAAGGTAAGACCGGTATCTAAGTCTTTGGGCTGCATAGGCTCGTGAACAGATATTGGCGCACGCATCGCGGTACGACCTGAGTAGCGGCGCGGCTGACGGGCGATTTTGAGTCCTGTAATACGGTAATCTGCATCGGGAGCCGCGCCTTTGATACCAGCCAGCTTAGGATGCGTTGCAATCAAAGCGTTAATGACATCATCAAGCTGTGTCCAATCGACCTCTTTGCCCTCGATGCTACTGTGTACCGCGTGCAGCCAGCGCCAACCTTCTTTGATACTGCTCATTGGATGATAGTAGTTGCTGTCGTAGACTTGAAAGAAGCGCTGAGCACGGCCCTCGCTTGACACAAGCGTTCCATCTGCTTCCGCAAAGCTCGCAGCTGGCAGTACAATATCGACGTCTTTATGCCATTCAAGCAGCTGATGATCGAGCGCGATAACCGTTTTATCGCTCAGTAGTTGCGTAAGCTTATTGGCATCAATAGCGTCTGTTAATTGGTTTTCAGCGACAATGACGACATCAAATTCAGTAGCTAATAACTCCTCTACTGAGTGACCGCCTAGCATACACACGCCCATGCTATTGGCATCAGAAACCGTCAGATAAATACCCGCTTGACCGTGATACTGTTTATTGACTTCTTTGAGTTCAAGAGCATCCGCAGGCTCGCGTTCAACGTCGTCTTGGGCATCTTTATTGGTACCCATTTGCGCTTTAGCTGGTTTGGCTTCTAACTCTTTGTCTTCTTCAGGCTGATCATTAGCAGCTTGTGCTTGCGCAGCTTTCACCCTCTCATTGTGCGCCTCAACCTGCTTTTGCTCAGTCGCCTTGATCGCTTGACGTTTTTGCGTAAGCGCTTGAGTAATCTGCGCCGCTGCCTCTATCAAAGCCGTAGATGACAAGCTACTACCTGATATCACTAATGGTCTATCTGCCTGAATCAAATCATAAGCGATCTGTTGAGCCAGCACTTGCATAGGATCATCGCTATCACTGTTACTTAGCTCAGATTTTTGCAGGTCTGCTATCTCTGACAAGTCATCAGCAAAATTGCTAATCTCATCAGCGACCCTAAAGCCAAGGCGCGTGATGTCTTCAGGCGTCGCAACTACGCTTGATTTACTAATATCATCAAGCTTAGTTTGAGTGACATCGATAATATAAACGGGGCTTAAAGCATCTTGAGCGATGCGTTTGACAGGTTCCGCAAGCCAAGACTGAGTCTTGAGCGCTGCCGCCATTTTCAGGCCTTCGTTCTTTGCTGCTTGACGTACGGATAGCGCCACTCGCGATGAGGTTTGAGTGATATCTTCACCCAAGATGAGCACAGCATCATGGCTTTCGATCTCATTCATACTTGGATTATGTATACCCTCAGTGCTGAGCACTTCGATACATTTATGCACTAAGTCTTGTTGCTGATGATTAAGACCTGTCGAGAAGTTGTCAAAACCAACCAAGTTTTTGAGGGCAAAGTTAGTCTCAAGACTCGCTCTAGGTGAGCCAATACCGATGACTTTTTTGTCTGTGAGGCGTTTGATAGTCTCATCTAACGCATAATCAATATTGATCTTGACGTGTTTGTCATTGATACGCTCAAGCGCCCCAGTCGGACGATCAGCACGGTTGACATAGCCATAACCAAAACGACCACGGTCACATAAGAAATAACCGTTGACCTCACCATTGTAGCGGTTTTCAATACGGCGCAACTCACCATAACGCTCACCAGGTGAGATATTGCATCCCGCCGAGCAGCCATGACAGATACTAGGCGCGTACTGCATATCCCATTTACGGTTGTAGCGCTCTGAGTGAGTTTGATCGGTAAACACCCCAGTTGGGCAGACTTCTGTTAAATTACCTGAAAATTCACTTTCAAACTGCCCGTCTTTGTCACGACCAAAATAAACCCGATTGTTTGAGCCATATACACCCAAATCCTCGCCACCTGCATAGTCTTTGTAGAATCTAACGCAGCGATAGCAAGCGATGCAGCGGTTCATCTCATGACCGATAAACGGGCCCAAATCTTGGTTATGATGAGTACGTTTGGTAAAGCGATAGCGGCGCGTATTATGACCTGACATATAGGTCATATCTTGCAAGTGACAGTGACCGCCCTCTTCACAAGTAGGGCAATCGTGTGGATGATTGGTCATCAGTAGCTCAACCATCGAGGCCCGAAACGCTTTGGCCTCGTCATCAGTGACTGAGATGTACATGTCATTGTCTGGCGCGACCATACAGGACATTACTAGTCGCCCCTTGCCCGCTTTCATGTCCTCTTCGTTTTGATACTGCTTAACCGCGCACTGACGGCATGAGCCTACTGAGCCAAGCGCAGGATGATAACAAAAATACGGTACATCAATACCTAGAGATAGACAGGCTTGTAGCAAGTTATCGCTGCTATCTACTTCGACAGTGGTGCCGTCAATATGGATGACTGCCATGCCGCTCTCCTTATTTCACTACTGGCTGAGGATTGGCCGCGGCGTCTATGACGTCAGCACCAACCGCCTGCGCGATTTTTTGATCAAACTCAGGACGGAAATATTTGATAGCACTCATTAGTGGCTCCATCGCTCCTGGCGCGTGGGCACAAAAGGTTTTGCCAATCCATAAATCCCGAGTTAATCCTTCTAATTTTTCGACGTCGCCGATTTGCCCTTCGCCGTCGTTAATCGCAGTGAGCAATTTGACGCCCCACGGTAGACCATCACGGCATGGCGTACAAAAGCCGCACGATTCGCGCTGAAAGAAAATCTCTAAGTTACGTAATAAAGGCACCATATCTTGTGCTTCATCTACGACCATAATAAGACCGGTGCCCATACGGCTACCTGCGTCTTGAATACTATCAAAATCAACGACAATATCTAAATGATCAGCGGTCAAAAAGTCTGTGGACGCCCCACCAGGCAACCACGCTTTTAGCGTCTTACCCTCTAACATACCGCCTGCAAAGTCTTCAATAATCTCACGCGCAGTATAACCAAAGGGCAGCTCCCATAAACCAGGATCCTTGACCAAACCTGAGCAGCCAAATAGCTTGGTGCCAGGGGTTTTGCTTTTGCCTTTAATCTCAGACAATGACTGATACCAGTCTACGCCGTGATTTAGAATAGCTGGCATGTTGCACAAGGTCTCAACATTATTGACAACCGTTGGACGACCCCAAGCGCCAGAGATTTGCGGAAATGGCGGTTTGGTACGTGGGTTAGCACGGCGACCCTCTAGGCAATTGATCAACGCCGTCTCTTCACCGCATATATAACGCCCAGCGCCCGTATGTACGTGCAGATTAAAACTAAAATCTGTCCCTAAGATATTATCGCCCATCAAGTTATTGGCGATACACTCATTAATAGCAGTAACCAAACGCTCGGCGGCCAAAATATACTCGCCGCGAATAAAGATATAGCCGTCGGTAGCCCCAATCGCATGAGCAGTAATGAGCATGCCTTCGATGAGCTGAAACGGTAGGCGCTCCATTAACAAGCGATCTTTAAAGGTGCCCGGCTCCATCTCATCAGCGTTACAAATAAGATAGCGCGGCAAGCCATCTGGTGGCGACATAAAAGACCACTTAAGACCAGCATTAAATCCTGCGCCGCCGCGGCCTCTAACATTGGCCGCTTTGATCATATTTTCGACGTCTTTAAACGGCTTATCTAGTGCCTTTTTTAGCCCATCAAAGCCTTGTAGCGATTGATATGTAGCTAAATCAAGTACGGCGTCATGGTGTGCAAGACGCCATGTAAGCGGCATAGTTTCGCTAGTGGCGCTCGCCTTGTCGCCATAGATGGGGATACGTTGCTCATTGAGCTGGCTTGGCGCTTTGCCTTGCCCGCGCTGAGCGATCTGTTCAGATAAGGTCAGTCTCATGCGTATAGCTCCAGTAGTTGCGCGACCTCAGTAGGCTCAATAGGACCATAAGTGTCCTCATCGATGAGCACCGCAGGGCCTTTATCACAATTGCCCAGGCAGCAAATCGGCAACAAGGTAAAACGGCCATCAGGAGTTGTTTGCCCATATTCGATACCCAATTGCAAGCGTAGCTCAGCCGATAGCGCTTCGTATCCTGTCAAGTAACAGGCTACAGAATCACAAATCAAAATCACGTGACGACCGACAGGCTGACGATAAATACGATTAAAAAAAGTAGCGACGCCGTCCATATCAGTCACGGGAATATCTAAAAGATTGGCAATAGCGTTCACTTGAGCGTCATCGACCCAGCCGTTGCGCTTTTGCACGATTTTGAGGGCATCTAATGAGGCGGCGCGAGCATGCGGATAATGATGCATAAACTCGTGAATCGCATCAATCTCACTTACGGTCAAAATACTAGCCACATCTACTTTTGGCATTTTGTCAGAAACAATTCTCATAATCTCTTGTCAATCCTTACTTATCTTGCGCTCAATTGTTTAGCGATCACAATCTGCCATAACGATATCAATTGAAGCCAAATACATAATAGCGTCAGAAACCAAAGAGCCATTAATCACAGAGGGCATTTGTTGCAAATGGGCAAACGTCGGCGTACGAATACGAGTACGATAGCTCATAGTCGCCTTGTCCGAGGTAATATAATAACTGTTCAAGCCTTTGGTGGCCTCAACTATCGTTGCGCACTCACCCGCTGGCATAACAGGGCCCCAAGAGACAGAAATAAAGTGATTAATCAAGGTTTCGATATCGTTCAAAGTGCGATCTTTAGGCGGTGGTACCGATAGAGGATGATCCGCTTTATAAGGTCCTTGAGGCATGTTATCCATACACTGGCGGATGATACGCAAGGACTGGCGCATCTCTTCGACTTTGATCATACAGCGATCATAAGCATCACCGTTATAACCAATAGGCACTTCAAAATCATAGTTCTCGTAGCCCATGTACGGGCGAGCCTTACGCAAATCAAAGTCTATACCCGTTGCGCGCAGACCTGCTCCTGTCACGCCCCAAGCGAGTGCTTGCTTGGCATTGTATTGAGCGACGCCTTGGGTACGACCTTTGAGTACGCTGTTTTGTAATGCGGCTTTGACATACTCATCCAAGCGCTTAGGCATCCAGTCCAAAAACTCACGAACTAGGCGCTGCCAACCACGCGGTAGATCGGCTGCCGTACCACCAATGCGAAACCACGCTGGATGCATGCGATAGCCGGTTACCGCCTCAATGACGTCATAAGCTTTCTGGCGATCAGTGAACATATAGAATACTGGCGTCATTCCGCCCGCATCTTGAATAAAGGTGCCGACAAAGAGCAAATTATTCGTAATACGGAAAAACTCACTCATCATGACGCGAATGGTCTCAGCGCGCGGCGGAATAGTAATGCCCGCGAGCTTCTCGACCGACATAATGTATGGCAGCTCGTTCATCACCCCGCCAAGGTAATCAATACGGTCAGTGTAAGGAATATAAGAGTGCCAAGTCTGGCGCTCTGCCATCTTCTCAGCGCCGCGGTGGTGATAGCCTATATCAGGGATACAATCGACGACTTCTTCGCCGTCAAGCTGGAGCACCAAACGAAACGCACCATGAGCAGAAGGGTGATTGGGGCCGATGTTCAAGAACATAAAGTCCTCGTCACGTCCCGAGCGCTTCATGCCCCACTCTTCTGGAACAAAACGCAGATTTTCTTGCTCGTATTGTTGTTTAGCGGCATTTAGAAAGTATGGGGTAAATTCTGTCGCGCGCGCATGGTACTCTTTACGTAGCGGATGACCTTCCCAATACTTGGGCAATAAGATACGCGTTAGATGCGGATGCCCGCTAAAGACGATACCGAACATATCCCATACTTCGCGCTCATACCAGTTGGCATTGGGCCAAATATTGGTCGCGCTTGGCACCGTCAGATCGTCTTCATCTAGTGCCACTTTGATACGTACATCACTGTTGCGCTCAAAGGACATCAGATGATAAAACACCGTAAAGTCGCTATCAGGCAGGCCTCGACGATGCTGGCGTAAACGCTCATCCATCGCCGACAGATCAAATAGCGTGACATAGGGTTTGGGTAGCTTACGCAAAAACAGGAGAATATCTAGCAAGTCGGCACGCGCCACCCATACGGTTGGAATCTCATCGACCGTATGCTGCACAACGAACTTACCCGCGTACTTATGGGTCAGCTCTTGAATGACTACCGGTACAGGTTTGATCTTGGGATCTATGTTATCAACTACCGTGACCATGAATGAGGGTTTCCTTCATTACTCATAACTGACTGATAAGCGCAAAGCTAATCTCTAATGCTTAAATACAAAGCTAATCTCTAAATACTATCTGGGCTACGCAGGTTTTTGACTGCGATGCGATCAGCTTGCTTGCGATCGCGCTCAGGCGTCATTTGCGGCTGATAAATGCCCTGTTCATTGACATGAATACCTAGCGGACGGCGCTCTTTAGTAATCGACTCTTGAAGTAACATCAAGCCTTGAATCAGCGCTTCTGGGCGCGGCGGGCAGCCCGGCACATAGACATCAACGGGGATGATTTTGTCCACGCCTTGTACGACAGAATAGATGTCATACATACCGCCTGAATTGGCACATGCGCCCATAGAGATGACCCACTTTGGCTCAAGCATCTGCTCATAAAGGCGCTGAATAACAGGCGCCATTTTGACAAAGCAAGTCCCCGCAACGATCATTACATCAGCTTGACGGGGTGATGCGCGAATGACCTCAGCACCAAAGCGTGATAAATCATGCACAGCGGTCAAAGTGGTTGCGTATTCAACGTAACAGCAAGAGGTGCCGAAGTTAAAGGGCCACAGTGAATGCTTGCGACCCCAGTTGGCGGTCGAGTGTACCATGTCCTCCAAGCGGCCCATAAAGACGTTTTTATTGACTTCATCCTCTATCGGATCGTTGACCGTTTGACGGGTCTGGGCAGGATAAATATCGGCATCAGGATTGGCTTTTGTTAGCGTGTACTTCATAACAGATAACCTTTATTTAAATACGCGGCGGTATTTGATAGATGGTATTAGCTATATGAGAGCCATTATTTGGACGGTTTTTGCACATTATTGTTTTTGTGCTGAGCTGATTCTGCAAAGTCTACCGTGGTCACATTACCTGTTGTATTGATATGATCGATGTTTTGCAAGTGACGACGGTTAGTCTCGATGTTGTTTGAGACATTGATCTGACCTGAGGACTGCGCAGGTATCTTACCTGTCGGATCAACCATCAACTCATCTACGCCATCAAACTTGGTAATACTGGCCAAATTAAACCCTGCAGGCGCGGCGGTTAGACGGGCAGTTTTACGGCGCTTATCAGCAGGTGCCCAGTTCATCGCACCCAGGCTTAGCTCATAGACCAAGCCTATGAGTAGAATAATAATAAAGACAGCGGCAGCTGCAAAACCCACCCAGCCTGCCTCTACGACTGAGACCGAATAAGCATACAAATACAAAGCTTCTAGATCGAAAATCACAAAGAAGATGGCAACCAAATAAAATTTGGCAGACAAGCGAATACGGGCGTTACCAGATCCGACAACGCCTGCCTCAAACACTTCTTCTTTTTGTGAGCCGCTTGAGCGTCCGCCGAGTAATCGCGGTACAACCAGCATGAATACGACCAAACCAATAGCGGCTAAAATAAAAGCAACTGCTGACCAATCAAAAGCAGACATGATAATCCTTGCTCCTCACCTAATCTGTACAAGTGCGCCTCAATAGAGGCATCATACAGATAAAAACACAGATACGCTGTGCTGGTAATGACCAATTATCAGTATTACTGACAACTCACCTTGCGAAGTTAGTATTTTAGGCAATCACAAAGAGTAAAGCGCCATAAATAAGTTAAGCTTGCGAGCGACAAACATATCAAATCAATGTCTTATTCATTGATTTAATAGCTCATAACACAAGGTCAATAATAGGGTGACAACTGGCATAAAATGTTTACATACTATACGCATATCAAGGCTTAAAAGCCAGTTTTTAGATGTATTAACTGGTCATTTTATATGCTACAAAACGTGTATTTTCGTGCTTTTATTTTGGCATAAAGACTACTGATTATGCTTGTTATAATAGCGTATAAACCCTAATACTAAAGCGTTGTAGCAAAGACAAAAACAGACTACTTGCCCCTAGAGTTAAATAGTAATTTTTAGGTATTTAGCAAACCCGATTTTTAAGATAAAAAAAAGGACAAGTCCGATAATGGCTTGTCCTTTTATATTTGAAGCTTGCTGGTATTTTAAGCCTACTGATTGATAACGTCAACGCCTTTTGGTGGCGTGAATTTAAACTGACTGCTATTAATACTCGGATTGAGCTTGATATTGCTAAACTTGATTGAGGTAGTTTGACCCAAAGTATCGTTAAGCACCATCATGACAGGCTTACCGCCACTAAAGCTCATCGACAAACTCTTAAAGCTGGCATCGCCTGATTTGGGATAAAGCACGTAATAGTTTTTGGTTGCATAAGGCTGAGTGACTTTGAAGTTTTGGGCGATTTTGCTTGGGTCACCTGACAATAGTAGCGCTGGTGTATTGCCCACTTGAGTGTCGACCCCTTGCTTAGTGGCCTGCTCTAAATCTTTATCATAGATCCACATTGAGCTACCGTTAGCGACAATGAGTTGCTCAGAGGGCGACTTGGTTTCCCAGCGAAAGTTATTGGGACGCTCAACGCTCATCGAGCCTTTAAAAGTGCCGCTACTTGCGCCTTTGGTCGTTTGGGTAAAGTTGGCGCTCATGCTTTTAGTATTAGTAAGCAATTTATTTAAGCGCTTAGCAGCGGTCAAATTGTCAGCAGGTGCTGCGGTAGCGGTTTGCGTCATCGCTATCATGGGCGCAGCGACCCCTAATGAGGTGACCAAAACGCTAGCTAAAGCGCCGCCCATCAATTTTTGCTTAAAAGTGCTTTGTTTATTTAAATTATTCATAATTATTCCTCTCTAAAATGCACGATCGCATTAATAAAAAATCAAAGTGTTATTCGATACTTAATGACCTTATGCCTTTTTTCTTGAGTGCTATTAGGCAATGACGACAGTGTGCCAGTTTTTTTATTACGCGCCTAGACATGATTTGCAATCATTACTACGCGTGGCATACGCGCTTGTAACGCTCACAGCAACGTCAAATGCCACAAAGATAATATGAGCTGTTTATTATGTGCAGACTCGTTTGTCTGTTTTATACTCTATACATATAAAAAGTCCCTACTACCAATAGGTAATAGGGACTTTATTGCTTGCTCTGCTACGATCTAAAAAACATGACCTAAGCAACAGTATCTAAAAAAGATCATAGATAGCGTGCAATTATGCGTTTTCAACCATAACGTAGCGACGGTTGAATTTGCCTTTAGTTGCAAACTTAACCACACCGTCGTTCAGTGCAAATAAAGTATGGTCGCGGCCCATGCCAACGCCTTCGCCTGCGTGGAATTCTGTACCACGTTGACGAACGATGATGTTACCAGCGGCGATCGTTTGACCACCAAAGATTTTTACACCAAGCATTTTTGGGTTTGAATCACGACCGTTACGACTTGAGCCGGCAGCTTTTTTATGTGCCATGGATAATTCTCCTTGTTAATGTGACTTACCGCTGATGCGATAACTCTTAAGCATTCTGCGCTATATCATTTAGCTTTTGAGCCAAATTCAAAATTAAGCGTTGATCGCTTTGATTTTTAACAAGGTGTACCATTGGCGGTGACCTTGCTCTTTGTGATAATGCTTACGACGGTTGTGCTTGATGATACGGATTTTTTCGCCGCGACCATGCTCAACCACTTCAACTTCTACGCTTGCGCCGTCTACAACAGGCTGACCGATTTTGACGTCATCGCCATCAACAACCATCAACACGTCTTCAAATTTGATCGTTTCGCCTTTCTCTGCCTTTAATAGTTCAACTTTTAAAAGCTCATCGACGACTACACGGTGCTGTTTGCCACCAGTTTTGATTACTGCGTACATTGTCTGACTCCGTTTAACCCGTGTGCCGTGGCTGATATCATACCAGCGCTTTTATGACGAACACGACAGGGAAAAATTAAAGGCAAGATTTTACTTGTCTTTTGCAGCAAAAGCAAGTCATCTCTCTTGTTCGCTCTGCGCTTTTAAATCAGTATACTCACCACTTAGTAAGTAGTCACTCAGTAAGTAGTTAATCTGATAATCTTATAGCACAGCGCTCGCTATTATAGCCTATCTAATCAACGACTTACAAACAGCATTTTGACCTGATAAGATGATATATTAATTATGTCTGTTAGTAGCAATTTTGCTGACTATTTAAGCACCGTCTTAATAGCTGCACGCAATGAGTACGTCTTTTAATACAGCGATTAGACTTGCCAGCTATGCTATTATAAGCGCATTTGCAACTTCATCATTTTTTGTAGACCGATTATTTGCTCATTTTTAAGTGAGTTTTTATTCCTTTGATATGACGATTGATTATGACTAGTGCCCCTTTATCTGCATCAAAAACACCCTCTACCCTAAGCTATAGCGAGATTCAAAGCATCGTTGCAAGCGACTTTGAGATCATGGATAAGCAAGTCTTTGGTAGTCTTAATTCAAAAGTACAGCTGGTGATGAGCGTCTCTCAGCATGTGATTAATGCTGGCGGCAAACGTATGCGCCCGCTGATAACGCTGCTTTGCGCGCGGATGCTAAATGATGAGCCCTCAACGCAGGCCATGCATTTAGCGGCGATTACTGAGATGCTGCATACCGCCACTTTGGTTCATGATGATGTGATTGATGAGTCAGGACAGCGCCGCGGCAAACCCACTGCCAATGCCACTTGGGACAATGCCACCGCTGTGCTCGTAGGCGACTACCTAATTGCCCGCGCTTTTAATTTGCTTGTCGGTTTTGGAAGTTTGTCTCTATTACAATTGTTCTCCGATGGCACTTGTGATATCGCTGAAGGGGAGGTGTTGCAGCTTCAGCATCAGCACAATCCTGCGGCAACTGAGACGGATTACCTGAACATTATCGATGGCAAAACCTCACGGCTGTTTATGATGGCAACCCAAGGCGCCGCCATTTTGCAAAAGCAAGAACAGCATATGCAGGCGCTCTCTGATTTTGGTCAGCACTTTGGCAATGCCTTTCAAATCATTGATGATGTGCTTGATTACAGCGGTGATAGCGAGCTTATGGGCAAAAACTTAGGGGACGACTTAAGTGAAGGCAAACCTACCTTACCGACGATTAAAGCGTTGGAGCTCCTAAAGGGTAGTGACTCAAAAGGTTATGAGCAACTGCGGGTAGCCGTTCAGACGGGCAAAACACCCAATGCTAAGCAGCTTATTGATTTGGTACGTCAGTCAGGAGCGCTTGACTATTGTACTGCGCGAGCATTAGAAGAAACTAAGCTTGCACAACAAGCTCTTAGCACTCTACCTGACAATCGCTATCGACTTGGACTATATCAATTAACTGAGCTTGCCAGCGCACGACTGTTATAGAGTATTATTTGAATCTATAACAAAAGTTAACAATTTTTTATAGGGAATAATTTTTTATTGCTAGTGCTCGATTGTTAAGCCAGCTTATAGGCTACGCGCTTTGTAAGTAGATAAAATACATAGATCTTAATATAAAGCGCTTTATGACGACTTGACTATAGGGTGTACCCAATAGTTTATAATAGCGAATAATTTTTCACTTATACTTTTTACGCATACTTGTTGTTCATACTTAGTTATTCATATTTAGCTTAAACCCCATTATTAGATAGCTTCTAGACATAAAATGATGAGTACCTCAATGGCATTTATCAGCTTAACGGTTATCTACTTTACTTATATCGTATCTATATCGACGAGGACCTTGATGAAGCACTCTACTCTTGCGCTTGTAATGGCCACTGTACTATCTGGAGCTGTACTGGTTGGCTGTGACAAAAAAGACGAAGACGCCGCAGCGGCGCAGCAACAGATGCCGCCCGCTGTTGTCAATGTTCAAGCCGTCACCTTTGGATCCGTTCCTCAAGTTCAAACCTTTTCTGGTCGTACCGCCGCCTTTGAGACCGCCGATGTGCGTCCACAAGTGAGCGGCGTGATTGAAGAGGTATTGTTCCGTGAAGGCAGTAACGTTAAATCAGGTCAGCCGCTTTATCGGATTAACACCGATAACTACGCGTCATCTATTACTAGTGGTCAGGCCGCTATCGCTCAAGCACAAGCCAATCGTCAGACCGCAATAGCCAATAATGCTAACGCCAAAGCTGAGCTCGCTAGCCGTCAAGCGTCGCTTGCACAGGCCCAAAACGATTTGCAGCGACTGCAAGGCTTGGTCGATATCGATGCGATCTCCAAACAGCAATATGATCAAGCCGTCACGCAGGTTCGTACCGCGCAGGCCGCTTTGGAGAGTGCGCGCGCGGCAGTAGGACAAACGCAAGCTGGTATATCTAGTGCAGAAGCAGGCATTCAAAGCGCGCAGGCCGCCCTAGACGCGAGTACTTTGGATCTTAATCGCACCATTGTCAGAGCACCCATTGCAGGTCGTACGGATCGCTCAAGCGTCACCGCTGGTACTTTGGTTAGTGCAGGTCAGCCCGATCCCTTGGTTACCGTCTCACGTCTTGATCCCATCTATGTCGATATTAGTCAGTCTTCATCCGAGCTACTTAAACTGCGCCAACAAATATCTGAAGGCACAGCCCAAGCTGGTATGAATACAGTTGAGCTAGTGTTAGAGGACGGTTCGGTATATCCAGTACGCGGCAGGCTCGCTTTATCAGAAGCTAAAGTGGATCAATCGACAGGCGCAGTCACGCTGCGGGCTATATTTCCAAATCCAAATAACGTTCTGCTTCCAGGTATGTATGTCTCAGCGCGCTTGACGCAAAGCGTTATCACCAATGCCGCCTTACTGCCACAGAGCGCGGTTATGCGTACGCCTAAGAGTGAAACGCAGGTGTATATCGTCGATCAAAACAACAAAATTCAAGTGCGACCCGTTACGGTCAACGGTACTTTCGATGGTCAATGGGTCATCACTGACGGCTTACAAGCAGGCGATCAAGTGGTCATTATTGGCGGCGCTAAAGTCAAACCTGAACAAGAAGTCGTTGCCAAACCGCTTGAGAGTGCCAATCCTGCGCCATCGGCAAATACTGCTAGTGGCAGTGCTAATGCCAAAACGCCGCAGCAAGCTGCCAAAACGATGAATGAGCCAGCTGGCGATGACGCTTCTAATGACAATTCAGTTGAAGCTTCTGCTAACTAATTCCATTCAAAGATAGGAAGACTTAGGGATATACTATGTCAGTTTTTTTTATTAATCGCCCTATTTTTGCATGGGTAATGGCCATTTTGGTCATGCTTATCGGGGTCATATCGGTCATCAATCTGCCGATTGAACAGTATCCACGTATTGCGCCGCCGACGATTTCAGTGAGTGCCAGCTACCCTGGCGCAAATGCGCAAACGGTCGAGAACTCTGTCGTTCAGGTCATCGAGCAGCGCATGAAAGGCCTTGACGGTCTGATGTATATCTCATCGTCTAGCTCCTCTAATGGCGGAGCGACCGTTACGCTCACTTTTGAGAACGGTACTGATCCTGATACCGCACAAGTACAAGTACAGAACAAGCTACAATCGGCTATGAGCTCATTGCCTGAATCCGTTCAGCGCCAAGGGGTCAATGTCAACAAGTCCTCCAGTAGCTTTATGATGGTACAGGCCTTTATCTCAGAAGATGGGAATATGGACCGCGCTGATATTGCTGATTATGTCAGCTCAAATGTCGTCGATCAGCTCAGCCGCGTCGAAGGCGTTGGTGAAGTACAGCTATTTGGTTCTACTTATGCCATGCGTATCTGGCTAGACCCTGCGCGCTTACGTAGCTATAACATGGTGCCAAGCGACGTCGTCAATGCGGTTCGCGCGCAAAACGCTCAAGTCTCAGCAGGACAATTAGGCCAAGCGCCCGCCGATACCGACCAGCAGGTTATTAACGCGACGGTTACGGTACAAAGCTATCTACAAACGCCAGAAGAGTTCGCCAATATCCTACTCAAAACAGACGTCTCAGGCGCGCAAGTGCGCTTGGGTGATGTGGCAGATGTCGAGATTGGTAGTGAAAACTACGGCGTAGTCTCACAGTACAACGGTCAAGAGGCAGCAGGTCTGGGTATCTCGCTTGCAGGCGGCGCTAATGCCTTGGAAACTCGTGAAGCAGTCGCCGATCGTATGGCGCAGCTTGAATCTAACTTCCCAGCAGGTCTAGCTTCTGTTGTACCTTATGACACCACGCCATTTGTGCGCTTGTCTATTGAACAAGTTGTCATGACGCTGCTTGAAGCGATCGTACTGGTGTTTATCGTCATGTTTATCTTTTTGCAGAACTGGCGCGCGACTATTATTCCAACACTTGCTGTTCCTGTCGTTTTGCTTGGCACCTTTGCCGTCTTGTACGTCGCAGGCTTTAGTATCAATGTCTTGACTATGTTTGCGATGGTACTCTCCATCGGTCTACTGGTCGATGATGCCATCGTCGTCGTTGAGAACGTCGAGCGTATATTAGAAGAAGATCCGCATATCTCAATCAAAGACGCGACCATTCAATCAATGGGTGAGATTAGCAAAATTGTAATCGGTATTGCCCTTATCTTGTCGGCGGTATTTGTACCGATGGCGTTCTTTGGCGGCTCAACAGGCGTCATTTATCGTCAGTTCTCGATCACTTTGATTACTGCTATGGTGCTCTCAGCACTAGTCGCCCTTATCTTCACCCCTGCTCTATGTGTGACTTTGCTCAAACGTAGCAAGAGTCATGAAAAAGGCAATACTGAAGCGCAAAAAGGCTTCTTTGGTTGGTTTAACCGTAGCTTCTTTAAGCTCAGCCGCAAATACGAAGGCTTTGTGGGTAAAAGTATCCGTTTTAAATGGTTATATCTGGTTGGCTACGCGATCATCATCGGTATTATGACAGTGGTGTTCTTGCGTATTCCAGGCTCGTTCTTGCCAGAGGAGGATCAAGGTATTATGTTTACCTTAGTCCAGCTCCCAGCAGGTTCCACGCTCGATGAAACCCAAGATGTGCTAGAGAAAGTGCGTACTTATTACGATACCCAAGAGACGGATAATATCGCGTCAGTGTTTACCATTGCAGGTTTTAGTTTTGCCGGACAAGGACAGAATATGGGTCTGGCGTTCGTGCGACTCTCTGATTGGGAGGCGCGTGATGGCGACGAGAACACTGCGCAGGCCGTTGCGGGTCGAGCGATGGGCTACTTCTTTACTCAATTGAACGAAGCGCAAGTATTCGCTATTGTACCGCCTGCCATCACTGAGCTGGGTAACGCTAGTGGTTTTGATTTAATGATTCAAGATACCGGTAATATCGGGCACGATGGGCTGCTTGAAGCGCGCAATATGCTCCTAGGTATGTCCGCGCAAAACGATCAAGTCGCAGGCGTACGTCCTAATGGACAAGAAGATGCGCCGCAGCTTAAAGTCAATATCAATCAAGAGCAAGCGGCGGCCTATGGCTTATCGCTTGGTAGTATCAATAGCGTAATCTCAACCGCTTGGGGGTCAAGTTACATCAATGACTTTATTGATCGTGGCCGTATCAAGCGTGTGTTTGTCCAAGGTGAGCCTAATAGCCGTACCAACCCTGATGATATCGGTAAGTGGTATGTGCGTAATGAGACAGGTGATATGATCTCATTCGATGCCTTCTCAAGTAGTGAGTGGCAATCAGGCTCGCCGCGCTTAACCCGCTATAACAGTCTACCGTCTATGAACATTCAAGGTAGCGCCGCCCCAGGTCTTAGTACAGGTGAGGCGATGAGCGCGATGGAAAACATGATAAGCGAGTTACCCGAAGGTGTGGGTTACGAGTGGACAGGTATGTCACTAGAGGAACAAAAATCTGGTGCGCAGGCTCCTATGCTTTATGCGCTATCTATTTTGGTCGTCTTTTTATGTTTAGCCGCGCTGTATGAGAGCTGGTCTATTCCCTTCTCAGTGCTGCTAGTTATCCCGCTTGGGGTATTAGGTGCGGTCATCTTTACATGGCTGCGAGACTTTGCCAATGATATCTATTTGCAGGTCGGCCTGCTCACCGTCGTCGGTCTCTCTGCTAAGAACGCCATTTTGATTATTGAGTTTGCCAAAGAGCATCAAGAGGAAGGTTATAGTCTCAAAGAGGCGGTTATGACCGCAGCCCGCCAGCGTCTGCGTCCTATTATTATGACCTCGCTTGCCTTTGGCCTAGGTGTCGTGCCGTTATTTATCGCCAGTGGCCCAGGTTCTGGTAGTCAAAACGCGATCGGTACCAGTGTTGTCGGCGGCGTTCTGACAGCAACCTTTTTGGGTATATTCTTTATTCCTATGTTCTATGTTTGGGTACGTAGTCTGTTCCCGCATAAATATGGCAATAACAAACCGCGTGATCCAGATGATGATGGTCACGATAATGGCCCTAACGACGACTCAACAGATGACACTCAGACTTTAGTCACCTCTGAGAATTATCAGCCTGCAAGCTTTGGAGATAATACACAATGAGTAATCCCTCTATTACTGCCCATACAGTGCCCAAGGCAATCACTACAAAAAAGCGAATGCTCGCGTGCAACCCTGTAAAAAAAGCATTTGTAGGGCGCTCAACCCGCCTTTTGAGTTTGAGCGTATTAACGCTAAGTATGACTGCTTGTAACACCATACCAAAAGTAGATACTACGCCTGTGCTGGCGCAGCCAAATATTCCTATTAATGAGTCTTATAGTAATTTTGATAAAGAGACGGTTAGTACGCCGCAGCAGCCAAGCCTAGCTGGTCAGCGCTGGCAGGACTTTTATAGTGACGAGCGCCTAAAAGCACTTATCGCTTTGGGACTTGAGAACAACAAAGACTTTGAGAGTGCGCGTCTTGCGATTGAGCGCGCGCGCGCGCAGTACCGAATCACCGATATTCGCGATTTGCCTACGATTAACGGTCAGGTCGATTACTCTCGTCAAAGCCAAGCCACGCCTCGAACCAGTCTCCCTGGCGGCGGTAGTGTGGGTGGTCGTCAAACAACAGACAGTTATGGTGTCAACTTAGGTCTTGCCAGCTATGAGTTAGACTTTTGGGGTCGCATTGATAGCTTGAAAGATCAAGCGTTGCAGAGCTTTTTGGCAACGACAGCAGCAAAAGATGCCACCAAGATTAGTCTGATCAGTAATATCGCCCAAAGCTATGCTAATTTGAGCTACAGCCTAGCGCAGTTAAAGCTAGCAGAGGCCACTGTCGAGAGCCGTGAGCGCTCGCTATTTATTGCCAATGAGCGCTTTAAAGCAGGTATCGATCCCAAGCTGCCCTCACTGCAATCCTCAGCGGCGCTTGAGAATGCCCGCCTCGCCGTATTACGCGCTCAAAGCAGCATTTTGACCTCTCGTAACGCGCTACAGTTCTTGCTTGGTGCACCGATACCCGGAGAGCTTATCCCAGCGCCTGCGGTCAGTAATATTACAACTCACGAAGTCTTTAGCGCTGGTCTGCCAAGTGAGCTGCTACGCTTTCGTCCCGATGTCTTGCAAGCAGAATATAACCTTAAGGCTGCTGGCGCTAACATCGATGTCGCGCGCGCCGCATATTTTCCAACGATTAGCCTTGCCAGTAGCGTCGGTCTGCGTAGCGATGGGTTAAGCGATTTGTTTGATAGCGACTCCTTTGGTTGGTCGTTTGGTCCCAACCTTAGTGTGCCTATCTTTGATGGTGGCCTGCTTGATGCTAATTATGAAGTGGCACAAGTGGAGCGTAAGCAGAGTCTTGCTCAGTACGAGAGATCTATTCAAACCGCTTTTCGCGAAGTCTCAGACGTCCTTGCCACCCGAGCAACGCTTGGTGAGCAGTTAGCGGCGCAGTACCGTCTGCAAGATAACTTTGATCAAACGTATGAGATTGCTAATGCACGCTTCAAGGCAGGTATCGCAAACTATCTAGATGTTCTCGATGCTCAGCGCTCTTTGTTTTCGACTCAGCAGGGTATCCTAGATTTAGAATTGCAAAAAATCATCAGCCAAATTGAGCTATACCAAGCGCTTGGCGGCGGTGCTAATCTTGATGTACCAACTACCGCTATCCCTGTGCCGCAATATACTAATCTGACGAATATCGCAACGTTAGTGACCAATAACGCAGAAGCAAAAGCGGCTGAGGCGATTGAAGCGGCAAGCTCTGCCCGCGTAGTCTCTGTAGCCGAAGCTGTCGCTATCAAGCAGGAACAAGGCTCAGATGATATGACCTTTAAGCCAACGGCTATCGTCGATATTGATGATGACAACGATGCTGACGCGGCGGTAGGTTTACTTATTGATGAAAGCGCCGTTGAAACCGTGCCAGTCACGCAGATAAGTGAGCCATAGTTTATTTAGCGTTAATTTATAGATGTTACAGATAAAACGAGCTCTGCCGCTTTGGCGGGGCTTTTTGCTTTTATTAAAAACAATAAGGAATATCCATGTCTTATACCTTTAATCGTCAATTTCCTGAGACTCGTCTGCGCCGCTTGCGTTATAACGATAATGTGCGTTCGATGATCCGCGAAGTTGAATTGCACCCCAAACACTTTATCGCTCCTGTTTTTGTTTTGGAAGGGGAAAACCAGCGTCAAGCCATTGCTAGCATGCCAGGCGTTGAGCGTTTATCCATCGATTTGACCATTGAATATGCTAGAGCATTGTTAGCCGAGGGCGTCACCACTATCGATATCTTCCCTGTTATCGACAACTCGCTAAAAACGCCTGATGGCAAGGCCGCTTATGACGCCAACGGTCTTACTGCTCGCGCGGTCGCCGCTATCAAAGATGCGGTGCCAGAGATGGTCGTTATGACCGATGTCGCCCTTGATCCTTATACGTCTCATGGTCAAGATGGCTTACTCGATGATAGCGGTTACGTGGTCAACGATGCCACCGTTGAGGTACTCGTCAAGCAAGCACTCGTTCACGCGCGTGCAGGCGCTGATATTATCTCTCCAAGCGATATGATGGACGGTCGTATCAAAGCCATGCGCGATGCGTTTGAGTCCGAAGGTTTTGCTAATACCGCTATCATGGCCTACTCTGCCAAATACGCCTCTGCCTACTACGGCCCATTTCGTGACGCTGTCGGTAGTGCAGGCAATCTAAAGGGTGGACATAAAAAACAGTATCAGATGGACTTTGGTAATCGCGCGGAGGCCTTGCACGAGGTGGCAATGGATATCGCTGAGGGCGCAGATATGGTCATGATTAAACCCGGTCAGCCTTATTTGGATCTGATCCGCGAGGTCAAAAACACCTTTGGCGTACCAACGTTCGCATACCAAGTTTCAGGGGAATACGCGATGCATATGGCGGCGATTCAAAATGGCTGGCTGACTGATGCGGTGATATTAGAGTCGCTCATTGGCTTTCGCCGCGCTGGTGCCGATGGCATCTTGACGTATTTTGCATTAGAAGCGGCTCGCCAACTAAACCATGCTTAGTTTTTTATAACATTTAACCTCTAAAGCAAAAATATAGCGTCAGTTTACGCTTTAAACTGACGCTATATTACTTGTACATCAAGTACACTGTCCTTTTTTGCATAATATCACCTCACGGTCTTTAGACCAAACCCCAAAAACCCATCCTTTTGCTTTATAATAACCCACCAGATTTTAGGCGATGCTTTGTACGATTAGTCTCGCTTTATCATCAACATAGATAAGCTTTGTGATCACCAATAGTCAACTATTTTGTTTGATACAAAGCCACGTCTATTCTTTTTGTTTTTGTACTATTTGCCACAAAGGTCACCATATGAGTCAACTCAATCCTAGACAAAAAGAAGCTATGCTCTATGTATCAGGGCCGCTTTTGGTATTGGCAGGCGCAGGCTCAGGTAAGACTTCGGTGATTACGCGCAAGATTGCTTATCTTATCGAAGAATGCAATATGCCAGCTGAGCGTATCACCGCAGTGACCTTTACTAATAAAGCCGCGCGCGAGATGAAAGCGCGGGTCAGTAAATTGCTACCGAGTGAAAAGACGCGCGGATTGACGGTCTCGACGTTCCACCAATTTGGCTTACAGTTTTTGCGTTATGAGCTGATTCATACCCCGCTCAAAGGCAACTTCTCTATCATGGACAGTGATGATAGCAAGCGGCTATTGATGGAGCTGATGATGCGCGATAACTTATCAGGCGCTGAGAGTCGTGAGCTGGTTGGCAAAGCGATAAAAATGATATCGGATTGGAAGAATGATCTGGTTGAGCCTGATAAAGCGATGGAAACTTTAGATGATCCAGAGGACATGATTTTTGCAACTCTCTATGCCTTATATGAGCGTAATTTGCGCGCTTATAATGCCGTCGATTTTGATGACTTGATTGTCTTGCCAACCAAGATACTACGCGAAAATCGTGAGCTGCGTGATAAATGGCAAAATCGTATTCGCTACTTACTCGTCGATGAGTATCAAGATACCAATACCGCCCAGTATGAAATGATTAAATACTTAGTTGGGCCGCAAGGGCGCTTTACTGTGGTCGGTGATGATGACCAATCTATCTATGCGTGGCGCGGCGCCAAACCTGAAAATATGGCGCTGCTCAAAGAGGACTTTCCTAAACTCAAGATCGTTATGCTTGAGCAAAATTATCGCTCGACCAGTCGTATTTTGACCTCAGCTAATGCCGTTATTCTTAATAATGAGCATCTGTTCGAAAAAAAACTGTGGTCAGATAAAGGTCAAGGCGAAAAAATTCGTATCATTAATTGCCGTAACGATGATGATGAATCTGAGCGCGTGGCAAAAGAGATCATCACCCATAAACTGCGTTTTGGTAATGAGTGGGAACAGTACGCGGTGCTCTATCGCAGTAACTTTCAGGCGCGTATGCTTGAGGCACAATTGCGCCAATTACAGATACCTTATAAGCTATCGGGTGGTCAGTCGTTCTTTGCGCGCAGTGAGATCAAAGACATCATGGGCTATTTGCGCCTGATTCTAAATCCTGAGGATGATAGTGCATTTTTGCGTATTATCAATACGCCCAAACGCGGTATGGGGCCTGCGACTTTAGAGAAGCTTGGTCTATTCTCACAAGAGCATAGCATCTCACTACTCGCCTCCTGTACCCATGGCGGGCTGTCTCATGTGTTACCAAGCAAAGCTTATGGCACGCTCAAAGAGTTTGGCGACTTTATCGAGCACTATACCCGCGAGCTCGATCAGCACCCTGATCCAGTCCCTATCGTGCGTCAAATGATTGATGAGACGGGCTATATTGATTTTGTGCGTAGCGATGCTAAGACCCCGCAGCAAGAAAAAAACCGTATCGATAATATCGATATGCTCTATACCAGTATTCAATCGCTGATTAATCGCGCTGAAGAAGACGAAGACCGTACTATTGATACTATCATTCGTAAGCTCGTCTTGCTTGATATGCTCGAGCAGCAGCAAGAAGAAGAAAATACTAACAAGGTCAATCTGATGACCTTGCACGCAGCAAAAGGTCTGGAGTTTGATTTTGTCTACATTATGGGCTTAGAAGAAGAGATGCTACCGCATCGCAACTCTATCTTGAGCGAGACAGTCGAAGAAGAACGGCGCTTGATGTATGTCGGTATTACCCGCGCGCGCCGTGAGCTGACGTTAACTTTAGCGACTCAGCGCCGTGCAGGCGGACAGATGCGCGTGACCTCAGAATCACGGTTTTTGGATGAGCTGCCCGAGGATCATATTGACTGGCCTGCCAAAGCAAAAAAGAAAAAAGCCACCAAAGACCCAGAGGCTGTCGCTGATGAGTATCTGGCCAATATTCGAGCGCTGCTAGGCAATCGCTAAACGTAAATACTAACCCCTTATTTTTCCCCTTTAACCTATTGGATTGATTATGTCTGCTACTACGCCAAATCCTGATCGTCAGACCACGCTACCAGTAGACTATAATCCGTTAGAGTATAGCGCTGAATACAAGCTGTTATACTTGCAAGAATTAGTCGCTGATAAGTCCTATAACGCGATTACTGAGTTTTTAGCTAAGCAGTCTGAGTACGAAATCGCCAACCTGCTCGAGTCATTCCCGAGTCAAACCCGATTGCTAATTTGGGAGCAAATACCAGAGGAGCTAAAGGGCGAAGTGCTCGCGGAGCTAGAGGTCGAGACGCGCCAGCCCTTGATGGAGAATATCTCCTCAAAAGAGATTTCTTTATTCACCCAAGACCTTGACGCGCAAGACATCTCTGAGATCTTAGAGACCGTCACCGACACAGTGCGTACCTCAGTCATGGCGACCTTGGATGAAGACGTACGCGTTCAGGTCAATAAGCTCGACACCTATGAAGACTGGGAAGTAGGTAGCTACATGGATCCAGATATCATTCAGGTGCATGATGATATTAGTTTATCGCAAGTACAAGACTGGCTGCGCGCAGAAGAGGATTTGCTCGATGATCAAAGCCAAGAGCTACTCGTTGTGGATCAAAGCCAGCAGCTCCTTGGACTACTCAGCCTAGTGGATTTGATTAAACACGATCAAAACTTATTGGTCGCAGACTTCATCGATCCTGCGGTTACCATCAACGATCGCTTAGATATTCAGGACGCCGCTGCGATTTTTCGCTCAGAGGATATCCGTTATGCGCCTGTGATCAATGATTTTGGCGAGCTGGTCGGACAATTAAATGGCGAGGACATCATGGAGATTATCCAAGATGATGTCGATAGCACTATGAAGAATCTGGCAGGTGTCAGCCAAGACGAAGAGCTGTTCGCACCTATCTTGACCAGTGCCAAGAGTCGTAGCGTATGGTTAGGTATTAACTTGGGTACTGCGCTTTTAGCCGCAGCGGTCATCGGTCAGTTTGAAGAGGTGCTCGCGCAAGTAGTCGCCCTTGCTATTCTTATGCCCGTTGTAGCGAGTATGGGCGGCATCGCAGGCTCTCAAACGCTTACTGTGGTCATTCGCGGTATGGCGATGGGTCAAATTGGCGGGTCTAACCGTGTTTGGCTACTCAACAAAGAGCTATGGGTAGGCGCGATAAACGGTATTATCTGGGCGATAATTATGGCGTTTATTGCCCAATTGTGGTTTCATGATATCAAGATCAGTAGCGTCATCGGCTGCGCTATTGCCATTAATATGACCGCTGCCAACGTCTCTGGCATTAGCATTCCTTTGATGCTCAAACGCATGAATATCGACCCAGCTTTATCTGCTTCAGTTATCTTAACGACAGTGACTGATATCGTCGGCTTTATGTCGTTTTTGGGCTTGGCCAGCGTGCTAATTCTATAAACGAGTTAATTCTATAAACAAAATAAACAGCGAGTACGTTATGCAAGCGGTACAAGTCAAAGTTCTAAATCCTAGACTTATCAATGATGAGTCATTTGCGCTACCGACGCGCGCCACCGACGGCTCAGCAGGTATTGATCTGCGTGCTTGTATAGACGCGCCTTTGACGATTAAAGCAGGCACGACGCATCTAATTGGTACAGGGCTGGCGGTATATATCGCCGATCCCAATTATGCAGGCATGATATTGCCGCGCTCAGGTCTGGGTCACAAACATGGTATTGTACTTGGTAACTTAGTCGGATTAATCGATGCCGACTATCAAGGTGAGTTGATGGTTAGTGTCTGGAATCGTAGCGATGAGGATTTCGTTCTGAATCCTGCTGATCGTATGGCGCAGTATATCGTCGTACCGATTGCGCGTCCTGAGTTTGAGGTTGTAACAGATTTTACTGATATCAGCGCGCGCGGCGCAGGCGGTTTTGGTCATTCAGGTCGTCAATAACTTTCGATTTTTTATACCTATTATGTTGTTAGTTAAAATAAGGAGACGTAGTAATGACACCCCCCTTTGCTACGCAGCGCTCCTTGTTTCGTGCCTATGATATTCGCGGGGATAAGCAATACTTTACCAGCGTTTTTATACAAGCATTAGGCGACGCTTTTTTTCGGCTTTATAGCCGTGATTCTGATAGCAAATCTCGTAAGTATCTCACTGACGAACCGCACACGACTACTCCATCATCCTCTCAGTCTCGAGTCAAAGAGACCACCGTCATCATAGGTTTTGATGTACGCTGCGGTAGCGAGTGTATTGCTGAGGCTCTGACCAAGCGTATACAGCAGCGAGGGCTTCAGGTTATCTATTTAGGGCTTGTTACCACACCTATGATGGCCTTTTGGACAGAGCAGTATGACGGTCATGGCATCATGGTCACCGCCAGCCATTCTCCCAAAGACACTTTAGGCGTCAAATGGTTATGCGGTAACGCCTCTCCTAGCGAAGCAGATATCCAGGCACTTTTTGAAGATCTGTCACACTCTGCTGCTATCCATGACGATACTCGTCTAAATACAACGCCTGCTGTTATTAGCCTTCCTACTGATGCAGTAGCGACGCCTTATATTGAAGCCATTCAAGGTGTTTTTTCTGACATTTACAATCACAAACACCCATCAAAAGCAGTTAAAAAATCTGCTAAGCCAAAGCTTGATATGACTATTGTCATCGACTGTATGCACGGCGCAACCAGTCGCATCGCCGCACCACTTTTTACTACGTTTTGTGCGCGCGTCATTATTATCAATGATACCCCTGATGGTACGTTTCCGATGGGTAATCCTGACCCTACCGAGCCCAATCGCTTAGCACAGCTGCAACAGATGGTCATCGTCAATCAAGCTGATATCGGCCTTGCTTTTGATGGCGATGGTGATCGGCTAATGATTGTCGATGATCGCGGTAAGGTGGTGCTCTCAGATCACCTGCTTTACCTGTTGGCAAGGGTGGCCATTACTGAGCGCTCAAAGGCGAATATCAACCCTGACTTAACTGAGCACCATTTAACTCATAAAAGCTATGCACCAACACCGCAAGTATTATTCGATGTCAAATGCTCACATCACCTGCCTACTTTATTAGAGGATTTGGGCGCTGCGCCCGTTATCAGTAGAACCGGTAGCGGCTTTATGCGTGAACGGCTACGTTCTGATAATAGTCCTATTATATTTGCAGGGGAGTTATCAGGACATTTTATCTTTAATGATGGCTATTTTACCGCTTATGATGATGCGATGTACGCAGGCCTGCGCTTACTGCATTGGCTTGCATATACCTCAGAGCACAATCATACTTTATCGCCTGCATTTGACGCTTGGGGCGCGCCTGTAAACCGCACTACTCTTTATCGCTTAACAGATATTACCAACCAGCTTCCAAGTATCGTCATTACCTCGGATCATTATCTACCTATGATAGATAAGGTACCAGAGTGCTCTATCATAAAGCGCTTAGCGACGCACTGTCATTATTTGCAATGCTTAGTGAATACGGTTATTGACGACACTAGCCTTTTAGATAACAACAATAGCAATGATGATAAAGCTCATCAAAACCCTTTGTGCACAGCCGCTAGATGCAATAATACCTGCTGTCTGCCGCGCATAACGACTTATCAAGCGCAAGAGTTACTGCCCAAGGGTACTAAGATTACCTGTATCGATGGAGTGCGTTTAGATTTTGCACGCGGTTTTGGTGTACTGCGTCAATCCAATACCAGTCATAGTCTAACGGTGCGGTTTGCAGCAGATAGCAGCGCTGATCTAAAGACCATTCAAGCGCATTTTGTGACACTCTGCGAGTGGATTGATAAAGATTTAGCCAAGCAAATTGCTAGCATTTATCCTGAGTAACCCATTTTAATAAAAGCATCTGTATTTAAGATGCCGATTAGGAGTATATGATGTCTCTAAATTTGAACGATGCCAAAAACACCGCTGAGGTTTTGACTACCGCACTGCCCTACATTCAGCGCTTCGTCGGCAAGCTCATCGTAGTCAAATATGGCGGCAATGCGATGACCGACCCCAAGCTTGAAAGCTCATTTGCGCGCGATATTGTTTTACTCAAAACCGTCGGCATGCATCCTGTCGTCGTCCATGGCGGCGGCCCACAAGTCGATAATTTGTTAAAAGAGCTAGGTCGTCAATCTGATCGCATCGATGGTATGCGCGTTACGGACAAGAGCACCATGGATATCGTAGAGATGGTGTTGGGCGGTCATGTCAATAAATCTATTGTCAGTCTCATTAATAAGCATGGCGGCAGCGCTATTGGCTTGACGGGCAAGGATGCCAACCTCATCCAAGCCAAAAAGCTGGTCATGAGTAAAGTTGGCGCAGATGGCTCGCAAGTTCCTGTTGATTTGGGCTTTGTCGGTGATGTGGTCAGCGTCAATAAAGACGTCATCAATATGCTCATCTCCTCCAACTTTATCCCCGTTATTGCACCACTTGGGGTCGATTCTGAAGGCAACACTTATAATATTAACGCTGACCTAGTCGCCGGTAAAGTTGCTGAATTTTTGCAAGCGGAAAAGCTTATGTTACTTACCAATATCAAAGGCGTACTTGGCCGCGATGGCGAGGTGGTCACGGGGCTTACGCCCAAAAAGGTCGACGCCCTTATCGATGATGGCACCATCTCAGGCGGTATGATTCCCAAAATTCAGTGTGCGCTTGATGCGGTACGTAGCGGTGTCAAAAGTGCCGTTATCGTCGATGGTCGCGTGCCTCATGCCACCTTACTCGAAATCTTTACCAATGAAGGCGTCGGTACCTTAATCAGTCGTGAAATTGATGCAGCAATGAGCTAAACCCTTCTACTATAAAGATGATAGCCCAAGCTTATAACACTTGGGCTTTTTTGGAAGGTTAATTTTAAATCAATACGCACAAAACTCAACTGAGCTATGGCTGCTATTGCCATATACCTTCATGCGATGATTACCTTTGCGCTCAGTAAAATACGAATTTTCATTGTCATAACGATCGCCACTTAGTCGTCCATTAGGTCCTGTGACATAAGCCACGCTGATCTGATCGTCACCGACATTACGGATGACTAAATTTTGATTGGCCATCAGCCACAAACGAAATTCTTTACCGTCTTTGATATTACCAGTGAAGCTGCCGCAATAGCTGTTATCGGCAAAGGTAATCTTAGTCGAGGAATCTGCCGCTTGTGCGTTCATGGTCATCAAAGGGAGCACTGCCAGCATAGGGAGTAAAAGTAGATTTTTCATTATGTCATCCTTGTCAGTTATGATTCTAACTATGGTTTCAGCTATGATATGCAAACAGCCAACTTATATCTGCAAATCTATCATAAAACAGCCTATATGAGTGCTATATTTTATAATCTAAAACTAGGGTTTACTAAACTGCCTATCAAACACCTCTTCATCAAAGCCGCAAAGCAGTACTGATCGACCCTCAAACTGACCCTCTACTATTGGTCTTTTAATCATACTAGTATTTGCCACTAGCAAATCAATCGCGTCATCGATGCTGGCATCTGCAGCCTCTTTTTGCTCATCGGTCAATTTGCGCCATGTCGTGCCGCGTTTATTGAGTACTTTGTCTATCCTTAAAGCATCGACCCAGCGTTGTACGTCTATTTTGTTCACACCTTGCTTTTTATAGTCATGAAAACTGTAATCAACGCTAAGCTCATCGAGTTTAGCAAACGCCTTTTTCATAGTGCTACAGGATTTGATACCGTAAATGGTGAGGGTCATAGTTATTCCTAAGGTTTTTATGATCAGTAATTTTATTATCGATTTTTATAAGGGTAAGCACTTATTTATGATAAGTCTATTATTACGCTGCCCCATCGCATTTTTAGCCGATTTGCGCTATTCTAGCGTATCTAAATTTTTATTAAAATATTCAACTTTGAGCCAATTATGAACAACGCCGTAACCACAGACCAAACCATTTCTACTGACAACCAAAACGATAACAATCACTATCAGCCGCAGCTTATAGAAGCGGCGCAGCAAGCTAAGTGGGCCACGGACAAGCGTTATGAAGTGAGCAATGAGCCAAGCGATAAGCCCAGCCGCTACATGCTCTCTATGTTCCCTTATCCTAGTGGCAAGCTACATATGGGACACGTGCGTAACTACACAATCTCTGACGTACTCAGCCGCTATTACCGTCTAAAGGGTTTTGAGGTTATGCAGCCTATGGGCTGGGATGGGTTTGGCTTACCTGCTGAAAACGCTGCAATTGCCAACAAGACCCCACCGGCCGAGTGGACGTTTGCCAATATCGAAAGCATGCGCGCGCAGCTCAAACTACTTGGTTTATCGGTTGATTGGTCACGTGAGTTTGCCACTTGTAGCCCAGAGTATTACCAGTGGGAGCAGTGGTTGTTTTTGCAACTGTACAAAAAGGGGCTTGTGTATAAAAAGCTTGCTACCGTCAACTGGGATCCCGTTGACAATACCGTGCTGGCCAACGAGCAAGTCATAGACGGCAAAGGTTGGCGAAGCGGCGCGCCCGTTGAAAAGCGCGACATTCCGATGTACTACTTCAACATTACCGATTATGCCGATGAGTTACTCGATGATTTGGATCAGCTAGAGGGTCATTGGCCAGCAGAAGTGCTGACTATGCAGCGCAACTGGATTGGTCGTAGTGCCGGTATGGAGGTGCACTTTCCTTATCAGATCGAGGGTCAAGACAACACCTTAGACGTCTTTACCACTCGTCCCGATACCCTCATGGGCGTCACTTATGTTGCGGTTGCTGCCGAGCATCCCTTAGCACAGTACGCTGCTGAAAATGATGAAGTCATTGCCCAGTTTAATGCGCTATGCAAAAAAGGCTCTGTCGCCGAAGCTGATCTAGCCAAAGCCGAAAAAATCGGTATGGATACAGGACTTACGGTAACCCATCCGTTAACGGGCGAGGAAGTGCCTGTTTGGGTCGCCAATTACGTGCTCATGAGTTACGGCTCAGGCGCGGTCATGGCGGTGCCAGCTCACGACGAGCGTGATTATGAATTTGCAGTCAAATACGATTTGCCGATCAAACAAGTTATCAATACCCCCGAGGGCTATTTTGATGCTTTAAAGGCTGCGGCAAAAGCTGATGGCATCGATGTCAATCTGTCTTATACCGAGCGCAATACTTTAGTCAATTCAGGCGAGTTCGATGGTATGGATTTTGAGCAAGCCTTTGATGCTATGCTCGCCAAACTTGAACCACAAGAGCTTGCTAATAAAAAAATACAGTATCGTTTGCGTGATTGGGGCGTCTCGCGTCAGCGCTATTGGGGATGCCCTATTCCGATGGTCAATTGTGAGCATTGTGGTACGGTGCCTGTTGAAGAACAAGATTTGCCAGTAGTACTACCGACCAATGTCGTCCCTGATGGTCGCGGCAACCCACTCAAAAATATTCCTGAGTTTGTCAATACTACTTGCCCTAAATGCGGCAATGCTGCTGAGCGCGAGACCGATACCTTTGATACCTTTGTCGAATCGAGCTGGTACTATGCGCGCTTTGCTAGCCCGAATGATAATCAAAACATGGTCAACAAGTCGGCGGCGAATAAATGGCTGCCTGTCGATCAGTATGTCGGCGGCGTCGAACATGCGGTCATGCATCTGCTCTACGCGCGTTTTTTTCATAAGTTGATGCGCGATGAAAACTTGGTATCAGGCGACGAGCCCTTTGCCAATCTGATGACTCAAGGCATGGTGCTCGCAGGTACCTTTAACCGTGTCAATAGCGACGGCAGTACCACTTATTACTTTGCAGACGATGTCAATATCGACTACAACGAGCGCGGTCAACCGATCAAAGCCACGTTAAAGGCGGACGGCAAGCCTGTGACTATCGGCAAAATAGAAAAAATGTCCAAGTCCAAAAACAACGGCGTCGATCCGCAAACTACTATCGATCAATACGGCGCGGATACGGTACGCTTGTACACACTATTTACCGCGCCTGCCGATCAAACGCTTGAATGGTCAGATGATGCGCTCAAAGGCCCTTATAACTTCGTCAAAAAAGTCTGGCGTATTGCCAGCGACCATATGCAGGCGCTAACACAAGCAGGCTTAGAGCTAAACACGCTTAATACTACGGCATTAAACGTAGAGGGTTTGAGTAAAGAGGCCAAAAGTCTACGCCGTAAGACGCACGAGACCATTGGCAAAATTGATAATGATTTAGGCGAGCGCTTAGCACTAAATACGCCCGTATCTAGCCTTATGGAGCTCTCCAACGAGCTTGCCAGTTTTAAAGCCAGCAGTGAGCAGGACTTACAAGTACAGCATGAAGCGCTTGTTGATTTGCTGATTATGCTATCGGTCTACGCGCCGCACGTTGGCGAGCACTTGCTTGAGCAACTAGGTCTTGATACTCAGACCCTGAACTATCCTGCTGTCGATGCTAGCGCTCTGGTGCAAGATACGGTCACTATGGTCGTGCAAGTCAATGGTAAAGTACGCGGTAGAATGGACGTGCCACCCAACAGTGATCCTGAGACTCTAAAAGCACAAGCCCGCGAGCTTGAAAGCGTCGCTAAATTCATCACTGGTGATATCAAAAAAGAGATCGTCGTACCCAATAAGCTGGTTAACATTGTAGTAGTCGGCTAACTACTGACTGGCTTAGCAACTTGGTTGGTTAAATAGTAAAGGCTTATAACAGCACACAAGGATATATGTCCATGCGAAAACAAGGCAAAAACAAGCTTGCGTCTGCCCTTCTTGCCAGCTTACCGATGTTTGCTATGCTCGGAGCAGCAGGGGTCTTAACCGGCTGCGGTTTTCAGCTACGCGGTCTTGAGGCGCCGCTGCGTTTTGAGGCGCCCAAAACGGCTATTATTGTTGAAGACAACCGCATCTCATTTCCTCTAAAATTGCCACTTACGCGGCGTTTAGAAGCCTTGGGCGTTAATGTTGTCGATGGGATGACGATCATAGAAAACACCGGCGATATCAATAATGCCTCTGGTGAAATCGCCACCATTGCTGTTAACAATGTGCGTTTTCGCCGTTATGAGTTGGTTGGCGTGTTGACTGAAATTCGTTTAGTGCTATCTGCGGATGTCACTTATCAGACAACGCAAAATGGACAGCCAATAACCTTGTCTAACCCAATTCAAGTAGAGCGCAGCTACCAATATAATGAGGCTTCGGTCAGCACCGATGATCAGCAAGGCAGCCAAATTCGTGACTGGTTATACGACAGCCTAGCGCAGCGTATCACTGATCAGTACGTCGCCATCGGTCTACCTAAAGTCGCACCTACTGCCAATCAAACGGCCTCGCAGGTGATAGAAAACTCTAGAGTCCCTATCGTTGTTACGCCAGAGATAACAACGCCAAACCCTTAAGATTGATAATCTGATCCCCTTATGCAAGAGTCCTTTATACAAGCCTATCCTAAATTATTGCAGCCTGATATTCAGGTTGCAGGGCTATGGCTTGCGCATGGAGATGAGCCGCTGCTTCACCAATGGCTTATTGATGCGCTACGGGTGCAGTGGCGCGCACAGAATTATGCTATCAAACGTATCGAGCTGATATCTGTTAAAACTTGGCAAGAAGTGCTCTCAGAATTAGGTAGCCAGTCGTTGTTTGATGATGCCAGCGCGATTATCGTGACTGGCAATCACAAGCCTGATAAAGCCATCATTAGCGAGCTTGAGCGTTTTGCGACAGACGCACAAACAGGCGTGCATAGTAACAGCCTGCTCTGGCTGACGCCAAAACAAGACAAGCGCGCGCAAAGTAGCAAATGGTTCGCCCCTTTTGCTAAGTATGGTCATATCATCGATTGCAACTTTTATGACGAGCGTGCCCGCCAGCAGTTATTACAAATCCAAGCAAAACAGTTTGGTCTAAAACTATCAAAAGACGCCTGGCAGCTTCTTATGTCACATACCGAACATCACCTGCTAAGCGCCTACCAGACCTTATGGCGACTGTCTTACCTGTTTGCGCCGCAGCTAGCAGAACAAGGTGACGGTATTGCGCTAGATATCGGTGATTTGCAGGCGGCGCTGGTGAGCGACGCGCAGTTTAGTGTGTTTGATTTGTCAGATGCGATGCTGGCAGGTCACACCTCTCAAGTGGTCAAAATTATAGCTCAGCTTAGAGCGACTGATGAGCCGACGACCTTGGTACTTTGGGCAATCAGTAAAGATATGCGACATATAATGCAATTGATGGACGGTCAAGACCCTCAGAGCTTAGGTATCTGGCGCAGCAAACAAAGCCTCTACCAGCAAGCTTGCCGCCGTCACTCAAGAGAGACGACCGCAGCTTGGCCTGCGCTCCTTTATCGCTCAGATCAGGCAATCAAAGGTCTGGTTCGTCAGCCTGCTTGGGAGCTCTTATTACAAGCAGCGCTTGCGCTGTCAGGGCAAAGGTTGTTTTCATAGGTTAAATACAAATACCCTTCAACAAACAGATTGCCTTTAATCAGTAAGTAATCTCTTATCCGTAATACCTCCTCTGTTTTTACTTATATGTAGCTCAGTCATTACCTCAATTTAGTCTCTAAACGACTCCTCTCACCTTCTAGGTTTATACCCCCTTAACCTTTCGCAAACTAATTACCGTTTCATTTTGCCAATAGAGCCTTTACTATAGCTATACTCACAAGCTACACCTGATATCACTGCAATCGGATTAAATCATGGCCAAACTGAACCAGAAAACCGCTATCAAATGGGGCGTTATTGCTCTAGTTGTCGTCGCTCTAGCGGCTATAGCTTATAATTTTTTGAAGCCCACTGAGGAGGCGCCTAATTATTTGACTGCAAGTGCTTATGTTGGCGATATTGAAAACAACGTCATGGCGTCAGGTAAGGTCAAAGCTCTAAATACCGTTGATGTCGGAGCACAGGTTTCAGGTGAAGTCACCCGGCTTTATGTTGAGGTGGGTGATGAAGTACAACAAGGCGATCTCATCGCTCAAATCGACCAAGTGACACAAAATAATAATCTGAGCAATGAGCAGGCAAGCCTTGAGCAGAGTGAAGCGGCATTGCAAAGTGCGCAAGCGGAGGCCTTAAGCCGTGAAGCAGGCCTAAAAAGCGCCTACGCTGATCTTGCCAGCCGTCAGTCTGAGCTTAAACAGGCCCAGTCTGACTTTGCTCGCTTGCAAGATTTAGTCGCAATCGATGCAATATCCCAGCAAGAGTATGATACCCAAGCCACTCGTGTTGAGACCGCACAAGCTGCCGTCGCCAATGCACGCGCCGCTATCGACACGGCCAATGCCGCTATTGCAACCACCCAAGCTAACATAAACAGTCAGCGCGCCGCGCTACGCAAATCGCAAACTAACGTCAGTACAGCTGAGGAGGATCTGAGCTACACAACGATTCGCGCGCCTATATCAGGTACAGTGGTCTCGGTCACCACTGAGCAAGGTACTACGGTTAATGCCAATCAAACCGCGCCGACTATCGTCACCCTAGCTGACCTATCAACCGTGCGTATCAACGCGCAAATCTCTGAGGCTGATGTCATCAACGTCCAAGCGGGTATGCCAGTTTATTTTAATATTATTGGTAATCCTGACCAAAAGTACGACGCTACTCTAAAGGCTATTGAACCTGCGCCAGAGAATATCAGTGACACCAGCTCCACTGATGCTGCTATTTATTATGTCGGCTACATAGAGGTACCAAACACCCAGCGCCGCTTTCGCATTGATATGACCGCACAGGTCTATATCATTGTCAACGAAGCCAAGAATGCATTGCTTATTCCTTCGGCGGCTCTACAACCTGCCAGCGCCAGCAAAAGACCTGCTGATTCCTCTGACAACACTGATATGCGTAGCGATGATGACAAAAATAGAGCGCGTGCGGATGCTAATACTACTGATAACGCCTCAACCAGCGCTGGCATGGTTCGCGTACTCAAGGACAATGGCGAAGTCGTTGAACAACGCGTTACCGTTGGCATTAACAATCGCGTTAATGCGCAGATTTTGAGTGGACTCAGCGCAGGCGACGAAGTTGTTTTGGGTGAAGAAAAAGCAGAGGGTAGCCAAGGCGGTAGAGGCGGACGTCCCTTTTAGGGCTTGATGCTATCTACTCCTACATCGCATTTTTATATCTGATAAATATAGGTCGTCGTACCCATGGATCCCATCACACCCAGCGCTAATAACACAGCAGATGTGCCCTTGATGCAAGTTAAGGGTCTGATCAAAGAGTTTCGTGCCGGTGAGCAGACAATACGCGTGCTCCATGATATAAACCTGACTATCAATCAAGGCGAGATGGTCGCTATCATCGGGCAATCAGGCTCTGGTAAGTCCACTTTGATGAATATCTTAGGCTGCCTAGATCAAGCAACCGCTGGTGAATACCTGATATATGGTCAGCCCGTTAGTCGCTTGGACGCCGATGAGCTTGCCAAGCTGCGCCGTGAGCATTTTGGTTTTATTTTTCAACGTTATCATCTGTTAGGTGATATTAGTGCACAAGATAACGTCGCTGTGCCCGCTGTTTATGCGGGTATGGATGGGCAAGCTCGTAGCAATCGCGCTGAAAAGCTACTCTCAGATTTGGGATTAGCGGACAAGGTAGGTAATCGTCCCAATCAGCTCTCAGGTGGTCAACAGCAGCGGGTCTCTATTGCACGCGCTCTGATGAACGGTGGTGATATTATCTTGGCTGATGAGCCAACCGGAGCGCTCGATAGTAAGTCAGGCGAGGACGTTATGGCTATCTTGCATGAGCTAAAATCGCAAGGTCATACTATCATCATGGTCACTCATGATCCAGGTCTTGCGCAGCAGGCTGAGCGTGTCATTGAGCTCAAAGACGGCTACGTCATCGAGGACTACCGTACCGAGCACTATCAACAATCAGCCGTCGACAACAGAGTACAGCCAGAATCTATACTCGATACGCATCGTAAAGGTAAACTTGCCAGCTTTATAGATCGCTTGTTAGAGGCATTTAAAATGTCGCTACTTGCCATGCGCGCCCATAAGATGCGTACGCTTTTAACGATGCTTGGTATTATCATAGGTATCGCCTCAGTAGTCTCTGTCGTCGGCCTAGGCAAAGGCTCACAAGAACAGATACTAGCTAATATTAGCTCCTTAGGCACCAATACTATTACCGTAATAGACGGCTATCCTTGGGGAGATCCCAGACGCCAATATAACGATGATAATCTCACGCCTGAGGATGCGCAGGCAGTCGCTAATCAACCTTATGTCGTCAGCGTCAGCCCGCAGCTCGATAGCAATATGAGTGTACGCTATCGGAACGTACAAGAAGCGGCGAGCATAAGCGGCGTAGGTCAAGACTATCTCAACGTCAGCGGAGAGACTTTAGCGCAAGGTCAAGGTTTTGATGAGCAGAGCATTTTAAAACGCACGCAAGATATCATCATCGATGACAATGCTAAGCAGACCTTTTTTGCTGATGTTGACAATCCTATCGGTGAAGTTGTGCTCATCGGTAGCGTGCCTGGGCGAGTTATTGGCGTTCTTGAGCCTAACAACAGCGGCTTTGGTGGACAAGTTGAATCGCCTACGCTTTATATGCCTTACACGACAATGATGTCACGCATAGTAGGTAGTCCTAATATCGAGCGTTTTGTTGCTCTGATTGATAATAGCATCTCCTCTTCTGCAGCAGAATCCGCCATTTCTACACTTATGGAAGGTCGTCACGGTACCGATGACTTTCGTATTCGTAACTCAGACTCTATCCGCGAAACCATTGAATCTACGACAACGGCGCTGACTTTACTCATATCATCCATCGCTATTATCTCTTTGGTCGTAGGCGGCATTGGGGTGATGAATATTATGCTAGTCTCTGTCACCGAACGCACCAATGAGATTGGCGTACGTATGGCGGTTGGCGCTCGTCAAAACGATATCATGCAGCAGTTTTTAATCGAAGCCATACTGGTCTGCATCTTAGGCGGTCTACTAGGCATTGGCCTTGCTTTTGCAATTGGCGAGTTGATCAACCGCGTTGGCGGTGATAGCTTTAAAGTTATTTACTCTCCAACCTCAATCATTGCCGCTTTTGTTTGTTCAACGCTAATAGGTATTATCTTTGGCTTCTTGCCTGCCCGTAACGCGGCCAAGCTTGATCCTGTTGAGGCCTTATCTAGAGACTAGCGCGTTAATCGCGATAACTCTGATTTAAGCAAAACTGTTTTAGAACATACAGTGTGCCAACTCAAAAAAGGCAAATACTTACCTAGGATTCACCTTTTTTTGTGGTCATGGGGTTGTATTTGTCCCAATAATATATATAATGTGCTCTCACGTTTAGGGATAGAATATCTCTTAGAGTGAAGCAAGAGATTCGTTTTACAAATAGAGTTTTTAATCAGACATCATAAAGATGTCATTTAGACTTGATTTGTAAACATAGTTTTTAGGATTTTCCCTTTAAGGAAAATTTTCTTGCGAAGCTAAGAAAGCAGTGCTTTTTTCGTTAGACATCATAAAGATGTCATGTTTTAAGAAAATCCCCTTTAAGGTATTTTCTCTTGCGCGGCTAAAATTGTATACAATTTTTTTACGCCGCTCAGGGCCGATAGCTCAGTTGGTAGAGCAGTTGACTTTTAATCAATTGGTCCCGCGTTCGAGTCGCGGTCGGCCCACCATATTTAGTTTAATGTTTGTTGATCGCTCTACCCTATCCGGTAGTAGGTTAATAAGTTATAAACACTTTTAGAGTGTTATTTTTAAGAAAAATACCTAGTGTTGATATCGAGTTTCTTAGAATTTATAAAATTTAAATTTTCTTGCTAGACTAAGTATCAAAATTTAGGTTGTAAGCAGTACCTTTTAGAAATCCTATTTAAAGGATTTCCCTTGCGAAGCTAAAAAAGCAGTGCGATAGTTTTAAACCTAGTTTGGATATATAGCTCTTAGAATTTACGAAAATGTAAATTCTCTTGCGCTCGGACGAAGCAGTGCTTCGTTTTATCCTCGCTCAGGGCCGATAGCTCAGTTGGTAGAGCAGTTGACTTTTAATCAATTGGTCCCGCGTTCGAGTCGCGGTCGGCCCACCACATTTAGTTTGATATTTGTTTATCGTACTACGTAAAAGCCCAGACATTACTTATAATGTCTGGGCTTTTTTTTGGCTATTTTAACTAGCTAAGGGGTTTTAACTCTTTTACGGGCAAATCTAAACTTTACTATAGCACTACTCAAAACATTTTTTAACGAGGTCTTGCGGGGCTCTTTTGGCGCGCGAGCTATCAGACGATCAAAATCCTTATCGCATATCTTTGCTCTTTTATCATGCGCTAATAAGATAAGCGCTGGTTGCAACGATTTAACTTTATCTAGTGAGCTGCGGTAAGCATCAGGCAAAGTAATCAGATAAGGCGATACAAATTTGTCTCTAATAATCAGTATAAGATCAGCGGTATAAACTTGTTTCGTCTGCGCATGCCATAATGATAAGTCGCGATCCGTATGGCCTGGCGTCTCCAAGACCATCCAATCTGCAAAGTTCGGTATCGGGTCGCCATCTTGAACTTCAATATCAACGTTTAAGTTGGGATTGTACCAAATATTGGCAATTGACTTCCCTTGTCTGTGAGCTACGTAATAGGTCAATCCCAAATCATTTAAGTGCGAGATTCTACCCGATATACCTTGATACCAAGATTTTTCAGATTTTGCACTAACGATTTGACAGCCTGTTTTTTGTTTTAGTAACTCAGCGCCGCCCGCATGATCTGGGTGCATATGCGTGACCATGACTGTCTTAAGGTGCCCGGCGGGACGCTCTAATTTATCTGTAATGTATGTCAAAATATGCTCGACATCGCACAGACATCCTGAGTCAAGTAGTAATAACTTGTCAGGATACACCGCCATATAAGTGGTCTGAATATAGCCTTCAATAGCAACGATATCAATTAAACTCATAATAACTCTCAGCCTACTACTAAGCTTTATTTTATTTTTGGTAATTATTAAACAACCGTATAATTAACTTTATAAACCTCTATTTCAAGCTAATCTTATGATTAGCTTAGCGACTATATTTAGTGCTTTAGCATTTAGCATTATAACGTTTAGAGTTGTACAACTCGCGACATTCAGTGAACGCTTGTGACTATTATTTTACAGCGACTATTCAAAGTACTGCCTAGTTGCAAAAAATATAGCGCTAATAATGAACATTCGAACAAAAGCCTGAACTAGTATATAGTCTTGATAGGGTGTGCTAGAGAGTCATTGGATTTAGTTCTTAGAATAAAATCCTGTTATCCTTATAAGGTTTAATAAAGTAATCATCAGTGAGTGGTCTATGAATAGCGTTGCGGAGAATATAAAGTCGCCTACCCAACCTGTGTTAAATACCATTATTAAAGGGTTAGTATTAACACTCTTCACCACAGGACTGCTGGGGTTATCTATACCTGCAAGAGCCGGTGGCGGTGAATACTGCGGCTCTAATTTTTCATTGGACAATCGCACCTATAACGAATGCCAGATCAATTTTCCCACCCTCGATACTGGTAATGATACCCAAACCAATCTCTATTTATTGCTCGCTGATAAAGGCTTAATTGACTTTGACACCCTTGATGAGCTTGGCCCAAGATACTACCGTTATTATGATTTCCCATTACACTTAAGGACTCTAAGACATACAGCGGTCAATGAAGTCGAGAATCCCAAGCAAAGCTTTTTAGAGGACTCAGAAACCAGCAATTACGCTGAATATTGTAATAGCTTTTATACGGGCGAGGAAGCGCTAGAGCAAGCCCTAAAACTTGATCCTGAATTGACCTCTAAAGAGCGCGTGCAACTAATGCAGTTTCGCAGCGCTATTCGCAGTGAATGTACCGACTCGTTCAACCGTGCCACGCCATCATTAGCAGTAGAGAACGATGCCCCTGATGTCTCTAATGCACCTACCTTTCCCTTGCAATGGTCTACCAATGCTCAGCCATACGCCGACTATATCTTAGCCACTCAGCTGTTTTATTTGGGCGAAAAGTCAGACTTTGACAGTGCCGATAATCTCTATAGCGCTTTGACTAATATTAAAACCAATAATAATGCTGGGTTAGCTTGGCTGGTCGATACTGCCAACTATATGCTCATTCGTACGGGTATTAACCGCATTTATCAGCAGGGTATGGCAGACTACTACTATAAAAGCGAGAGCGTTGATCCAAAGCTATTTGCGGGCACGCAACAGGCCATCAACTCTTACCTGAGCCGCTTCAAAAACGGGCATCATACTGCTTCCGCTCGGGGCTTACAACGCAGGCTCTATTGGCTAGCCGATGAGCAACAAAAGCTAGTGGATGAGATCGAATGGCAAATGAATCATGCAAACTCGCTACAATTTAATCTCGATAGTCGCTCATTACCAGCAGAAATCGAACGACGAGTATTTTTCCCAAGTTATGATGAGTTAATCGATATCAACACTTTTAATAGCCCCATCCTACTGACCAGTTTTGCCTTGTACCGCTTAAGACCTGCCAGTTCTTCTAACTCCCCTACTCCTTTGACGTTAAGACAGCTTGAGCGTTTAAAACCTAAGTTTAAAGATCGCATGGATTTGTATCAGTATCTACTGGCGACTTATTATTTTGTACAGCAAAACAACCCAAAGCTTGCCTTACAGTACTTACCAAGCGATGCGCCTACTGTAGCAAAAAGCAAAATGTCGTATTCAAAATTTAGCCAATTCGTGCTAAAAGCAAAAGCATTGCAGCAAATGGGTAATGTTGATGAGGCAAATGCACTATGGGATCGTCTGCACAAGCTACCCAAACAGCCGTTTCAGAATATTGTAACCGAGCTGGCGTTAGCGCTTCGAGCGGATCAAACTAATGATTACAGCAAACTGTTTGGTAATAATGCCAACATGCAATCACAAGTTCTAAAAGTACGAATAATAAAGTATTCTGCTGATCCTGCGCTATTACAGCAAATTGCTAATAGTCATTCGCCAACCGATACTATTGGTGCAGAAGCCCGCTACGCGCTACTGAGCAAATCACTGATCCATGGGCGCTATAAAGACTACTTAACCTATAAGCCCTCCTATCTTCCGAAGAATGCTCAAGAATACTTGGGCTATGATAGTCAAGAGGAGACACTCAAATACTTGCCTGTTTTTAATGAATTTAATTGGCAAGGCAAAAAGATAAGTCCTAGTATCAACTGCCAAGACTTAACCAAAACCGTCACTCGCTTAAGCCAAAACCCAAAGGATAGACTACAAACTCTATGTCTGGCTGAGTTTATGTATGATACTAATGTCACAAGCTATCTCAACGATTATGACCAGTATTATCATACTGCTGATCAAAGCGATATGAGTTATCCTTACTTAGGAGACATACCCAGTCGTTTTAAGGGTAAAAATACAAGCCGATTAGATATGTATCAAGCTATATTTACCAATAATCCAGATGACGAATTATCTGCTTATGCCCTACACCGTGCCATTGGTTGCTTTGCAAGTGCTGGTAATAACCAATGTAGCGATGAGGACGTGGATATGTCAGTCCGTAAAGGGTGGTTTCAACGTTTAAAATCAGACTTTAGCAATACGACTTGGGCACAAAATCAAAAATACTACTGGTAATAACCCGTCTAAAATTAGAACGTGCTAAATATTGAGACGTGTTAAACATTGAGACGCGTTAAGCATTAAGATGTGTTAAGTATTAGGAAATATTGACTTGATAAATAAACAGCTCAAACTCAAAAGGTTCGTCTTAGGGTCTATTTTCTTAATCATTCTGCTCTTTGCGGTTTTTATTTATATTCAGTTTGAAAAATCTCTTGCGACTAGTCAGTCTGATAAGGTTCAACCAACCCATTCAGAGACTAGTCATCCTAATAGTGTTCATTCTCCAGACACAGATGCTTCTGTTAGTGGTAGTGGTGGCGATAGTGTCATTATCAATCCCAAGGACTACGAGCAATTTTGGATTTGGACGCCGTCCAAAGATGACACTAAACTTAGCCAAGCTCATACCTTATATCTTTTACAAGGTGAAATTCGTTCGCCCAATATTCCGTACTATCGTCCCAACACGCGTGAGAACGCGGCTCATGCGGCACCGGCAACGCTTACCTCTCAAGGTTTAGGCGTGCGCCCCTTACCTGACAAAAAGATTTGGCTGGTCTATCGGGCAACCAGTCAAGAGTGGTCAGATAAGGTTATACCGCAGCTTATTGAGCGCTTGGACAAATGGCAGCGTGCAGGTAATCAAGTCATGGGTATTCAAATAGACTATGACGCGCCAACCTATCAACTCGATAAATACGCCGAGTTACTCAAAGGTATTCGTCAGCAGTTGCCAGCGCAATATCAATTAAGTGTGACTGGATTGCTTGATTGGTCAAACCAAGCGGATGATCCTCAGTTTATGCAACTTAATGATGCTATTGATGAGCTGGTTATTCAAACCTATCAAGGGACAATGACTTTGCCCGATTACTCTCGATATCTAAAAAAGTTAGAAAACTTACCGTTTGATTTTAAGATTGGTGTTATTGAAGGCGGTCAATGGCAAGGCGCAGAATTTTTGGAAAATAACTCCCACTTTAAAGGTTATGTGGTGTTTTTGCGCTAGAGATTGATGTGGTTTGAGTAGTCTTTTATTGTGAAAAGAGCTAAACCATTTTATAAAAACCAAAAAACCCAGCACTTAGGCTGAGTTTTTTGCTAGTTATCAGTGAGTGATTAAGCTAAATCACGTACCTTTGGCTCACGCTCCCACAGACGAGTTTTGGCATTTTCGATAAAGCCATCAACATCATCAAGCGGGGTTACAAAAGCATCTTTTTCGATCGGCAATTTGCTCAATATGTGTTCTTCAGTTGCAGGGCAATAAGCGATGGCCTTGCAATGCGCATAAGCATCGGTGAACCAGTCTAATGCTGAGCTGTCCTCTGCAAGATTTTTAGCTGGTGGATGCATAATGATACTTACTACCGCATCAAAGAGCACTGATGGACCGCCAGCTAAGCGCTCGTCAGCTTGTACGCGAGTACCATCGTCTAACGTCACTTCTTTGTTCGGTGCGACGATTTTGACCATGCCGCCCTCAGCATTGACAGCGTCTTCAAATTTCTTGATTTCGCTATGACTTGAGCCTTCTGCGACTAAAATACCGACCAAGCGGCCTTTTAATGTCTTAGGCGATAGACCAATAGTCTGTACTGCTTTTGAGGTATCCATATCTATTACTGGCGCAGCAGGATCAGCGGCTTCAGGTAGCTCCATGCCCAGTGCTGTTGCTACGCGGTTTGCCAAATCTTCATCGATATTGCGTAAATGACTTAGCGTGCGAGTACGGACGTGAGCGGTGTCCACCTTACCAAGCTCAAACGCGTAAGCTGAAGCGATGTGAGCTTGTTCTGCAGGGGTCTGGCTGCGATAAAACATACGCGGCTGGCTATAGTGATCAGCGAAGCTCTCAGCACGTACGCGACCTTTGACGCCATCATCCAACTTTTCAGCAAACGACTCAAAACCCTTTTCAACACTCTCACGTGGACGCGTTGTATCTAGGCTTTGCGGCTCATAGAGTACGCGAGTTTTTGGCACCTGCATTTGCATATGGCCATCTTGCTGGTTGTTGGCAAACGGGCACTTTGGCGCGTTGATAGGAATTTGCACAAAGTTTGGTGAGCCCAAACGCTTAAGCTGAGTGTCCAAATAGCTAAACAAGCGACCTTGTAGTAATGGATCATTACTAAAATCAATACCTGGTGGCACATGAGATAAGCAGAAGGCAACTTGCTCAGTTTCAGCAAAGAAGTTATCTACATTACGGTTTAACACCATCTTACCCACTATTTTGACAGGTACCATCTCCTCTGGAATCAGCTTAGTTGAGTCTAGATGATCAAATGGGAACGCGTTAGCCTCTTCTTCTGTAAAGAGCTGAACGCCAAACTCCCACTCTGGATAATCGCTGTTATCAATCGCTTCATACAAGTCACGACGATGATAATCAGGATCTGCGCCAGAGATTTTGACAGCCTCATCCCATGTGGTAGATTGAACACCGAGTACAGGCTTCCAGTGAAAACGTACAAAGGTGCTCTTGCCATCTTTATCTAGTAGACGATAACTATGAATACCAAAGCCTTCCATCATGCGCAGGCTGCGTGGCAATGCTCTGTCACTCATCAGCCAAATCAGGTTGTGCATGGTTTCAGGGCTAAGCGAGACAAAGTCCCAAAACGTATCATGAGCAGAAGCAGCTTGTGGAAAGCCACGATCAGGCTCAGGCTTAACCGCGTGTATCAAATCTGGGAACTTGATCGCATCTTGAATAAAGAAGATCGGCATATTGTTGCCGACGATATCCCAGTTGCCCTCTTCGGTATAGACTTTTACCGCAAATCCGCGTACATCACGTGGGGTATCTTTTGAGCCTTTATTACCAGCAACAGTAGAAAAACGCGTGAACAACGGCGTCTGCTTGCCAGTCTCAGTCAAAATTTTAGCCGTCGTATATTCTTCTAATGATTCGGTCAATTCAAAATAACCGTGAGCGGCACTGCCGCGGGCATGAACCACACGCTCTGGGATACGCTCATGGTCAAAATGATTAATTTTTTCACGAAGGACAAAATCCTCTAGCAGTGTTGGCCCGCGTGCGCCTGCCTTTAGGGAGTTTTGGTTATCAGCGATAACGACGCCTTGCTGCGTAGTTAAAGCTTTATTGTCATCTCCTGCGCGTTGGTGCGTCTCGCCACCATTGCCGCGCGTAGGGTTCATATCAACTGCGGGGTCCGTATGATCTATATTGGTTTTCATTGGGCATCCTAGCTTTTTTGGTTGTCGATTATAGGTAAGCTCATAAAAGAGCGACCATTCATAGTACCCAAAAAACCTAGCCGATACATGGTTTACCTTGTTGATATTTAGTTAACTTTTGCATTACTCAAAGATAATTTTTGCCGCGTTTTGTATTAAATCTACATTAATAACTCATGCTTGTAATGTAGCTATTCTATAGGGTATGCTTTTATGCAAGCCTATAAGATATAGGTCATCTTCTTAGCATGCTCTTCTTTTAATTATTACACCTAATCATCTATAAAAAGAGGCTCTCTATGTCACTCCTGTCAAAGTCATCTACTCGCTCACTTATCGCTGGCGCATCATTAAGTCTGTTTGCTCTAACTGTGAGTCAAAGTGCACTAGCTATCACTGCTACAGACATTACCTATACGGTAGACAATCAAAACTATGAAGGATATTACGCCAAAGCGGATCGACCAAGCGCCCCTTTTATCTTACTTATTCATGATTGGGATGGACTCACAGACTACGAGAAAAAACGTGCCGATATGCTAGCTGCTGAGGGCTATAATGTCCTAGCCGCTGATATGTTCGGTGCTGGTATTCGCCCCACCGAAATGGCGGACAAAAAACGTCTGACTTCTGAGCTGTATGATGATAGAACCAAAATGCGCCGTTTACTTGCCGGCGCACTAACAGTAGGTCAGCAGCAGGGCAATAATGTTCGAAATGGCACCACGATGGGATATTGTTTTGGCGGAAGTGTGGCGTTAGAGCTTGCCCGATCCGGTTTTGAGCAAAAAGCATTTGTGCCCTTTCACGGCGGGCTTGAGCTTCCGACAGGTCAAAATTACAACACCACTCGCGGTGAGATTTTAGTCTTTCATGGCACAGCTGACGAAGCCGTTCCTTTAGAGGACTTTACCGCCCTTGGCAAGACTTTGGAGGCCAGTCAAGTACCGCACGAGATGATTACCTATAGCGGCGCGGTGCATGCTTTTACCGATTTTAATAATCCTGATAGATACAACGCCCGTGCAGATGAGCGCTCATGGAATCGTTATCTAACGTTTTTAGAAGACAGTTATAAATAGATCCATCAGCTTATATAACTTTTTACAAAGAGTATAAAGAGTATATAGATACTTTTGTTATTGACACACCCTAGTTCTAGACCTCTTAGCTCTAAACTAGGGCGTGTTGTCTTTAAAACTTAGGAAATACCAACAAGGAGGACGAGATGCTATTACAGAACGATATATTACGCGCGCGTGTCAGATTATTAGGGTCGTTATTGGGAGAGGCGATAGCTCGTCAATCTGGAGAGGACACATTGAACACTATTGAGACGCTGCGTAAGGGCTTTATTCAACAGCGTCGTGAGCCAAACGCGCAAAGCAAGCAGCATCTTATCGACCTTATTGCCTCCTTGGACAATCCAACCCTCAAAAACGTTATTCGTGCTTTTTCTATCTACTTTTTTTTGGCCAATTTGACAGAAGAGAACCACTCGCGTGAGCAGCGCCGAGTCATGCGCGCTGAGTCTAATCAAAGCTGGGAGGGCTCGTTTCGCCGTACTTTGTTGGAATGCCGCGCGCGCAACATTACCCCTGAGCAAATAAAAGTCCTTATCGATCAGCTAAAATTTATCCCTGTCTTTACCGCTCACCCGACTGAGGCACGCAGACGCACGACGATGAATATCTTGCAGTCTTTGTATGAGCATAGTGATGCACTAAATCACGTGTCTGAGGAGAGCTTAGCGTTTGAGCAAGCCAAACAAAAAACAGCTGAGACCATCGATCTACTGTGGTCATCAGATGAGGTGCGTACGCGCAAGCCTTTGGTTTATGACGAGATCAATAACGGTCTGCACTATTTTAATGCCAGTTTGTTCACCGCCATTCCCAAAGTGTATCGCAACATAAAGAACGCTCTTGTCGATATCTATCCTGAATTAAGCGACTATCCCCTACCAGCCTTTGTCAATTTTGGCTCTTGGATAGGTGGTGATAGAGACGGCAATCCTTTTGTCACGCACGAGACCACTGAGATGGCAGTCCTTATGCATGCCAATACGGTGCTGCGTCATTATCAGGTATTACTCAAGCAATTACGCCGTGAGCTTATTCATAGCGATACTGTCGTCACTATTGCACCAGACGTTTATGCTCGTATTCAAGACTATAGTGAGCTGGATAAAAAAGTGTTTGGCTATAATCTTAATGACTATAACAACGAGCCGTATCGTAGGCTGCTATCGATTATTCTTGCTAAAGTCAAAGCCACTAATGAGCATATTCAAAGCCAAGGCACAGATACGCAAGCTGCATTTGACGCTTACCTGACGCCACAAGATTTATTAGATGATTTACGCCTGATTCGCCAGAGTGTTAATAAGCATGATAAGGCACATGCCGACGGCGCTCTGCTCGATATGATACGCTTGGTCAAAACCTGCGGATTTCATCTAGCGGCGCTTGATATCCGTCAAGACTCAGGCTATCACGGCGAGGTTATCGCTGACATTTTCGCCAATGCCTCAAACCTACCTGATTATCACAACCTTAACGAATTAGAACGTCAAGAATGGCTAACGCGCTTGCTCAAAAACCCAGGGACACCGCTTATTTATAGTGATCATTTGAGCGAGCAAACCCGTGAACAACTGGCTTTAATGCAGACAGTAGCTAATCTTCGTAAACTGGTCGGCGATGATACCTTTGGTAGTTATGTCATCTCAATGACCAACAACGCCAGTCAGATTTTAGAAGTGCTACTACTCATGCGTTTTGCAGGGTTATCTGGTATTGATGATAAGGGGCATTTATTTGCAGCACTACCTGTTGCGCCCTTGTTTGAGACGATCGATGATCTTAAAAATATCGATAAGATATTACCTACTGTCTTAGACAATCCACTGTATCGCCAGCTCCTTGAGCAAACCGATAATACTCAAGAGATTATGCTGGGCTATTCTGACTCTTCAAAAGATGGCGGCATAATAACCTCAGCTTGGCAGTTATACAGCGCCCAGCAGACCATCACGCGTATCGCTAATGAATACGGAATCCATACGCGTCTATTTCATGGTCGCGGCGGTTCAATTAGCCGTGGTGGTGGCTCAACTCATCAAGCTATTGCCGCTCAACCTACAGGCACTCTAGATGGTCAAATCAAATTCACTGAACAAGGTGAAGTACTATACGCCAAGTACGCTAATCCAGACACTGCCGTTTTCCAGCTGACTATGGGTATCACAGGCGCACTCAAAGCCAGTTCTTCTAAGTTTTTAGAACAGCCTCAGCACTTAGAGCGTTATGAGGATTTGTTCGCGCGTCTGGCCGATGCTGGTGAAACCCAATATCGGGCACTCACTGATCACACCGAAGGATTCTACTCATTTTATTCGCAGGCGACCCCTGTACAAGAGATATCCCTGCTCAATATCGGCTCGCGTCCTGCGCATCGTAAAAAAGGCTTACCGAGCAAGTCAACGATTCGCGCCATACCTTGGGTATTTGGCTGGTCGCTGGCGCGTTTTACCCTACCTGCGTGGTACGGCGTTGGTAGCGCTTTGAATAGCGTTAAACAAGACGAGGAGCTGATGAAGGAGATGAACGCCAACTGGCCTTTCTTTACTGTCTTTATAAGTAACATAGAGATGGCATTTACCAAGTCTGAGATGGACATTGCGCGCGCCTACAGCTTACTCTGCGATGATGAGAGTCTGCGCGAGCATATTATGAATGATGTAGTCAAAGAGCATGAGCTAACTCACTCTGGTCTTAACTCACTGCTCAACCAGCAGTCTTTATTATCCAACCAACAAGAGCTATCGGCATCGCTAGAATGGCGTAATGCCTACTTAGATCCGATTAACTACATCCAAATTGAGCTGCTCAAACGCTTACGGCAAAAGGGTGATGCTGATGACGACAAGGATAAGCTCGCTGTAGAAGATCCCCTGATTCGTAGTATAAATGCTCTCGCAGCAGGGTTACGTAACACAGGATAGCAGTGGCATCTCTACCTTATGCCTGCACTCTTTTTTGAAACACCAATATTTGGTTGTTTGCAGGCATATCGTATTGCGTTGATAACTGTAAATCATGCTTCTTTGCTAGAGTGAGGACGTCCTCTTTGTCACGGATACCACTAGCGGCATCACGTTGTTTTAATGATAAATCAAAACGTTGATTACTCTCGCTTGTGTACCTGCCATCTTCATTGAACGGGCCATAGACAATGAGCTTGCCATTCATAGGTAATGCATCACCTACCAATTCAATCAAGGTCTGAACCAAAGACCAGCTGATAATATGAAATGTGTTGGCAGTAAACACAGCATCGTAAGAGTCTTTGACATTATCAGTCAGTGGAATGGAATCACAAGTTAAATCAAATGCCAATGGCGCTCTTAAATTGGTCGTAGGATAAGTATCATGCCAAGCTTTTATATAAGAGTGGTTGCTCACAACATCACTAGTCTGCCAAATCAAATGAGGCAAGTTTGGTGCAAAATATACACTATGCTGACCCGTTCCTGAGCCTATCTCTAGCACCCGCGTATAACCTTGCAGCTCTACTTGCAAAACCTTTAGGATAACGTCTTTGTTATTTTCGCAAGCTTGAGAAAACGGTAATGGAGAAGTCATAGCTTTTTGGTCCAAATTACTTAGTTTGATCTTAGTGCTCTAAATTCTGTTTATATCTTCGTTAGCTATTTAACTAATAAATACCTGCTTCTACCCCAGCAGCTAAAGTCATAGCAAGTTCTTTTACTTGCTCAGTAAACTCCTCTTGCCACTCCCCTTTTAAAATGAGCGTATCTTGAATTTGATTCCAGCGCAGACCCGTGATGATCGTCTTCATAGCCAGTTTAGTCCCTGTACCATCAAACCCTGCTCGGATATACAGTGCGAGAGGTAGGCCTTGCTTGTGCTCCAAAACCGGATAATAACAGCGATCAAAAAAATCTTTGGTCAATCCTGCCATGTAAGATAAATTCTCTGTCGTGCCTAATAGCAAAGCATCTGCTGCCATTATATCTTCAGGCTGCGTATCTTGCGGAGACTTGAGTACCACATTGATATTAATATCGGGATGGTTGGCGCCATCAAAAGCTGCTTGTGCTAGTTTTTTGGTATTCTTTGAGGGCGAATGAGCAACTATGAGTAATGTCTTGGTCGTCATATTAACCACCATCTGCATAGCTAAAGGTTACGTTTTGAACCACGTCTGGGTGGAGGCTACGAGCCACAGGACAAGTTAATGCTGTGTTGTAAAACACTTTTTGTGTTTTATCATCTAGCTTCTGTAAAAAATGCATAGCGACGTGTATCTCACTAACTCGTCTTGGATCAGATTCCATGATCTTAGTCACTTCAGCTGTAGTGCCCGTAATATCAATACCCATATCAGCAGCTTTAATACCGATAATAGTTAACATACAACTGGCTAAGCTGGTCGCTAACAAATCCGTTGGCGAAAACGCCTCGCCTTTACCTTGGTTGTCCGTTGGCGCATCTGTGATAATTTCGTTGCTAGATTGCAGATGCACTGCGCTCGTACGCAATGAGCCTTGGTAATTAACTTTTGACGTACTCATATTGTTCTTCCTCATTTATATAGATTCTTATTCATTTAAAATTTTTAGTTGTAAACTTTTTTAATTATTATCAGCTGATGGTTTATCCTATGACAATTGTGCATTACAATTGCTTATTTAGTATGTCATACAATTGACCGAATGCCTAAAGGACTTCAACTCATGAATATTCATGACTTATCTGAGTATCAGCTTTACAAGCTAAAATCTATAGATCCCGCACTTAGCTCTGATTGGTATGAATCCGTTGAAAAAATATTACCCAAATTGCATAAGAAAAGTCAGTACAGTATCTATAAGAATATACTAAAGCCTCGCGGTATAACGATTAGTGCAGACAAAAAATTAGTCTATAAGCGTCCTGAAACTCTGTCTTTTACGATTGGTAGTATCAAAACTAATAATAAAGATCTGATTTCCATCGCCTCTCATATGCTCAAAGTCGTAAGCTCTGACATTAAAGCTTATAACGCGATAGCTTTGGCTGATAAAGTTGAAGCACTACTTGGCTACTTAGATAATTTAGAGGTTCATGATTCTCTACTAGATCAAAAAAGTCGTCATAGAATACGAATAGCATTTTTATACGAGTTAGCAAACTGGATTGACACTATAGAGTTAACCATACATTCAGGTCTACGTCAGCTAAATGATGATATCGTGAAGTCCTATTTTAAAGAAGTCTTTATCAAGCAGCAGATTCAAGGTAGAGACTTTAGAAGTTGGGATTCCTCTGATTTAGAATTTCAAGAACTTACACATTTTCCAGCGTTTATCAAAAAAGAAGGCTTAGATAGAAAGTTCTTTATCGTTGAAGGACAGCGTTACTGGTTTTTGATTGGTATTGCAGATCAGATCGATAAAAACCCGTACTCTTTTAGACGTTTTTTACATGAGGATAGTAGCGGCGGCGGTCACCATCAGTTTGTCTATCTTACTCATATTGTACTAGACAAAAAGCGTATGAAGGATTCTAAATATCTCACGCATTCTTCTTACTGTATGTCCAGATTATATACACTCGATAGAGGAGTCTCTGATACTATCTTAAAATTTGTGAATGAAATTAAACGCTTATACAGCTGCTATTTAAAACCTTTACTTAAAGAGCCGCTCGAACAAGATGGTAGTCAACCTGAAGTTATAATCAAAGAACGTCTTATCAAGTATGAAAAGCAGTTATCTCTGCTAATACTACAAAAACTACCTAATGTCATCAAACTGACAGAAAACGATATTAATGATCGAAACTATCTGTTTTATCATTTAGATCAATTAGCAAAACAGATGAGTGATAATATTCAAGATTTTAGACTGCAACCTTTAGTGATGTATTCTGATAGTGGTGAGGTCATGGTTATAAAGCTTATCGCTATGCGCAAACTATTAGATAAATTACGTTTGGTACTAAATGCTGAGCAGCAAAGAGTAGAGGAACATGCCGATCATATTAAAGTACCCTTAACAACAGTTAAAGAAAAGTTAGAAGAGACTGAAATCTCTTTAAGCGAGCTACAGTCTTATAAAGATAATATAGCGAATTATAATGAAGTTAAAGAGAAAGGTAGTTTTTGGCAAAAATTGAAAGCAGGCAAGACGCCTAATTATTCACTAGAAGACATCATAGAGACAGAACAATCGGTAAATGAAGATCTATTTGTGTTCATTGTCAGAATGGCAAAAAATCAAAACAAAGGAATGGTATACCCTGAATTTGAATGTAATGAAATTATCAATGAAAAATATAGACATTACGCATTAGCAGATGGTGAATTAGGAATCAGTCGACTGCCTAGAGTATTGAGACTGAGCGAAAACAGAAGTCGTTTTAATGCTGATTCTATTAAAGAGGCAGTATATCAAGACATATTTGAGTCTAACCAAGAATGGAAATCCCAAGTTTAAGAATGTTATATAAGAGTTGATATGATTAGAGCTGTACGTAACAGATCTTTTTAAACATAAAACAAAGAAAAGCCCAATCCTGAATAAATAGGATTGGGCTAGTCTAGGAATAGAGAGCTGACGATGACCTGAGAACCGTTAAAAAATTGCATGTCAATTTTAGGTTCGCAAGAGCCAATCCTTTAAATAGGATTGGCTGCGTAGGTCACATGGTAAATGGTAAAAATTAAAGATAAAAAAAAGAGCCATCCGATTAAGGATGACTCTTCTTAGAATAGAGAGCTGACGATGACCTACTCTCACATGGCCGGAGCCACACTACCATTGGCGCGACGATGTTTCACTTCTGAGTTCGGGAAGGGATCAGGTGGTGCCATCGTGCTATTGTCGTCAGCAAAGGGGGTTAGATATGAGTCTGTTGGTTTTACTTAATTGACTAAGTATCACTATCCTAACTGAATCAAGGATAAAGGTGATATCGATATAATGCTTACCATTCTATGAATAACCATTGCGCGTTTTGTCTGTCAAGGGACCTTCAAGTAATTGAAGGTGCGTGACAGACGCATAATTGTCACTCAATAGATAATTACAAACCACTTGGGTGTTGTATGGTCAAGCCAAACGAGCAATTAGTACAGGTTAGCTACACACATCG